>JAJQFJ010000039.1 GCA_021201185.1 Clostridiales bacterium
GTCCTGTATGCCTGATTCTGTTTTTTCTCTACCCCAACTCTTGACAGAGAACCAAAAATTTCAGGGCATCGCCGCGCAAATACGTCCTCGGCGCTGACGGCGGTTTTCGTCAGCCGCTCCTGCCGATCTGTGTCGCAATGCTCTGAAAATTCTCCCGGCGATTTTCCCATTTCGGGGATTGACGGAATTCGTAAAATGTGATAAGGTAACGTAGTTGCAAATGCTAACGTGGCTCAATGGCAGAGCATCTCACTCGTAATGAGAAGGTTGTGGGTTCGATTCCCACCGTTAGCTCTCAACTTTACCGCTCGAATTGATGATGATTCGAGCGGTTTTTTTGCCTTTCTGCGTTCCATAGCGTTACTTTTTGACAGCCTGATGCAGCTGCAAAGAATCCTCATGAAACGCCGCCGCGGGGAGCGAAAATGGGATTACGGCTGGCGTCATGAGCTGCCCGCTCTGACTGCTGTCCGTTCAGGGCAGGGGCTGTCCTGGCCAGATCTGTTCATAGAGCTGCCAGTATTCCCGCCAGGCGGGATAATCCCGCAGGCAGTCCAGGGCAGCCCCTACCTCCCGGTAGTACCAGCAGTGGGCCAGGGGGTCCTGCTGGTGAAAACGGGTCCAGAGAAAATCCCCCTCCCGTGTGAGGGCCTGATACATGGCTCGCAGATTGGAGAGCTTGTCCCCCATGGCGATGATTTTGACCTCCCGGCGTGGGTCCTGGCGGAGATGGCGGATGGCCTCCTCCTTCCGGACGCGCCAGGTAGACTCCGGCGTCTGGCCAGGGCGCTTGTCCTCCGTCTCGGCAGCCACCAGAGACGCCACACTGGGGCCGAACCGGGCCTCCAGCTGCTCCGGCGTGCAGGGGGTATCCTCCACCACGTCATGGAGCACGGCGGCAGCCAGGACGGTCTGATCCTCCGTGATGGTGCTGGCGATAGCGGCAGCCTCCAGAGGATGGAGAATATAAGGCACTGTACTTCCCTTGCGAACGGCGCCACTGTGGGCCTCCACGGCAAACAGGATCGCCTCTTCCAGTATTGTCATCCTCATCCGCTCCTCTTCATCAAAATGCCTCAAACAGCAGGTATCCAACGGAATTGATCCTGGAACATAGTGTGACCCCTATCCCGCTTCCATGGATAGGGGTCAGCACTGTGAATTCTTGGTATCTAGCATCCGTTGTTTACCTCGCTTTCCCAGATTTACGAGTCCCGATTCCTTTTGATTGATGATTGCGCCGCCTTACCTGCCGCAACGATTTGACATCCTCTTTGATGTCCATGCCCCTTCTGGGCCGATTACCGGAACTGTCGGATCGATCTGTCTCTCAAAAGCTCGTATATTTCGATGGGCCTTGGCTCATCTCGGGATCCCGGCTTCTGCCGGTTTGTGATCGCCTTTCTTTTGGCTGAGATAATAATAGCATAGGAACAGCCTTTTGTCAACCCCATTTTTGATTTATTTTTTAAAAAGTAAGTCGCATAAAGAAAAGACGGTCAATGGGAGGGGAGAAAGGGGCAGCTCACTTTTGCTTTTCTGACGATTGACGCAGGAACAGGGGATACTCTATAATGATGCCTGACAAAAGCATACTCTGTGCGGAGCAGCCCGCATGGGAGACAGACATGCAACAGCGCAGCGATGAAAGGAAGGGAACTTCATGAGCGAACTGACCTATCCCAATGCCCTGAAGCTGGGGACAAAGGAATATCGTGCCTGCATCCAACGGGGCGAGTACCCCTATCTGCCTGTCCTGGACGATATCCTGCCCAGCTATAATGAGTACAATCTGGTGGAATTGGGTTCCGTCCAAATCCCGGCGGAGAACGTGGTGGGCACCCGGACGGCGGGACGGACCACCTCCTTTGCCCGGAATTTTATGCCCCTGCTCCCGGCCAGCTCCGAGTTCAGTGTGAAATGGGAAAAGCTGTGCAAGGCGCATCTCAATGAGGGCATCCGGGACAGCGTCGTCGTCTATGAGTACATGAACCGCTATTATGTCCAGGAGGGCAATAAGCGGGTCAGCGTATTGAAATATTTTGACGCCGTATTCATTCCGGCCATCGTCACCCGGGTGCTGCCTCCCAGAACGGACGCGCCCGACAACAGGCTCTATTACGAATATCTGGACTTTAACAAGCTCAGCGGCATCAACTATATCTGGCTCAGCCGTCTGGGCAGCTACAAAAAGCTCCAACAGATGGTGGGCAAAAAGCCCCAGGAGAGCTGGACAGAGGAGGCCGAACGGGCCTTCCAGCGGTTCTACTACCATTTCCGCCAGGGCTTTGAGTCCCTGGGAGGGGACAAGCTCCCCGCCACTCCGGCAGACGCGGTGCTGATCTTCCTGAATATCTACGGCTATGACAAGGCCAGAGAGATGACCGGTCAGGAGCTGCGGCAGAATCTGACCAAGATCTGGGAGGAGGTCGTCCTTCTCCGGGAGGAGAAGCCCATCGAGCTGGTGCTGAGCCCCTCCTTTGGGCACAAGACCTGGGTGAAAAAGCTGGCGGACACCCTGACCGGCGGAAAGGAGCCGCTGAACGTGGCCTTTGTCCACGACAAGACCGCCCAGGAGTCCGGCTGGACCTATCTCCATGAGCTGGGCCGCCGCCATGTAGAGCAGGTGTTTGAGGGCCAGATCGCCACCCGGAGCTATTGCAACGCCCTGGAGGGCGACCCGGCGGAGCATATCCGGCAGGCGGTGGAGGACGGAGCCGACCTGATTTTCACCACTACCCCCCGGCTGCTCAACTCCAGCCTGGCGGTGGCGGTGGACCACCCGGAGGTCATTCTGATGAACTGCTCCCTGAACACCTCCCACCGGGCCATCCGCACCTACTATGCCCGGGCGTATGAGGCGAAGTTTATCACCGGAGCCATTGCAGGCTCTCTGGCAGTGGACGGGCAGGTGGGGTATATCTGCGACTACCCCATCTATGGCGTCATTGCGGGCATCAACGCCTTTGCCCTGGGGGCACAGATGGTGAATCCCCGGGCCAAGGTGCATCTGGAGTGGATGAACGACGGCTATTCCCAGGCGGTGGAGCTTCTGCTGAACAAAAATGTCCACCTGATCTCTGGCCGGGATATGAACCGACCCAACAGCGACGACGCCAGCGCCTTCGGTCTGTTCTATATGGACAGGGAGCGGCGGCAGTCTCTGGCCATGCCGGTATGGCACTGGGGCCTCTACTATGAGTATATCATCCGCAGCGTCCTCAACGGCACCTTCCGGGAGGACGGGGACAAAAATAAGGCCCGGAACTATTGGTGGGGGATGTCCTCCGGCGTGGTGGAGGTCATCTGCTCGGACAAGCTGCCGGTGAGTGTGCGAAAGCTGGCCCGGATGGTGGGCGGCGCCATTCAGTCCGGCCAGCTCCACCCCTTTGACGGTTTCCTCCGCTCCCAGGAGACGGTGATTCACGGCAGCGAGAACGACTCCGCCACCCCGGAGGAGATCATCACCATGGACTGGCTGGCGGAGAACGTGGAGGGCACGCTGCCCTCCTACAGCCAGCTGAGCTATGAGGGCAAGGCCACGGTGGACGTGGTCGGCGTGGAAAAGGTGGCCAAGGAGGCGGTGGAGACGCCGACTCCCGCCCCGACGGCGGAGGGTGAGCAGACAGAGGCATGAAGATCCTGACAATCGCAGACGATGAGGACAAATCCCTCTGGGACTACTACCAGCCGGGGCGGCTGGACGATATCGACCTGATTTTGGCAGCGGGGGACCTGGACGCCAGATACCTCACCTTTCTGGTGACCATGGCCCACTGTCCCCTGCTGTATGTCCACGGCAACCACGACCACTACGAGGCGGTGCCCCCCGAGGGGTGCGAGTGCATCGAGGACCGTATTTACGTCCACAACGGGGTGCGTATCCTGGGGCTGGGCGGGTCCATCCGGTATAATCCGGGGCCCCACCAGTATACCCAGCAGCAGATGGAGTGGCGCTGCCGCAGGCTGTGGCTGGAGATCGCCCGGCACAGGGGCTTTGACATCCTGCTGACCCACTCCCCCGCTTTCAGTCTGGGAGACGATCAGTCCTCCCCCTCCCATATCGGTTTTACCGCGTTTAACCGGATGATGGAGCGATACCAGCCCAGCTATATGGTTCACGGCCACGTCCATCTGAATTACGGATACAAGCTCCCCCGCTGGCGGGAATATGGACACACGAAGATCCTCAACGCCTGTGGACGGTATATATTCGACTATGAGTCGAATTTGCCGGAAAAATGACACAAGCCGCCGCCGGAGTCAGCTCCGGCGGCGGCATTTGTGTCAAATTCGGTTATAATTACTTGGTTTCGGGCTTCTTTGCAGTCGCCTTGCGCACCCGGCCCTCCCTGAGGACGACGGCCGTCCGGGCGGGGAGGTACAGCTCCACGAAGTACTGTCCGTCAAACGCCTTGGCGGGGTAGGTCATGTGCTCCACCAGGTTCTGACCGCCGTACTTCTCGTCGTCGGTGCACAGGGTCACGGTGTAGTCGGCGTTGTTGGGCACCGGCACCAGCGCGTTGGTAAAGGACTCGGTGGGGTTGAAGTTGAAGGCAAAGAGCAGCCCCTTCCGGTAAAAGGCCAGGAGCTTGTCCTCCTCCCGGAGCAGCTTCAGGTCCGCCATGCGCTGCTGGAACAGTCCCTTCCGCTTGGCCATGAGAATCATGTCGTGGTCGAAGTCGCCCAGCCACTGATATTTCAGATAGCCGTTGTCCCGCAGGCTCCACTGACGGCGGCAGTAGAAGAAGCTCCAGTTGTTGCCCTCCCGGGGGAAGTCGATCCACTCCGGATGTCCGAACTCATTGCCCATGAAGTTCAGATACGCCTCGCCGCCTCCGGCCAGAGTCAGCAGACGGATCATCTTGTGCAGGGCGACGGCCCGGTCAATGGTGGGGTTGTGCATGGCCTTGTCCATGTCGGTGTACATATTGGCGTCGGCCATCCGGAAGATCAAGGTCTTATCCCCTACCAGGGCCTGGTCATGACTCTCGGCGTAGGCGACGGTGTTCTCTCCCGGACGGCGGAGGCACATGTCCCCCCAGATCTGGCCCAGGTTCCAGTCCTCATCCTTTTTCTTTACCGTGCGCACCCACAAATCGGGCAGGCCCATCCCCAGGCGGTAGTCGAATCCGATGCCCCCGTCCTGGATGGGCAGGCACATGCCGGGCATGCCGGACATATCCTCGGCGATGGTGATGGCGTTGGGGTTCACCTGACGCACCAGCTCGTTGGCCAGCTGGAGATAGGTGATGGCCTCCACATGGGTATTCATGGAGAAATACTTGTGGTCGTCGTCAAAGTTGCTCCCCAGGCCGTGGTCGTGGTAGATCATGGAGGTGACGCCGTCAAACCGGAAGCCGTCGAAGTGGTACTCCGTCATCCAGAATTTCAGGTTGGACAGCAGGAAGTGGATGACCTCGTCCTTGCCGTAGTTGAAGCACTTGGTCCCCCAGGCGGGATGGTCGCCCTTGGCCCCGGCGTGGAAGAACTGCCACTCGGTGCCGTCGAACATATTAATGCCCTCGGTGGTGTTCTTGACGGCGTGGGAGTGTACCACGTCCAGCAGCACCCGCAGGCCCAGCTTGTGAGCCCGGTTCACCAGATATTTCAGGTCCTCCGGCTTGCCGAACCTGCTGGAGGCGGCATAGAAATTGGACACCTGATAGCCGAAGCTGCCGTAATAGGGATGCTCCATGATGGCCATGAGCTGGACGGTGTTATAGCCCGCCTTCTTGATGCGGGGCAGCACGTCCCGGGCAAACTCCCGATAGGTGCCGATCCGCTCCTCCTCGGTGGCCATGCCCACATGGGCCTCATAGATGTAGAGGGAGTCGGCGTCGGCGGGCTTGAAGTCCTGGTCCGTCCATTCGAAGGTCTTGCGGTCGTCCACCACCTCCGCCTGCCACTCCAGGGTGTCCTTATTCTGCACCACCCGGCGGGCATACAGAGGGATGTGGCCTGTGCGCTGGAGATTGGCGTCCACGAAGGTCTTGACCTTGCAGCCATCCCACAGGGCGTCGTCCCCCTCCAGGAAAAGCTCCCAGTTGCCGTTTTGCAGCCGCTTCATGGGATACTGGGTGATGTTCCAGTTGTTGAACTCTCCCGCCAGGTAGAGCTGGTAGGCGCTGGGGGCCCACTCCCGGTAGACCCAGCCACCGTCCACATGGTGGATGCCGAAATAGTTATATGCGTTGGCAAATTCCGCCAGCGTGCCGCCGTTGGAGAGCAGCCGACTCTTGGTGCCGTAATAGCAGGCCATGCGCAGGTCGATATCGCCCTCAAAGGGCTTGAGCTGCGGATTCAGTTCCAAAATACGATACAAATTGGTTCCTCCTTTGTACAGTGAGGTGGCTCCGGGCGAAAATCCTCCCGTCCGGGCCGGTCATTCAAAGGGTCTCCGGGGAGGTCACCTCCCCTTTGATTTTGTATTATACACGGTTTTATTCCGTTTGCCAACTGACAAAACGGCAAAATTGATACCCTGACCTGCGATTTTCTTGGCCGGACGGCTCTTTTTTCCTGCCCTGGCATCGGTCTCGACCGGATTCGGGCCATTTCCGTCCCCCAGGGATATCTGCTCAGATCCGGGGCAAATTATATCACAAAGGAGGTTCAAACCATGGATAACACCTCGCCCCATGACACCCTCCCCGCCGGTCTGGCCATGGCCCTGGCCAACGACCCGGAGGGGCTGGACCGTTTTCTCTCTCTGCCTCCCAGGGGCCGCCAGGCTCTGGTCGCCCGGGCGCGGCAGGCCCGCTCGAAGGAGGAAATGCAGACGCTGGTGGCAGAGCTGCGGAGTTGAGAGACAGCTATCCCGGCCGAAGCCTGGAGCTCCGGCCGGGGCCTTTTTACCGCTCCTGGGGCCCCTCCAGGGCGGCGCGCAGCTTTGCAAGGGCCTGCTTTTCAATGCGGGATACATAGGAGCGGGAGATGCCGCACTCTGCCGCCACCTCCCGCTGGGTGCGGGGCGGTCTGCCGTCCAGGCCGAAGCGCCGGACGATCACCGTCCGCTCCCGGTCGGTGAGCGCCTCATCCACCGAGGCCCGCACCCGGACGCAGGCGTCCCGGACGGCCAGATCGTCCAGCATACTGTCCTCCACCCGGATGACGTCCATCGGGGAGAGGGCGTTGTCAGAATCGTCGGTCTCCAGGGCCTCCGACAGACTGACCTCCCCCGCCTGCCGCCGGGTCTTGCGCAGATGCATCAAAATCTCGTTTTCAATGCACCGGGCGGCGTAGGTGGCCAGCTTGATCTGCCGCCCCGGCTGGTAGGTGTTGACCGCCTTGATGAGTCCGATGGTGCCGATGGAGATGAGATCGTCAGCGTCTCCGGACTGGGCAAAGTATTTCTTGGCGATGTGGGCCACCAGGCGGAGATTGTGCTCCACCAGTCTGTTTCTGGCTTCCATGTCTCCCTCCGCCGCCCGGCGGAGGTATTCCCGCTCTTCCGCCTCCTTCAGCGGCCGGGGGAACGAGCCGGTGGAGGTCAGGCGCAGAGTGAACAGATGTCCCTGGAGCATCAGCATGGTCAAGAGGGATAGCATAGCCCCAACTCCTTTCTCCCATCAGGTTATTCAGGGAGGGGTCGTCCGTTTTCATCGGACAGGCAAAAAGAGTCGCGTTGGGCAGGGGCTCTGCAGCCCTCTCTGTCGGCCGTTGAGCTTCGTTCTGCCGCGTCACCGGCACACCTTTTCCCCTGAAAAGGAGCTTAAAACCGTTGTTTTCTGTCATCATCTGTCGATTTACACAAATTCATCTGTGAATTTTCTATGAATTGTATGGTATTTGAAACAAGACTTTACTCTTGCAATTTTCCCCGAGCGTGGTACAATTACTTTATCTGTTTACTGCAATAATTCCTGCAAGCGCTGCGCGTGCTGCGGAGAGGAGCTAAGTATGAACATCACCCCTCTTGTTCCCGTCTCCGCCACGTCGGAGGAACTGCTGGCGGATTACCAGTCCGGCTGGGTCGTCGGAAAGCTCCGGGTAGGCCAGTCTCACCTCTTTTTCCGGGAGGGAGGACAGACCTGCTGCGTCCCCTACAGCGCCGTGCAGTACTGCTATCGCCGCATCGAAGCCACCCCCGCCCGGCTGTGTTGCGGCGCAGGCAATCTGGATACGGAATATCTGATGCTGATTGGCGGGGACGGCCAGCTGGCCAAAATTCAGGTCCCGGACGGGCGGGCAGGCAAGGTGCTGCTGGAGCGGCTCCGTCCCCTGATCCCCCACGCTCAGTTCCGCAAGCCGGAGGATGACCCGGCAGCTGAGTAAAACGAGAGAACGGAGAAACATCTATGACGGTCGATCAGGCGCTGGATGCGCTGCTCAAGTCCTACACTCAATATTACGACATCAAACGGGAGGACGTGACTCCTCCCTTCGCCGCCGAGGCGGAGTTCCACTCCCATGACGAGCAGTTTTTCCTCGTCAAGACGGCCAAGCTCTCCGAGGCGGAGGCCCATGAATACGTCTTTTTCGGCACTGCCGACCGGCTGGATGCGCCGGATGTGGAGCAGATGGACGCCGCCGCCTGGGACACCGGTCTGAGCCGGGTCAAGCCCCACGCCTACCATCGCAGCACCGATGTGGTGCTGGTCCTGCTGGCGGACACCGTCACACCGGAGGCCATGTCTCTGGTCAAACGTCTCCGCCACTATAAAAGCTACCGCTTCACCCTCAACGGGTGGAGCCATTACCGGGTGATTGCTTTGGAGACCTCCACAGGGAAGCTGGCCTGTAACCGGCTGGGCCGGCCCCTGCGGAAGCTCTTTCGCAATATGGAGCCATAGCCGATGGGCTTGGCGTCAGCCTCGCTGGACAGCTGCTTGGAAGTGGTGCCGGTGGCGATCAGGCTGTGGAAGCCGGAGCAGGCGCCGCAGGCCACGGTGATGAACAGGGCGGGGAACAGGGTGCCGATGCTGGTGCTCCAGCCGGTGAAGGCGGGCAGCTCGAAGGTGGCGGTGCCAGCGAAGGCGGAGAAGAAGATGCCGATGACCGCCACGGCCATCATGGCGTACAGCAGGAAGCTGGACAGATAGTCACGGGGCTGGAGCAAAATCCAGACGGGGACCAGAGAGGCGATGGTGATGTAGACGCCGATGAGCACGATCCAGGTGGTGCGGCTCAGGGCCAGACCCACGTTCAGGCCGAAGAACAGGAAGGCGATGATACACACAGATACACACACGGTAGCAACGTTGGTGCTCAGGCCGGCCCGGTTGGTCAGCAGACCATAGACGATAGCCAGGACGATGAACAGGACGGAGACCATAGCGGTGGTCTCGTTGCCGGTGACGGTCCCGGTGGTGATGCCCCAGTTGTCGGAAGCGAAGGTGCCGGCCACCACGTTCACGAAGGAGGCGATCACGAGGATCAGAACCAGCAGGGCGAAGATGCTGAACAGGCGGGCGGCCCGCTTGCCCATGGTGTCGTGGATGATCTCACCCACGCTCTTGCCCTTGTGGCGGACGGAGGCGAACAGGGAACCGAAGTCCTGGACGCCGCCGAAGAAGATGCCGCCGATGACGCACCACAGGAAAACGGGTACCCATCCGAATACGGCAGCCTGCACAGGCCCGTTGATGGGGCCGGCGCCGGCGATGGAGGAATAATGGTGGCCCATCAGGACAGCCGGCTTGGCAGGCACATAGTCAACGCCGTCTTCCATTTCATAGGCGGGAGTTTTGCGGGTCGGGTCAACGCCCCACTGCTTTGCCAGCCAGGAACCGTAGAACACGTAGCCGCAGACAAGGCAGATGATGCCCACAACGATGATCAGGATTGCAGTCATTCATATCTCTCCTAACTCAAGGATTTTTTTCCGGAGACCGTCGTCCTGTCGGCGAGCTCCTTTATTATGCTCATCGAGTCCGCCCTGGCCCTGATCGCTCTGATCGCTGTGGGCATGGTGTTCACCAAGTACACCAACGGCGAGTTCGGTTCCCCCGCCGTGGCCTTCTCCTCCGGCATCGCCCTGATGTTCGGCGCTGAGGAGTCCTCCGTCTACAACACCGTCTACGCTCTGCTGACCCTGGCCGTCTCCGTCTTCGCTCTGACCAGCCTGGACACCGGCACCCGTCTGAGCCGCTTCATGTTCACCGAGCTGTTCCTGAAGGAGGGCGAGGCCTCCTGGCGTGACGCCACCGGCATCCGCAAGTTCCTGGCCTATCCTCTGACCGGCACTCTGATTATGGTCGTCATCGGCTGCGTCCTGGGCGGCCTGTCCCTGAGCCAGATTTGGGGCCTGTTCGGCGCTGCCAACCAGCTGCTGGCCGGTCTGGCTCTGCTGGCCGTGGCTGCCTGGCTGGGCAACATTGGCCGGAACAACAAGATGTTCTACATCCCCATGTGCTTCATGCTCATCGCCACTCTGACCAGCCTGGTCATGACCGTCTACAACAAGATCGTCCTGATCGGCGCCGGCGGCGCTGCCTGGGGCGACTGGTTCCAGCTCATCTTCGCCGCTGCGATGGTGGTGCTGGCCGTCATCCTGGCCATCGAGGGCATCCAGACCCTGGGCCGTCAGCCCAAGCAGAAGAAGGCCTGAGCCCTTCCCTTCTCTGACCGCTGACAAGCAAATGAGAGCGGCGCATCTCCTTCGAGGTGCGCCGCTCTTTTTGTCATGTCCCGCCGCTGTTACCGGCAGCCACATCCCTTTTTCGCCTTGAATGAGGCGCATTCGGTGCAGTCGCAGCTGGTGGGTTGGGGGTCACAGCAGCCCACCTTGATGGTGTGGAGCGTGCAGTAGTCCTGCACCCCCGCGTGGTAGGCGCAGGTGTCCACGCTGCACTGGATGTTGTCGTTGATTCGATCCATGTCTATCCCTCCTTTGGGCAGAGTTAGCCTGCCCAGGAGGGACATTTTTTATTCACCAAAGGCCGGAAAGGTGGCCTCTGCCAGGCGGAGGTAGTCCGCACCGTTTTCCAGCACATGGTCCGCCTCCTCCGGCTTCACCGGGCGGGCCTCCCGGGCCGGGACCCCCACTAACAGGCTCCCCGCCGGGGCGTGGACGTTCCCGGCCACCACGGCCCCGCCTCCCACGATGCAGCCCTCCCCCAGCGAGCAGCCGGAGAGCAGGGTGGCGTTCATCCCGATAAGGCACCGGTCCCCCACCCGGGCGGAGTGGACCACCGCCCCGTGGCCGATGCTCACGTCCCGGCCCACCTGGCAGGGAATCCCCGCGTCACAGTGGAGGACGGCGTTGTCCTGGATGTTGGTGTTCTCCCCCACAGTGATGGAGTCGGCATCTCCCCGGAGAACAGCCCCGTCCCACAGGCTTACCCCGGCGGACAGGGTGACATCTCCCGTAACTACGGCGTTTTCCGCGCCCCGGACGGTGGGATGAATGGCGGGCGCATGGCCCGAAAACGGTTTTACCAGCATAATTCAGTCCTCCTGTCATATCCTATCTGGCAGCTATTATAACGGCACAGGGCAGGTCGGGTCAAGGCCTCGCCCGGAAAGGAACGCATATGGATCTGAAAAACGGGACTGTCACCATCGACGAGCTGACGAAAAATCCCAGAGCTGTCGCCCTGCTCAACCAGTACGACCCCACCCTGATTCATCACCCCATGGCGCCGGTGGTCCGGGGCTGGACGGTCAATCAGGCGGTCTCCTTCGCCCGAAGGCAGGGGGCAAGGGAGGAGGACATTCGAGCCGTTCTCAGCCAGCTGGAGGCTCTGTAGCCCACCAGCGGAGGGCATCGGTGGTGTGGCTGGCCCGGAGCACCCGGTCTGTCAGGGCAAGGTCAATGAGAAAGAGCAATCCCAACGCCCCCACCACCCCCTCCGGCAGCAGGCTGCTGAGATATGCCGCCACAGGCTGAACCAGGTAGACCAGGGGCAGGCTCAACAGCCCCCAGGCCAGGGCAAAGGGCAGGCAAACCCGTCCGTTGATCTGGAGGGGCAGGGCGCTGTAGTCCCAGAAGGACACCCCCCAGCCCCGCTCATAGGCCCAGGAGAGGAGATATTCCGCCCCGGTGGACACCAGGGCCGCCCCCAGGACCAGCGCCAGAGGCCGCTCCTGCACCCACTGGGGCAGGAGCAGGATACCTACTGCCCCCACGCCGTAGACCGGGCACAGGGGCAGCAGGAGCATACACTTCCGGTCCCGCTTTTTGCCGTGGGTCAGCCGGGCAAAGACCACCTCTAACAGAAAGCCCAGCCAGGAATAGAACAGAAAGTACCAGATGAACGCCATCCCCGTGTCTCCTCTCAGGTTTCGTCACCTGCTAGGATGCGCCGTCCGGTCAAAAAACATACCGCCCGTCCGTTCTGATACATCCGGGCAGTTTTGGTTCCCCTTCCCTGCTGAAATTCGTGGTTTCTGCCGAATTTTGACTTTTTGGGCGGAGGGTTCTTGTCTCCCGCCCCCGTCCGTGATACAATGCAGAGCGGTAAAACAGAACACAACAGCATCGCACGCAAGGGGGCAACGGCAGTGAGCTTTCGACACCTCATTGATTTTGGCGACCTGAGCCGCAAGGAGTGGGAGGACATCTATGCCCGGGCAGAGCGGATCATGGACCATCCGGATGACTATCTGGACGCCTGTCGGGGAAAGCTGGAGGCCAGTCTTTTTTTTGAGCCTTCCACCCGCACCAATTTCTCCTTCCAGACCGCCATGCTCCGTCTGGGCGGGACGGTATTCGGTTTTGCAGATCCCCGCTCCTCCTCCACCGCCAAGGGGGAGACGCTGAAGGACACCATCAAGATGGTCTCCGCCTACTCCGATGTGATCGTCATGCGCAATCCCCGGGAGGGGGCCGCCAAGGCCGCCAGCCTCTACTCCGAGGTACCAGTAATCAACGCCGGGGACGGCGGGCATATGCACCCCACCCAGACCATGGCCGACCTGACCACCATCACCCGCCTCCGGGGCAGTGTGGACGGCATCTCCATCGGTCTCTGCGGCGATCTGAAAAACGGGCGCACCGTCCACTCCCTCATCAAAGCCCTGTCCAAGTTCGACGACATCAAGTTCTACCTCATCAGCCCCCGGGAGCTGGCCATCCCGGACTATATGCGGGCTTTTATGAAGGAAAACCATATGTGGTACACCGAGGTCACCGGCCTGGAGGCGGTCATCCCCCTGCTGGACGTGCTTTATATGACCCGCATCCAGCGGGAGCGGTTCATCGACCCCCTGGAGTATGAGCGCAACAAGGGGGTCTACGTCCTCAGCCGCCGGAAGCTGGAGCGGGCCAAGCCCAAGATGATGGTGCTCCATCCCCTTCCCCGGGTGGACGAGATCAGCGTAGACGTGGACGACGACCCCAGAGCCGCCTACTTCGAGCAGGCCCGGTTCGGCATGTTCGCCCGGATGGCCCTGCTCATGGACCTGGCCAATCAGGGGCACCGGAAGCCCGACCCGGTGGAGATCGGTACAAAGTCGGTCTGCTCCAATCCCAACTGCATCACCCAGACGGAGGGGAGCTATCTGCCGCCCCTGGTCAAGACGGTGGGGGGCGTGGAGTGTTGCGCCTACTGCGACAAGGCTCTGAGATGATTTCCGGTGCCCTCTTTGAGGCCTGCTGTAAAACGATTTTCTCCCGGAACAGAAAGAAAAATCTTGACAACACTCGCCGGTCGTGGTAGACTATTCAAGCTGATAACGGCTTGCGGGTGTAGTTCAATGGTAGAATCCCAGCCTTCCAAGCTGGTCGTGTGGGTTCGATTCCCATCACCCGCTCCATAAGCGCCTGTAGCTCAGTCGGATAGAGCAACTGCCTTCTAAGCAGTGGGCCGGGGGTTCGAATCCCTTCAGGCGTAGTTGGCCGGGCCCCTGGGCGGAGGCGTTGTCTCTCCCTCTGCGGCCTGCGGCACATCTCCCGTTTCAGCAATTTATGGTGGGTATAGCTCAGCTGGTTAGAGCGCCAGATTGTGGCTCTGGCGGCCGACGGTTCGAATCCGTCTATCCACCCTTTTTACCTGCATGGCAGGGTCAGCCGGAACGGCATCCCGCCGGTCCGGCTCTTTTATGGTGGGATGTCGCCAAGTGGTAAGGCACGGGACTTTGACTCCCGCATCCGTGGGTTCGAGTCCCGCCATCCCAGTGTATGACCCGTTAGCTCAGTCGGCAGAGCACCTGCCTTTTAAGCAGGGTGTCCGGGGTTCGAATCCCCGACGGGTCACGTTTGAAGCCCTCCGAGATACAGCCTCGGAGGGTTTTTCTGTTTCACCCAGTACAAAAGCTCGGCCCCACACCTCTGTGGGACCGGGCTAATCTCATCTCTGTTCTCAGACGGCCGCCGCTTCCTGCCGGGCGGGCTTGGCGTTCTCCGTTTTGCGGTAGTTGGGGACGATCTCCTCCACCATCTCCCAGACGCTGCCGTCCTCTGCGTAGGCAGACTTTTTCAGCCGCTGGAGCTGCTCGGCGAACACCTCTTCATCAAAGGAGATGGGCTTGCCGATATAAATCAGGTCGTTGTCCGTCTTGGTCAGGCCCTCCTCGTCCAGGAGCAGCTCCTCATAGAGCTTTTCTCCCGGCCGGAGCCCGGTATACTCAATCTTGATATCCTCGTCCGGCTTCAACCCGGACAGCTCGATGAGCTTACGGGCCATGTCGACGATCTTCACCGGCTCGCCCATGTCCAGGACGAAAATCTCTCCGCCCCGGGCTGTGGCCCCCGCCTGGAGCACCAGGGAGACCGCCTCCGGGATGGTCATAAAGTACCGGGTCACATCCGGGTGAGTCACCGTCACCGGGCCGCCCTCGGCGATCTGCTTACGGAACAGAGGCACGACGCTGCCGTTGCTCCCCAGCACGTTGCCGAAGCGCACCGCCACATAGTCGGTCTCAGAGTGGGCGTTGTAGCTCTGGATAATCATCTCGCAGATGCGCTTGGTGGCTCCCATCAGGCTGGTGGGATTCACCGCCTTATCCGTAGAGATGAGGACGAAGCGCTCCACCTGATACTTATCCGCCATGACGACCGTCTTCAGCGTGCCAAAGACGTTGTTCTTTACCGCCTCGTTGGGGCTCTCCTCCATCAGGGGAACGTGCTTATGGGCGGCGGCATGGTAGACCAGCTGGGGCCGGAACCGCCCAAAGATGTCGTTCAGCCGTCCCTCGTCCCGGACAGAGCCAATCTCCACTCGCAGGTCCAGGTCAGGATACCGCTTGATCAGCTCCTGCTGGATGTCATAGGCGTTGTTCTCATAGATGTCGAAGATGACCAGCGTCTCCGGGCTGTGAGAGGCGATCTGGCGACACAGCTCGCTGCCGATGGAGCCGCCGCCCCCGGTGACCAGCACCCGCTTGCCCCGGACATAGTCCCCGATGGTCTTTACGTCCACCTGAATAGTGTCCCGTCCCAGCAGGTCCTCCAGATCCACCGGGCGGAGCTGGCCCACGAAGTACTCTCCCTGGATGAGCTGCGCCATGCCGGGGAGGATCTTCACCTCACAGTGGGTCCTGCGGCACAGATCGACAATCTCCTTCCGCTGACGCTTGCTCATGGAGGGGAGGGCGATCATAATCACGTCGACGCCCATCTTCTGGGCCGTACGCTGGATACGCTCCCGGCCTCCCACGATCTTCACGTTCTGGATGTGCCGGCCCCAGCGGCGCTCGTCGTCATCAATGATGCACACCGGACGATAATGCAGGTTCGGGGTGTCCTGAAGCTCCCGGAGGAGCATCTGCCCCGCCTCACCGGCGCCGATAATCATGACCCGGTGCTCCGGCCCACCCCGGCCCTGGTTCCGCCAGCGGCGGAGAAAGCGATAGGAATACCGCTCCACCGTGGTCAGGAGGATGAGAAAGATGGGCTGGAGGATGAAATAGCTCCGTGGCACCGACCAGCCCAGCACCGGCAGGGCCACCAGCTGCACCAAGGCAGCAGACAGACAGGCCAGGACTATATTTCCCAGCTCGGTCATGCTGGCATACCGCCACAGGCTGTGGTAGAGCCGGAAAAAGCCAGAACAGCCCCACCGTCACCAGGGTGTTGACTGGCGCATAATGTACCACTGTATCGATGAAGGTCGAATCGATATTGGAAAAAACCAGCTCATACCGGATCGTCAGCGCCAGGAAGGCAGAGCGCTGGATCAAGATGATGTCCACCGCCATCAGCTCCAGCTGCCGTATCACCATCTTTTTATCCTTAACAAATGCAAGCATATACAGTAAACGCACTCCCTCGGCCTGTCTGCGGTACTCTCCTCCGCATCAGGCATAGCACAGCCCCGTGAGTTTCTTTCGGAGTCGTATTGTGTTTATTTTAGCATCCGGCCTTCTCTTTTGCAACCGGTTGTTCCTGTATTTTCCGGGTTTTCTGCAAATTATACAAATATTTATCTTCCGTTCTTCCATTCCTTTCCAATCTTTGCCCCGGGCAGACGTCCGGTCCTCTGCCCGGAAAATAGGACCTGGGGTTTACCATCAGAATTTTCGCTCCACACTACTTGACATTGCCCAAAGAGATGCTATAATATCGTTAACTGAATATCGTCCATGAAACCGTTGAAGTGGAGATAACGGCAGGATACGCGTTTACAGAGAGCCGGGGTGCTGAAAATCCGGCAGCAGACGGCCTGTCAAATGGACCACGGAGGGCACGGCGAACCGTCTGAGAAGGCGCAGTATCCCGTGACGTGAGGGCATACGTCAATTGCCGGAAATGTGTTTGCATTTCGCAAAGTGCGCAGAATTTCTGCGAAACAAGGTGGCACCGCGGTACATCCGTCCTTGACTGAGCAACAGTCATGGGCGGTTTTCATTTTTCCGGGGCGCAGCCGCCCCCACCTCTTTTTCAGGAGATGATGTCATGGAAAAACGCTACTATCCCACACTGGAGCAGGCCCGGCAGTACGAGGCGGACTATCGCACCGTCCCCGTCACCCGCACCATCCTCTCCGACCGCTGCACCACAATCGAGACTCTGCGTATCCTGAAATCCGTCAGCCGCCACTGCTTCCTGCTGGAGAGCCTGGAGGACTCCGGCCGCTGGGGACGGTACACCTTCCTGGGCTATCAGCCCCGGCTGGAGTTCACCTGTCAGGACGGGGTGGCCCGGGTGCGCAACGGATTCGAGATGAAGGTGGAGACCCGGAATCCGGGGGAGATCATCCGCCAGATCGTCCGGGACAACCGTAGCCCCAAAATCCCCGGCCTGCCCCCTTTTACCGGCGGCCTGATGGGGTACTTCTCCTACGACTACATCAAGTACGCCGAACCCACCCTAAACCTGGAGGCCAGCGATCAGGAGTCCTTCAAGGACGTGGACCTGATGCTGTTTGACAAGCTCATCGCCTTCGACAATCTGAAGCAGACGGTGACGGTCATCTGCAACGCCAAAACGGACGCTCTGGAGGAGAACTACCGCAGCGCCTGTCTGGAGCTGGACGCCATGGTGGAGCTGCTCCTCCACGGGACCCCCGCCCCCAACCGGCCCCTCCGGTTAAAGAGCGACTTCACTGCCCTGTTTGACAAAGATCACTACTGCCAGATGGTGGAGACCGCCCGGCACTACATCTACGAGGGAGACATCTTTCAGGTGGTGCTCTCCAACCGGCTCCAGGCACAGGTGGAGGGCAGCCTGCTGGACACATACCGGCTCCTGCGCGCCAGCAACCCCTCCCCTTATATGTTCTACATCTCCAGCGACGACGTAGAGATCGTGGGGGCCTCCCCGGAGACGCTGGTAAAGCTCCAGAACGGGGTGCTGCACACCTTCCCCCTGGCAGGCACCCGGCCCCGGGGCAGGACGGAGGCAGAGGACCAGGCCCTGGAGCGGGAGCTGCTGGCCGACCCCAAGGAGCTGTCGGAGCACAATATGCTGGTAGACCTGGGCCGGAACGACATCGGCCGTCTGTCCAAATTCGGCACGGTGGAGGTGGAGAAATATCTCTCCGTGGAGCGGTACTCCCACGTCATGCACATCGGCTCCACCGTCCGGGGGGAGATTCGGGACGACCGGGATGCCGTGGACGCCGTGGGCTGTGTCCTCCCCGCCGGAACTCTCTCCGGTGCCCCCAAGCTCCGGGCCTGTGAGATCATCCACGAGCTGGAGGGCAACAAGCGGGGCATCTACGGCGGGGCCATCGGCTACATTGACTTCACCGGCAACCTAGACACCTGCATCGCCATCCGCCTGGCCTTCCAGAAGAACGGCACCGTCTACGTCCGCTCGGGTGCGGGCATTGTGGCCGATTCCATCCCGGAGAAGGAGTACCAGGAGTGCATCAACAAGGCCGCCGCCGTGATGGACGCCATCCGCGCCTCGGAGGGAGGGATCGACCAATGATCCTGCTGATCGACAACTATGACAGCTTTTCCTACAACCTCTATCAGCTGGTGGGCTCCATCGACCCGGACATCCGGGTGGTGCGCAATGACGAGGTGACGGTGGCCCAGGCCGCCGCCCTCGGCCCCAGCGCCATCATCCTCTCCCCCGGCCCGGGCAGGCCGGAGAATGCCGGTATCTGCATAGAGGTGGTAAAACAGCTGGGCGGGACCGTCCCCATCCTGGGGGTCTGCCTGGGACACCAGGCCATCTGCACCGCCTACGGAGGCACCGTGAGCTACGCAAAGGCGCTGATGCACGGAAAGCAGTCCCGGGCCGCTCTCGACCCCGCCTCTCCCCTGTTCCGGGGCTGCCGGGAGACGGAGCCGGTGGCCCGATACCATTCCCTCTCCGCCGTGGAGGCCAGCCTGCCCGACTGTCTCCGGGTCACTGCCCGGACAGAGGACGGGGAGGTCATGGCGGTGCAGCACACGGAATATCCGGTCTTTGGCCTGCAATTCCACCCTGAGTCCATTCTCACCCCCTGTGGGAAAATGATACTGCAAAACTTCATTCAAATCGCAAACGGAGGTAAGTAAAATGATCAAAGAGGCTATTGTGAAAATCGTGAACAAGGGCGACCTGACCTATGACGAGGCATATCAGGTCATGGGCGAGATCATGCGGGGGGAGACCACTCCCACCCAGACCTCCGCCTTCCTGGCGGCCCTCTCCACCAAGAGCGCCAAGGCGGAGACCGCCGACGAGATCTCCGGCTGCGCCGCCGCCATGAGCGAGCTGGCCGTGCCGGTGGACAGCGGCGGGCTGCACACCATGGAGATCGTAGGCACCGGCGGCGACAACGCCCACAGCTTCAACATCTCCACCACCTCCATGTTCGTCATGGCGGCAGGCGGGGTGAAGGTGGCCAAGCACGGTAACCGGGCCGCCTCCTCCAGCTGCGGCACCGCCGACTGTCTGGAGGCCCTGGGGGTCAACATCCAGGAGGGGCCGGAGACCTGCGCCCGTCTGCTCCAGGAGATCGGCATCTGCTTCATGTTCGCCCAGCGGTTCCACCCCGCCATGAAATATGTGGGGGCCATCCGCAAGGAGCTGGGCTTCCGCACCGTGTTCAACATCCTTGGCCCCATCTCCAACCCCGCCAAGCCCTATTATGAGCTGCTGGGGGTCTATGACGAGTACCTGGTGGAGCCTCTGGCCCGGGTGCTCACCAGTCTGGGCGTGAAGCGGGGCATGGTGGTCCACGGACAGGATAAGCTGGATGAGCTGTCCATCAGCGCCCCCACCTCCGTCTGCGAGTTCCACGACGGGGAGTATTACAGCTATATTCTCCAGCCGGAGGACTTTGGCCTGACCCGGGCCACGAAAAAGGACATCGAGGGCGGCACGCCGGAGGAGAACGCCAAGATCGTCACCGACATCCTCACCGGCAAGCTCACCGGCCCCAAGCGGGACGTGGTGCTGATGAACGCCGGTTCCGCCCTGTACATCGCTGAGAAGGCCCCCTCCATCGCCGAGGGCGTCAAGCTGGCGGGTCAGCTCATCGACTCCGGAGCCGCCTATGAGAAGCTCCAGGCCCTCATCCGGGAGTCCAACCGATGAGCAACATCCTGGACGCCCTGGCCGACCACGCCCGGGAGCGGGTGCTGCGGGACAGTGAGGAGAACTCTCTGGACGTGCTTCAGGAGCTGTGCTGTCAGGGGGGCATGGCCGACGGCGCCGCCTTTGACGCCGCCCTGCGCAAGCCGGGACTCAGCGTCATCTGTGAGCTGAAAAAGGCCTCCCCCTCCAAGGGGCTCATCTCTCCGGACTTCCCCTATCTGGAGATTGCCCTGGACTACGAGGCGGCGGGGGCGGACTGCATCTCCTGCCTCACCGAACCCAAGTGGTTCCTGGGGTCTGACCAGATCTTCCGGGAGGTACGGCAAGCAGTCTATCTCCCCATGCTGCGCAAGGACTTCGTGGTGGACGAGTATCAGCTCTACCAGGCGAAGCTGCTGGGGGCCAACTGTGTGCTGCTCATCTGCGCCCTTTTGGACACCCCCACTCTGGCCCGGTATCTGGACATCTGTCATCAGTTGGGTCTGGCCGCTCTGGTGGAGGCCCACGACGAGGGGGAAATTCGCTCCGCCATTCAGGCCGGGGCCACCCTCATCGGGGTGAACAACCGGAATTTGAAGGACTTCTCCGTGGACCTGACCAACGCCGCCCGGCTCCGGGACTGCATCCCCCCGGAGGCGGTGTATGTGGCCGAGTCCGGGGTGTGGACCCCGGAGGACGCCGCCGGTCTTCGCTCCGCCGGGGCGGACGCGGTGCTCATCGGAGAGAGTCTGATGCGCTCCAACAACCGTGGGGCCTTCCTGGCCCGGCTGCGGGAGGTGGCCCAATGAGCAAAATCAAGATTTGCGGCCTCCGGCGGGAGATTGACGCAGATTATGTAAACGAAGCCATGCCGGACTACGCCGGTTTTATCCTCTGGCCCCACAGCCGCCGGTACATTACCCCGGAGCAGGCGCTGGAGCTGCGCCGGAGATTAAGTCCTTCCATCCCCACTGTGGGAGTGTTCGTGGACCAGCCGCTAGAGGAGATTCTGGCTCCCGTCCGCAGCGGGGCCATCGACATCGTGCAGCTCCACGGCCACGAGACGCCGGAGACGGTGCGCCTGGTGGCCCGGGAGACGGGGAAGCCGGTGTGGAAGGCCTTCAAGGTGCGCTCGGAGGACGACCTGAGCCGGGCGGCGGACAGCCCCGCCGATCTCATCCTGCTGGATAACGGCTACGGCACCGGGCAGAGCTTCGACTGGAGCCTGCTCTCCCGGCCTCTGGAGCGGCCCTGGCTGCTGGCGGGGGGACTGACCCCGGAGAATATCCCACAGGCCCTCGGCCAGCTCTCTCCCTGGGGGGTGGACCTGTCCTCCGGCGTGGAGACAGAGGGCTGGAAGGACCGGGAGAAGATCCTGGCGGCAGTACAGGCCACACGAGGCAATTAAACCGACCGTCCAATCAGAAAGAAGGTATCTCATGTCCAACGGACGTTTTGGCATCCACGGCGGGCAGTACATCCCGGAGACGCTGATGAACGCTGTCATCGAGCTGGAGGAGGCCTATAACCACTATAAAGACGACCCGCAGTTCCAGGCGGAGCTGCACCAGCTGTTCACCCAGTACGCCAATCGCCCCTCCAACCTCTACTACGCAGAGCGGATGACGAAGGACCTGGGCGGGGCAAAAATTTATCTGAAACGGGAGGACCTGAACCACACCGGGGCCCACAAGATCAACAACGCCTTGGGGCAGGCCCTGCTGGCGAAAAAGATGGGCAAGACCCGGCTCATCGCCGAGACCGGCGCGGGCCAGCACGGCGTGGCCACCGCCACCGTGGCGGCCTATCTGGGCATGGAGTGCGACGTGTACATGGGCAAGGTGGACATGGAGCGACAGGCCCTGAACGTGTTCCGTATGCGGCTCATGGGCGCCCGGGTCCACGGGGTAGAGACCGGCACCGCCACCCTGAAGGACGCCGTCTCTGAGTGTATGCGGGAGTGGACCAACCGTATCGCCGACACCCATTATCTCATGGGTTCCTGCATGGGTCCCCATCCCTTCCCCACCATCGTCCGGGACTTCCAGGCCGTCATCGCCCAGGAGATGAAGCAGCAAATCCTGGAGGCGGAGGGCCGTCTGCCCGACGTAGTGCTGGCCTGTGTGGGGGGCGGCTCCAACGCCATCGGCTCCTTCTATCACTTCATTGACGACAAGGACGTGAAGCTCATCGGCTGTGAGGCCGCAGGCCGGGGCATCGACACCTGGGAGACCGCCGCCACCATCAACACCGGCAGTCTGGGCATTTTCCACGGCATGAAGAGCTATTTCTGCCAGGACAAGTACGGCCAGATCGCCCCGGTGTACTCCATCTCCGCCGGTCTGGATTACCCCGGCATCGGGCCGGAGCACGCCTGGCTCCACGACATCGGCCGGGCGGAGTATGTCCCCGTCACCGATGAGGAGGCGGTCTGCGCCTTTGAGTATCTCAGCCGCACCGAGGGCATCATTCCGGCCATCGAGTCGGCCCACGCCGTGGCCCACGCCATCAAAATCGCTCCGACCATGGGGAAGGACCAGATCATCGTCATCACCCTCTCCGGCCGTGGTGACAAGGACTGCGCGGCCATGGCTCGCTACCGGGGGGAGGAACTGTACGATGATTAAAATTGCTGACGCTTTCCAGAACGGCAAGGCTTTTATTCCCTTTCTCACCTGCGGGGACCCCGACCTAGAGACCACCCGCAGGCTGGTCTGCGCCATGGTGGAAAACGGGGCAGATCTGATCGAGCTGGGTATCCCCTTCTCCGACCCCACCGCCGAGGGCCCCGTCATTCAGGGGGCCAACCTCCGCGCCCTCTCCAACGGCTGCACCACTGACGACGTATTCGCTCTGGCAGAGACGCTGCGGAAGGAGGACGGCCTCACCGTCCCCATGGTGTTCATGACCTACGCCAACGTGGTCTACCACTACGGAACGGAGAAGTTCTGCGCCCGGGCCGCAGAGGCAGGGATGCAGGGGCTGATCCTTCCCGATGTGCCCTTTGAGGAAAAGGGCGACTTCGCCCCCGCCTGCCGGAAATACGGCCTGGAGCTGGTCAGCCTCATCGCCCCCACCTCCCACCAGCGCATCAAGACCATCGCCGCCGACGCGGAGGGCTTTGTCTACTGCGTGTCCTCCCTGGGCGTCACCGGCGTCCGCAAGGAGATCACCACCGACATCGCCGGAATGGTGGAGCTGGTAAGGCAGGCGAAGGATATCCCCTGCGCCTTCGGCTTCGGCATCTCCAACCCGGAGACCGCCCGCAAGATGGCCCAGTCCGCTGACGGCGTCATCGTGGGCTCCGCCATCGTCCGGCTCATCGGCCAGTACGGCCGGGAGGCTGTCCCCCACGTGGCGGAATACGTCCGGGAGATGAAGACGGCCATCGCCGGTCTGTGAACTGTTTTCTCGGTCGGCGTCTCATACCTCGCAGTGGTGAGACGCCGACTGTTCTTCGCCGAATCAGTCAAAAAAGTGGTTCTATAATAAATGTTGGGGTCAGGTTCAGAGCCTGCCCCCAATTCTACAAAAAGGGTTGAGCATAGAGGAAAAATCCGTTACTGTTATATGGTACCCCTACCG
>JAJQFJ010000025.1 GCA_021201185.1 Clostridiales bacterium
AGTTTTTGGAGTTGGCAAAGAAGTACACGGATTTTACGGAGTTGACCACTCCTATAATCTATGAGTTTGTGGATAAGGTGCTTGTCCACAAGCCGGAGAAGATCGACGGGGAGCGGGTCATGGAGGTTGAAATCTATCTGAAGTATATCGGAAAGGTGGAGGTTCCGCCTCCCGATCCGGCAACCATCGCAGCGGAGGAAGAAGCCAAGCGCAAGGAGCGACAGAGAAAAGACCACGAGCGGTATCTGAGGAAAAAGGAAAAGAAGCGTCTGGCGGCAGAGCTGGCCGAGGCCAAGGACAGCACATGATGTCAGTAGCAAAATTCACATTCATCACAACGGGGCCTCCGACGCGGCTCCCATTGTTGTTTGAAAGGGGGATAAGACTGTGGACAGAAACACAGCGTTTAAGAATGAGGTCAAGGCCAATATCATTCGCTCCGGCTTTACCATGCAGGAGGTTGTGGAGAAGCTGGCGCAAAGGGGGCCCCACAAAATCAGAGATTTTGTGGGGAGAGGAGGAGCAGCGGAGCGAGTGAGCTTTCACGCTCGCGTGGAAGCGAAGGATACGGAGCCTGCGACGACGATACGGCTGGAGCGGCAGCGTTTCCAACTTCTCCGGCAAGCTGAGCCGGGGTTCCCTCCGCTACCTGGAGGCGGTGGAGCTGGCCGACGCCTTGGGTTATAAAATCGTCTGGCAGAAGAAAGCGGGTGGTTGATTGGCAAAGGAGAAAACCAGTGGAATTTATTTCAAGGTATCCGACAAAGAGCGGCAGTTCATCGAGCAGCGGATGGAGGACGCAGGTGTCTCCAATATGAGCGCCTTTATCCGTAAGATGAGCCTGAACGGGCTGATCGTCCGACTAGACATTCCGCAAATACCGGATTGCAGCAAATATCTGAAATCGGCGTCGAACAACCTGAATCAGATCGCCAGGCGGCTCAACTCCGGTGGCGGGTATTATCCGCAGGACTTGCTTGATGTTCGGAACAGCCTGGACAACTGCACGGAACTGTTCGGACAGGTTCTGGCGAGCCTGGCGAAGATCGCATGAGAAAAAGTAGGCCTGTTCATTGTGGACAGGCCTACTCATCAACAATCCTTGATAGGATTTGAGGCCTGATAAATCCAACACAACTATTCCCGCTCCCATGAGGTCATTTATGGCGGCGGCTCACCCAGAGCCGCCGCCTTTTTGGAGGGAGGCTAACTATGGCAACAACGTTTTTGAAGCCGCTCCACGCCGGGAAGGGGCGCAGCATTGCCCAGGCGCTGGGGCGGTCAACAGACTATGTGAAGAATCCAGACAAGACCGACAATGGTGAGTGGATCAGTGCCTACCAGTGTAACCCGTCCATTGTAGATGCAGAGTTTTTGCACTCGAAACGGCAGTATGCTGCCTACACCGGAAAAGCTCATAAGGACAACGATGTGATCGCCTATCATCTGCGGCAGTCTTTCAAGCCGGGGGAGATCACGCCGGAAAAAGCCAATCAGATCGGCTATGACCTGGCCACGTCGCTGACCAAAGGCAACCACGCTTTCATCGTCTGTACTCATGTGGACAAGCACCACATTCATTCCCACATCATTTTCAACTCCACCAGTCTGGACTGCACCCGAAAGTTTCGGAACTTCTGGGGTTCCAGCTTTGCCATCCGCAGGATTTCCGACATCCTCTGTCTGGAGAACGGGCTGTCCGTCATCGAGGACCCAAAGCCCAGCCGGGGCAGCTATGGCTCCTGGCTGGGTGAGGACAAGCCCCCAACCAATCGGCAGAAGCTGGAGCAGATGATAGACACCGCTCTCACTCCCGATTGCAAAAGCTATGAGGAGTTCTTGGCGGCAATGCAGGCGGCGGGGGTCGAGGTCAAAACAGGCAAGCATCTGGCATTCAAAATCCCGGAGGGCAAGCGATTCATCCGGTGCGATTCTCTTTCCGAAGATTATACCGAGGATGCTATTTGGGAACGGTTGAAGGGCAAAAGAAAAGTAAAACAGCGACAAAACGGGAAAGGCATTGACACCAAAGAGGATACACGCCCCCGCTCTCTGATTGACATTCAATCAAAGCTGACCCAAGCCAACTCCCCTGGCTTTGAGCGGTGGGCAAAGACCTACAATCTGAAAGAGATCGCACAGACTGTCCTCTGGATGAAGGAGCATGGCATTACCGATGTAGAGAAGCTTGCCGTGGAATGCGACGCCGCAGTCGAGCGCTATCACGAGCTTGCTGACAAGACGAAGGCCAACGAAGCAAGGATGAAGGAGATTGCCGAGCTGCAACGACAGATTGGCACCTATGGCAAGACACGGGAAATCTATCTTCAATATAAGAAGCTCCCGCAGAAAAAACAGGCGGCGTTTTACGAGAGCCATCGGGGTGACATTATGCTGCACGAAGCGTCGAAGCGCTATTTTGATTCCCTGGGGTTGGAGAAGCTACCCTCTATCAAGGCGTTAAAGCAGGAGTACGCTGCACTGAGTGCAGAAAATAAAAAGCTGTACCCCGACCAGAAGGCGGCTCGAAGGGAGATGATCGACCTGCTCACTGCGAAAAGCAATGTGGAGCGTTTCCTGGAGATTAAGATCGAACAGCCTGACAAGAAGGAGCAGCAACAGGAAGAAAGCCGGTGATGACCGGTATACCCCATTCCGGGGCCTACGGCGTTTGTCGTAGACCCCGTTTTTTTTCGTTCAGCGTTCAGCAGAAATCGAAAAACTGAACGCACATTGGGAGACAGGGCGTAAAAATTTCATGCCCGGCTCCCGACAGCAGACGCCGAAGGAGGCTTAAAACCCCAGCCGTTTCCGGCTGGGGTTCGCAGGGGCTTGGGGGCAGCAGGCCACCAACAAGCAGCGGAGGTATATACCGGGGCATTGCTTGCTACAATATGCCTGACCCGGAACGGTGCTAACGAAATAGTGCTGTTCAATGGTTCATACCTAAGCTACAATGAAGGGGTAATTGGTCTTTCGAGGCGTTGCTTGAGCTAACCACGCTCGTTTGTGCAAACAATTAGCCGACCCTTTCATTGCAGCGTTCGATTGACGCAGGTTGAAGCATCGGAACCATCCGTACATTCGTGTAACCAAGCAAGCTGAATCGGTAATGAACTGTGGCGGTCACCGGTTATAAAAAATCCATCGAACGGGGCCAGCATATGAACACAGGCACCATTTCAATAGGTGGGGATACACTTAGCTCGCACGGTCTGTCCCGCATGAGCTCAGCATCTCAAAAATCTTTATTAACACGCAACACATCCCTGAGCCGCACAGCGGCCCAGGGATGCGCTTAGGGAGATAGAGTTGACTATCCGCTCACTTTTCCCATTTCAGGAAAGCGGCGGCGATATTCAGGAGAATCCCCACGATGGTGACGGCGGCATAGACGATGTAGGAGACGATGGTGCTGACCTCGTCCAGGCCAGAGACCACATATGCAATCTGGTTGACCATGACGGAGGCGCTCCACATACCGGCGGAGGCCAGCAGAGCGGCGTTGAGCACCGGAGCGGCTCCGGTCAGGACCTCGTTGTTCCACAGCAGGGGCAGCAGCTCCAGGACAAGAGCGATGACCAGCAGGACGGTGATTGTCGAATAGGTGTACATCACGTTGCTATAGGCGATCAGCGCAACGATGGTCAGGATGGCGGCCAAAATAGTGAGATAAAAACCGCCGGACTTATTTTTGAACAGAGTCATAATGTTGTTCCCCCTTCCCTCAGGAATTCTGTCCGGAACGCTTCCCGGACTTGCGCAGGCTGCTGATCGTCAGTCCTGCACCCGCAAGGGTCAGGATCGCAGTCACAGCGATGCCGGCGTACAGTGCGACCTGGAACCAGGTCAGCGAGGTGACGATCTCCGTCTCGGTGGTCAGGCCGTTGATCGCGTTGCTCTGGACAAAGTTGTAAAGGAAATACTTGATATTCAGCTTCATCTGCTCCTGGAAGGCGGTATCCTGGGCGATCAGGCTCTTGGAGGCGGACATGGTGCCGATGTTGGAGGTCTCATAGGCGGAGGTGGTCAGGCAGGCGCCGCCACCGGCAAAGACGATGTCTCTCCAGTTCATGTAGTCCGCACCGTTGATCATATCGGAGATGAGCCAGCCGTCATAGCCCCACTCGTTCCGGACGATCTGGGTGGTCAGGCCGTACTTGGCTCCGGCGTAGGTCGTGCCAGCACGGTTAAAGGCGGTCATGACGCCGTCGGTCACGTTGCCGGACATGACGCCCTGGAAGGCGCGCAGGTTGTTCTCACGGGCGGCCTGCTCGGTCAGGAAGGTGGAGATACCGGAGCGGTTGGTCTCCTGCTCGTTGAAGGCCAGGTGCTTGGAGGTGGTCATCAGGCCCTTGGTCTGACAGCCGGTGCACAGGGCCACGCCCATCAGGTTGGTCAGCATGGAGTCCTCAGAGAAGTACTCGTGGTTCCGGGCGTTGTAGGGAGTGCGGTGCAGGTTCAGACCGGGGGCGAAGATGCCGCTCTCATCGGTCCACAGACCGTCCTCGCCGAACAGCTCGCCTTCCCGCTCCACCAGCTCGGTGTTCCAGGTTGCGGCTACCACCGGCTCGGTGGGCATGATGTTCATGGAATAGGAGGCGTACTCGCTGTCCGAGGAGACATAGGTGGGCTCGTCCGACTGGCTCTCGCTCCAGCGGGCGGAGTAACCAGCCACCTGGTCATAGGTGAAGCCCAGAGGACCGTCGTTTGCGTAGATGGTGAGCAGCACGATGGAGTTCATCCGCTCGAAGTCGTCGCCGGCCTGCTCGATAAACTGCATGGCCTCATCCAGGGTGATCTCGTCCAGCAGCAGATCCCACTGCTCGTCGTCAAAGTCAACGACACCGGTGATGTTGCCGTCCTCGTCGTACTCCAGCATATCCATCAGGGTCAGGCCGTTGTCTGCGCCCCAGGTCACGCCGTCGCCGTTGGCGGTCAGCTCATAGAGGTTGTTGGTCAGGCCCACCAGCATCTCATCCGTAGCGGTCAGATCGGTGACGGTAGTCCAGCCCTTCGTCCAGTCAGAGCGGGTGCTGTACTCGGCGACGTCCTCGATGAAATAGTTGATGTTCATATCCTGGAGTGCGTTCTCCACGTTCTCGGAATAGGTCTCAATGTCTCTGGCGTCCAGCGTCCAGACGATGGCGTTGTCGGCGTTGATGGGCTCATCGCTGGTGATGGTCACCAGGCCGTCGGTGGTGCCCAGCTTGTTGGCCAGGACGTTGTTCAGAGCCTCATGGGCGCCATTGCCGATGGCAAAATAGTAGTCGCCTGCATCCAGAATCCATGCGCCGGTGGTGCCGTCGGCCTTCACCGCCGTCTCGTCATAGCTGCACATATACTCGGGGTCGAACTCCACCGTCACGGTGACGGTCTCTCCCGGCTCCAGCTCGTCGGTTTTCGTAAAGCTCAAAAGCTGAATAGAGGATTTTTCCACACCGCCCTCGATGTAGGGGACCTGAACATACAGCTGCACTACGCTCTTGCCGGCCACGCTGCCCGTGTTGGTCACGGTCACGGTAGCGGTTCCGGTGCCGCCAATCTCCAGGGAGACGTCGTCCAGCGTCTGCTCAAAGGTGGTGTAGGAGATACCGTAGCCGAAGGGGTAGGTCATCTCGTCGGCATAGCTCCAGGCGCTGCCTGTGCTGGAGCCGTCGGTGGCGTCAGCGCTGCCCTGGCCCAGCACGCTGTCCTCATACCGGGTCTCATAGTACTTGTAGCCCACATAAATACCCTCGGTCTCCACGACGTACCAATCGCCCTTGTCATCGGAGGTCAGGACGCCCGCGTCAGACTGGGAGCTGTTGGTGTAGGTGTACACGCCGAAGTTCTGCATGGCGGGAGCGGAGGCGCTGTTGGTGGCGTAGGTGTCGGAGAGGTGACCGGAGGGGTTCTCGTCGCCGCTGAGCACATCTGCCACACCCAGGAAGCCGTTGACACCGGGCAGGCCCACCCACAGGATGGAGTCGATCTCGTCGTCCTGTTTCAGCTCGTCGATTTCCATGGCACAGTCGGAGTTGATGAGGACGACCACCCGGGTGCTGTGGGCCTTGGCCAGCTCGATCATGTCCCGCTCATAGTCGGACAGGGCCAGGGGCCGTTCAAAGCTGTCGCCCTCAGTGCCGTTGACCATGTTCACCTCGTAATCCGCCGCCTCAGAGCTGTCACGGGAGATGACCACCACGGCCACGGTATCGTCGGCGGAGGCCAACACGTCGTCAGAGTACAGAGCGGCGGGGATCTCGCCCACCGGGTAGACGGAGGGGTTTTCATAGGTGGCGGCGAAGGCCGGAGACAGGCCGTGTCCGGTGGAGCCGAAGCCCCGGCGGGCGTAGGCCATGGCAGCGTCACTGGAATACAGGTCGATCATGTCCTGATTCACAGTAAAGCCCTTGGCGGCCAGAGCCTCCTCGATGCCGTAGGCGGTCTGGTCCTCACTCAGAGAGGTGGAGGAGCCGATCATGCCGCCCAGGGTGGGGGTATGGGAGTTCATGCCCCACAGGGTGACGGTCTCGCTGTCCTTGTCAATGGGCAGGCCGCCGTTCTCGTTTTTCAGCAGGACGCTGCCCTCCTCAGAGAGCTGCTCCGCCAGCTCCTCCTTGGCGGAGATGACCTCCTCCACCGTAGAGAACTCGGACTTGTAGTAGTTAGTGTCCGTGGTTCCGTCGCTGTTGTCCACCACAGAGGTGGAGGACGTGCCCAGCCGGGTGTTGATAAACGCCAGGTTGGCGTTCACAATGTAGGTCGTCGGGACCAGGAACGCCAGAAGCGTCGCCATGATAGCGGTAAATCCCCGCCATAGCCTGGCTTTCTTGCAGTTTTTCATCAATTTTCCTCCTTGCTTTTGCTTCTTCGGCCCGCCCTGCGGGGCGGCAGCCCCACGGCGCAGACCGCTGTATTACGACCGGCGGCGCAGCTGACCGGGCCGCCCGCCGTTTGTCGTCTGTTTGTTCCGCTCAGTCAAAGAGCGCTTCCAGGTATTGGACGATGTTCGCCAGAGATTCGTCGGTGTAGAACCGGTCGTCTGCGTGCATATAGCCTTCAAAGGTTTGCAGCGTCACATTGCTCCGGGCTTCGCCCTCGCTCCAGCTGCCATCGGCTTGGTAGGTACCGGAGAGGAACGCCTGATAGAGCCGCTCCGACTGGGTCTCCGCCACGGAGATGTCCGCCGTTCCGTGCCAGATCAGCACGTTCAGGTTTTGCACCGTCTCCCAGTTCTCCTCGATGTAGTACCGGGCGGAGTACTGGGCCAGTTCCTCCTGGGAGCAGTCGGCAAGGGTGGTTCGGAGCCAGTACTCCTCCACGCTGTCATAACCGGTGCCGCTGAGGGAGGCGGACGCCCAGCTGTTGGCGATAGTGATGATGGCTGTGGGGATGCCCTGAGCCTGGAAGTCGCCGCTTGCAAAGGGGATGTCAATAATGCCGTAGAAGTCCAGCAGGCAGGACACCTGGGCGGACACCGGCTCGTCCAGCTCGTCCTCCCCAATGAAGCTGACGCCGGAGAACTCCTCATCATTCGTCACCGCCGCCATTGTGGCCAGGTAACCTCCGGCGGACTCGCCCCAGATGACAAAGGAGTTCGGGTCATAGCCATAGGTCTCCGCATTGGCACGAAGGAAGCGGATAGCCGCCTTCACGTCCTCCAGGGCCGCCGGATAACCGGCTTCCTGGGCGAGACGGTAGTTGACGGAGGCGCAGGCATAGCCCTGCTGCCGGAAATAGCGGTACACGAACTGGGCCTGGCGGGATTCGCAGTCGTTGCTCACAAAGCCGCCCCCGTGTACCAGGATGATGAGGGGCATGGGCTCCTCTGCGTCCGGCACATACAGGTTCAGGTAATCGTTGTCAGACACATCGGCGTATTGCACTCCCTCATAGGAGACGCCTCCTGTCCAGTCGGAGGTGTCCATCTCCAACGTGGGAGTGGTCAGGTTCTGCCAGACCATTTTGGTCACGTCCGGATGGAGCAGGCAAAAAGCTGCCAACAGGAGCAGCAGGAGTAGGCATATCGCCAGGAGCCCCTTGCCTATCCTTCGGGCCGCTTTCATTGGGCATTCTCCTCTCCCAGAGGTGCGGCCAGATTCTGGGGCATCCACCCGTTTTTCCAGCACCGGGCCAGGTCCCAGCTCTCCTTCCAGTCCTCGTCCATCTTGCCGGAGCGGTCACGCCAGAGCTGGTAGTTCCAGTAGACATAGCCTGCGCTCACCGACCAGGCGTCCATCTGGAGGGCCGCCACTTCACGATAGCGCCGTCTTTCCTCTTCCTCGCTCTGCTTCCGGCCTGCCTGAGCGTAGCGGTTGCTGATGCACCACTCCCCCACCATTACCGGGACGTGCTTGGCCACCCGGGAGAGCTTCCACTTGTTGAAGCCCACATAGATTTGATAGCACCAGAGCGTGTGGATGGGGACGAAGGACTCCATGGCGAAGATGTAGATGTGGGTGTCCAGACAGACGTTCTTCATCCCGCTCTCGTCAAAGAACCGGTTCCAGCCGGTGAGCCGGAAGCCATCGTGGAACACGATGGTCTTTTTCTCCGGCAGGATGGCCCGGAGCCTCCGGTACGCCTCCCGGTAGAAGGGCTTCAAAAACTTCATGGGCACATAGGAGGAGCCCTTCGCCTCCTCCTTGTCAACCGGATTGCCCCGGATGGGGCCGGAGGGGGAGGACAGCCACACGGTCAGGCTGATGGGCTCGTTGAGTACCTCGATGCCGTACAGGGCGGGATGGTCCACATACCGCCGGGCCAGACGCTCCAGCACGGTCAGGGCGAACTCTACCTCCTCCGGGTCCTTGCACCACTTGCACACGCCGGTGAGTCCGCCGTTGTCATAGCCGTTCTGACTGCCCGGAACGGTGTGCAGGTCGATGAGCACCTGGATGTCGTATTTCTCCGCCCACTGGAAGGCCAGGTCCAGGTATTCGATGCAGCCGTTGAAGGGGGGCCGATCTCCAAAGACGAAGAAGGGGACCGGGATCCGTACCAGGTTGACCCCGTGGCCCTTCAGATCCTTGAAGTCCTGCTCTGTCACATAGCTGTCCCGGTGAGCCTTCATCCGCCGGGCCAGATCCTCCTTGTCCATCAACCGGTTCAGCCAGACCTCGTCCTTTGCGCCGGTCCCCTCGAACATACCGACTTCCATCCACTCCTCCAGGACAAGCCAGTTGCCCAGGTTGGCGCCTCTAATCTGCTCCATGTTGCACCTCTCCCTTCTTTTTTTGCCATCAGCCGTGGCTGACAGGATACGATTCCTCCCAAAATCACTTTTCTTTATAACATTTCGTATAATATAAAGGAAAAAGGCGACGGAATATATCAAAAATTCCGTCGCCTTATCAAGTTTGTGACTTCACTTGTATTTTCTACAGTTTTTACAAAATCAAAGCGGTAAATTTGTCTGTTTTCACAATTACAACAGGACCTATTGTGGCTCTCTCCCATATTGCTTGCGGTACTGCCCCGGCGTCATCCCCGTCCATTTTTTGAACTCCGCGCCAAAATGGCTCTGGGAGGAGAACGCATAGGTATAGGCGATGCTTTTGTAGGAGTCGTCCGTGTAAATCAGCTGACTCTTTGCCGCATGAATCTTTTCCCGCATGATGTAGTCCTTCAGCTTGAGCCCGGTGGTGCGGGAAAAGGTGCCGGACAGGTGCTTTGTGGACACCCCCAGCTGCTTTGCCAGGTCCTGCACCTCGATTTTGGAGTGGAGCTGCTGCATGATCAGCTCCTTACAGGCGGACACCAGGGGAGGCTCCTTTTCCGTCTCCGTCTCACTGAGACCATGCACCAGCTTGCAGTAGTCGATCTCGGCCTGACGCATATAGGCCAGCGCCTCCGCCCCATTCTGCACCTCGTCGATCTGCTGGATATAGGCGTCCGTCATGGAATAGGCCAGCTCCGGCTGGACGCCGGCAGCCATGGCGGAGCGGGACGCCAGGGCGGTCACAATGGCCGCATGATATTTTGCCTGCCGCAGCGGGTCAGCGGACATTTTTCCGACCCGGCCCACATAGACCTCCTGAAAGCTCTCCATCAGCAGCTCCATATCTCCGCTGCGGATGCTGCCCTGCTCCCGCAGCTCCTGTCGGTAGGGGTTGTGGAGGGCGGCCTGCTCCTGGTTGTCGTAGAGCACCCGGTGCAGATATTTGTTCATCCGCTCCACGTCCTGGCTGTCGCAAAAGCTCATCCGCACCAGGGTATTGATGTCCACCGAGACGTCGGAGACCGTCTCAGCCAGCATCAGCACCCCATGGGCGAACAGCTCCAGAGATACCAGGCTCACCCGGTAGGGCGGCTCCTGCTCCAGCCTGTGCCACCGCTGCAAAAACTGACCAGCCTGGGTCACATTCTCAGACAGGCAGCACGGCCCCACCAGGAACACAGCGCCCTCTCCCTGCACAATGCCGTACAGAACGGAGTCCCCCTCCAAAAAGAGCAGCGGCATATCCTTCCGGGCCTGCTCCAGCAGATGGCGGCAGAAGGCGGGGTCGCTGCGGAACAGATCCTGCTGCTCCCCGTAACCCTCATAGATCGTGACCAATTCGCCGTCCGGCCGATAGACGTGTATCGGGGCGTGAATCAGGCAAATGATGTGGCGGCAGAGCTGCTGTGTGGTCATAAGGGCACCTTCCTAACGAGTCTTTTCTATTTTACAACATCATTTTCCCACAATCCGTTCCCAGGCGCAATCCTTTTTTCGTCCTTCGGAGCGGAAATTTTCTCCCTCCACGGAAAATTTCATGTTGCAATCCCAAACAGATTCCCGTATAATGGGCGGCGCAATCAGCCCGCCGGGTACGGTGGGCGTCTTTGGAGAAGGGGAGAGTCAGCGATGAGAAAACAGCAGAGCTTTCAGTGGGAGGCCCTGTCCGTGGGCGTCTGCTACTACCCGGAGCAGTGGGACGAGTCCCTGTGGCGGGACGACCTGCGCCGGATGTGGGCGGCGGGCATCCGCTGTATCCGCATCGGGGAGTTTGCCTGGAGCAAGGTGGAGCCCCGGGAGGGGGAGTTCACCTACGACTTCTTTGACCGCTTCCTCGCCGTGGTGGCGGAGACGGAGATGAAGGTCATCTTCGGCACCCCCACCGCCACGCCTCCCGCCTGGCTCACCGAGAGGTACCCGGAGGTGCTCAACTGCCGCCAGGACGGGGTGGCCTACCGCCACGGGATGCGGCGGCACTACAACTACAACTCCCCGGTCTACCAGCGGCTCTCCGCCCGCATCGTGGAGGCCTTCGCCTCCCACTATGCCCCCCACCCCAGCGTGGAGGGCTGGCAGATCGACAACGAGATCAACTGCGAGACGGGAGACTTCTACTCCGAGAGCGACACCGCCGCCTTCCGGGTGTTTCTCCGGGAGAAGTATGGCTCTCTGGATGAGCTGAACCGGGCCTGGGGCACCGTGTTCTGGAACCAGACCTACACCGCCTGGGAGGAGATTTACGTCCCCCGCACCACCATTCACAACTCCACCAACCCCCATCAGGTGCTGGACTACATCCGCTTCGTCTCGGACAGCGCCGTCCGCTTCTGCAAAATGCAGAGCGACATCGTCCGGCGGTACTGCAAACCGGGAGATTTTATCACCACCAACGGCCTGTTCGGCCATCTGGACAACCACCGGATGATGGACGAGGCGCTGGACGTGTACACCTACGACTCCTACCCCAACTTCGCCTTCTGCATGAAGGAGGACCCCCTTCACGCAGACAACCTGAACGACCGGCGATGGAGCCAGCATTTGACCGAGGTGCGCTCTGTCTGCCCCCATTTCGGCATTATGGAGCAGCAGTCCGGAGCCCTGGGGTGGAACACCCGGATGGAGTCTCCCGCCCCCAAGCCGGGGCAGCTGACCCTCTGGGCCATGCAGAGCGTGGCCCACGGGGCGGACTACGTCAGCTTCTTCCGCTGGCGCACCTCCGTCATGGGCACCGAGATGTACTGGCACGGCATCCTGGACTACGACAACCGGGACAACCGGAAGCTCCGGGAGGTCCAGGCGTTTGCAGACCGGCTCCACAACCTCCGGGGGCTGGCCGGGGCGGAGTATGAGGCCGCCTTCGCCCTGGTGAAGGACTACGACAACGACTGGGACGCGGAGCTGGACGCCTGGCACCGCCGCCTGACCTGGCAGAGCGAGGAGGAAATTTTCATCGCCGCCCAGCTGGCCCACACGCCTATGGACATCCTGTACCTGCTGGACAGCACCGAGACGGCGGAGCTGCTGCGGTATCCCGTCCTGTTCTGTCCTCACAGCCTGATTTTGACGGAGAAACAGGCAGCGTTGCTCCGGGACTACGTGGAGCAGGGAGGTACTCTCGTCATCGGGGCCCGCACCGGCCAGAAGGACGGGACCGGACAGTGCGTCATGGCCCCCATGCCCGGCCTGCTGGCGGGGGCCACCGGGACCACCGTGGCAGAGGGCACCTTCATCGGCCCGGCGGACGGGACAGTCTGTATGGACTGGGATGGCCGTGAGCTGGACACCGGAGTTTACAACGAGGTGCTCACTCCCACCGGGCCGGAGACCCGGGTGCTGGCCCGGTATACCGGCAACTACTACGCCGGAGAGCCCGCCCTGACCGAGCGTCGGCTGGGGAAGGGAAAAGTCCTACATTTTGGCGGCAGCTTTACCAGAGAAACTGTCCTGGCTTTTTTGAGCGGCCTGAACCTGTCCGAGCCCTGGGGCGATCTGCTGACCCTCCCCGCCGACTGCGAGCTGTGCGTCCGCAGGAAGGGGGAGACACGGCTGTTCTTCGTTCTGAACTACGCCGCCACCCTTCAGACCGTCACCCTCCACGCTCCCCTGACGGACGCGGAGACCGGCGAGAGGGTGGAGGGGGACGTTGTCCTCAAGCCCTATGAAGTGAAGATTTTCCGGAAGTAAAAAGCAGCTCCCGTGCAGAGTTCGATTCTGCACGGGAGCTTTTGCGTTCACATTCAGCTTTCTGTCTCCTGATAGTCAAAGCAGTCGAAGTCGGCGGTTTTTTGATGGAGCAGCCAGTCTGCGGCGGCGAGGCCCACGAAGGTACCGGTGAACTCCCCATACTGGCTGTACTCATCGGACAGCTTGCTGGTGTCAAACACCGGGCCGATGGGGTGATACTCTGCCCCGTCCATGCTCCACAGGAAGCGGCTCTCCCGGCCATCGACCACCAGCCGGAGGTACACCGGCCCCTCCGGCACCGGGGTGCGGCTGCCGGGGCAGTCGGTCTTTTGGCCGTTCTCCACCGCCACCACAGAGAGGGCGCTGCCCCCCAGGGTTTGGGAGTAGTACTTCCGCAGGCCGAGGAAGTTCATATTGTCATAGTACAGCATCAGCCCGGCGTTGTGCTGGTAAACCTCCGGCGTGAAGTCCATCCGGGTGGTGACGGTGGCGTGGAGGCTCGTCAGCTTCCGGGCCAGCAGGCTCACCCGGTTCAGGCTGCATGGGGACTCCTGCCCCCGCATCCGCAGCCAGCCGGGGCGGCTCTCCAAATCGGTAAAGCTCCGGGGGTCAATGCGTGGGGCGTAGTACTGGATGCCCAGCCGAGGGCCGTCAAAGTCGTCCAGGCCGGGCAGCTTTGGTTGTGGCACGTCCGGGAGCAGGCTGCCGGGACAGAATTCCTCTGCCAGATTGCCGCCGCCTTCCAGCCGGAGCCAGCCGTCCTCCGTCCAGACCATTTTCTGCATGGCGGTCTCCCGGCCCAGGGTGCAGCGCAGCTCCGGCAGGAAGGGCCGGGCGCAGAGATGCACCAGATAAGTCTCCCCCAGACTGGTCTCCACATAGCTGCCGTGGCCGCACTTCTGGAGGTAGGCGGCGGGGTTATAGTGGTGGGGCTTCAGGTGGTCGGTGTCCTCCCGCTCGTCCAGGTCGCCGGGGGCGGCGGTGAGGATGGGGTTTTCCGGGTCGCCCTCGTAAGGCCCCCAGACGGAGGTTGACCGGGCCATGGTGACGCAGTGATTGTACCCAGTGCCGCCCTCGGCGCACATCAGGTAGTAGTAGTCCCCCCGGCGGGTCAGGTGGGGAGCCTCCAGGCAGCCCCGGCGGGTGCCGCCCATCCAGATGCGCTTGGGATAGCCCACAATGGCCCGCTTTTCCGGGTCGTACTCCACCAGGCAGATGCCGCCGGGCTTCTGGTAGCCCGTCCGGGTCTCCCACTCCAGGGAGACCACCCATTTCCGCCCGTCCGCATCGTGGAGCATGGAGGCGTCAAACCCGGCAGAGTGGAGGTACACCGGCTCCGACCAGGGGCCCTTCGGGTCGGGAGCGGTGATGACGAAGTTATCAATGTCAAAGTACCGGGCGTTCATGGAGTGCATCACCCCATACACCAGGTAGAACAGCCCCTCCTCCTGGCAGTAGGTCAGGCAGGTGGCCCAGATGCCCTTGGCGGAGGGAAGGCGGCTCAGGTCCGCCACAGCGGGGTCGGTGATGGCGTGGCTGTACAGCGCCCAATGCTTCATGTCCCGGGAGTGGTAGATGGGGACAGCGGGGAACCACTCGAAGGAGGAGCAGGCGATGTAATAGTCCTCCCCCCGACGACAGATGCTGGGGTCTGGATGAAACCCGGGGAGGATGGGATTGTGAAGATCCATGGTCAGGAACGCTCCCTTCTGCCTGCCTCTTTCCGGCGGCGCATGGCTCCGCCCCGGACAGGCGGGATTCATTATAGCAAGGTGAGCTTTCCCGCACAAGAGAGGATTTTGGCGGAATTCTTCTGTCAGGTCTGTTTTTGTGGGAACAGACGATTCCCCAAAATGCCCCCAGTCACAGCCGGAAGCGCACTTTTTCCGGGCCAAACTGCCATCATGCTCTGCACGCCTTGTCAAAGTTGCCAAATTTTTCGCCCCCGTTTTGGCAAAATTGTAAAAAATGCGAACAAGGTTGCAAACCTGATAAGTCGGCGTGTTTTTTGATATATCTCAGCTTCTTTTTTCTTTATATTATACGAATGTGATAAGCAAAAGAGGCATCCGGGCGGAGGAGCGCCGTTGTGTCGTCTTTTGGCTTTACCCCATGACCCGTTTCATTCCGGGAGAGAGGAGCTAATGCAGCATGAAAGAGCAGAGAGAGAATTTCTGGAGCACACCGTTGACTCGTTCCTTCATCCGATCGGAGGATGTAAAACCGCCGGAGATGCTGATCGGTTATCTGATCGGCCCCTTCGGCGCCATGCTCTCCTCCGGCATCTTCACCAGCTTTCTGAACAAATACTTTACCGACGTTCTCCAGCTGGACACCAGCTTTCTGTCTGTCCTCCAGGTAATCTCCACCATCCTCATCGTGGCGGCCAACCTGATCGTGGGCCAGCTGATCGAGCGCACCCGCTGCCTGGCGGGCAAGGCCCGTCCCTGGGTGCTGTTGTCCGCCCTGACCATGTCCGTGGCCAGCCTGCTCATGTTCATCGTCCCCTTCGAGAGCGGAACGGCAAAAATGGTCTGGATCGCCATTGCCTACAACCTGTACTATGCGGTGGCCTATCCCATCTACAACACCGCCAACTCCACCCTCATTCCGGTCTCCACCCGGAACAGCCAGCAGCGCGGCACGCTGGCCTCCTTCACCAATATCGCCGGTCTGGGCGTTATGGGTGTCGGCTCCATGATCTTCCCCATTCTGGTGTCCAACGTCATGGGCAACGACCAGAATATGTGGTTCCTGGTCATGCTGGCCATCGCCATCTTCTCCGCCCTGACCATCTTCCTTCAGTACAAATTCACCCGTGAGCGGGTCACTGAGGAGAGCATGGTTTCCGGCGCTACCGAGCAGAACGCCGCTCCTCCCCTGGGCCAGCAGCTCAAGGCCGTCACCGGCGAGAAGTGGTGGTGGGTCGTCATTCTGTTCTACACTGTGTTCCAGTGGGCAGGCGGCATGAAAAACGGTTCCATGAGCTATTTCTGCCAGTGGGTCATCGATGCCACCCCCCTGGGCGGCGACTGGGGCGTGGCCCAGACCCTGCTCAGCGTCATGGGAGCCATTCCTATGGCTGTAGCTGCGGTCTTTGTGGTTCCCCTGGCGAATAAATTTGGTAAGCGTAACCTTTGCTGCATCGGTATGGCGTTAGGCGCTGTGGGCGGCGTCATCGCCGGACTGGGCGGTAGCAATATCGTGCCGGTGGCCATCGGCGTAGCCCTCAAGTGCCTGGGCTCCTCCCCGGCCTGCTACCTGATTCTGGCGATGCTGGCCGATGTCATCGACCACATTGAGTTCAAGAGCGGCATCCGTACCGACGGCCTGACCATGAGCATTTACAGCTCTCTGATGGTGGCCTCCACACCCATCATGAACGCCGTGTTTATGGCGATGCTGGGCTCCGGCTATGATGCGGCCGCCGCCGCACAGACCGCCGCCGTCCAGTCCACCATCAGCGTCAGCTACATCTGGGTGGAGACCGCCGCCTATGTGATCGACGCCATACTGGTGCTCTTCTTCACCGTGGAAAAGAATCTGTCCGCAGAACAGGCGGAAATTCAAAAACGGCGTCAGGGCGCAAAGGAAACGCTGTAGTGGACAAATGTACTTGCCAGTGATAGGATTGATGGATGCCAGTGACAGCGTCACTGGCATCCATCCTTCATTATTTTGATTCAGGAGGAGAGCGTGATGCAGGCGAATGTTTACATTACTACCAAAGCCGAGAAGGGCTGGCATACCGAGACGCAGCCACTGACCTTTTCCCCAGATATGGACGGGCAGGAAAAGGGCCTGTTGAACCTCTACCCGGATATTGCATTTGATTCTTGGGAAGGCTTTGGCTGTGCGCTGACCGAGGCCTCCGGTTCCGTCTATGCCCAGATGAACCGGGAGCAGCAGCACCGGATGATACACATCTATTTTTCTCCGGATGAGATGGGTTACAACCGGGTGCGTATTCACCTGGATAGCTGCGATTTCTGTACCGACTTGTATGAGGCAGACGGAGATCCGGAGGATGCGACACTGGCAAATTTCGATTTCTCCCGGACGGAGCGAATGATCCTCCCCATGCTCCGGGATGCGGAGGCTGCCGCCGGGCAGAAGCTCCGGATTATGCTGTCCCCCTGGTCTCCTCCCGCCTACATGAAGTCCAACGGGCAGCGGTGCCATGGAGGCCACCTGTTGCCGGAATATTATGCCCGCTGGGCGGAGTACCTATGCCGCTATATCCAAGAGTTTGAGCAGAGGGGTTTTCTCGTAGAGCGGATGAGCCTGCAAAACGAGGCCAAGGCGGTGCAGCCCTGGGACTCCTGCGTCTTCACCTCAGAGGAGGAGCGGGCGTTTTTAAAGGTTCTGACCAAGGCCTTGGCACGGCATGGTCTGGACCATGTGGAGGTCTTTCTCTGGGATCACAACAAGGAACGGGCTTTTGAGCGGGCTGATGCTGTTCTGAAGGGCAAAACCGACACAGCAGTGGCCGGGGTCGCCTGTCACTGGTACAGCGGCGACCACTTTGAGAATTTAGACCTCCTCCGACAGCGCTACCCTCAGCTGCGGCTCATTCTTTCCGAGAGCTGCATCGAATATCAGTTTTTTGCCCGGGAGGACACGGGCGGCAGCGCCTGCCGTCTGGCTCATGAGCTGATTGGCGATATGAATCACGGAATTACGGCGTTTTACGACTGGAATCTGCTACTGGATGAAACTGGCGGGCCGAACCATGCGGGGAACTATTGCTGGGCCCCTTTCCTATATGACAGAGCCTCCGGGCAGCTGATGCCCCAGCTGTTACAGACCTTCTATTGGCATTTCAGCAACTTTATTCCTGCGGGTGCCTTGCGGATCGCCCTCAGTCGTTACACCGACCAGATCGACGCCGCCGCCTACCGCCGCCCGGATGGCAGCTTGGCAGTCGTCCTGCTCAATCGCAGTCAGGACGAGCTTTCTGTCACCCTCCGGCTGAGAGAGCAGACTGCCTCTGTCGCCCTCCCTGTTGGGGGGATTGTCACTTGTGAGATCTGGGATGGATTGCTCCACTGATATGCTTTTGCCTGCTTGAAAGCTGGTCTTCCACAGAAATAGGTGCGAAACGTCCACTGACGTTCGCACCTATTTTGTCTGTCTGCCTGTCCGCTCATCTCTGGCTGGCGGTCTTCGCTCGGCTGCAAACAGAGAACTGGTTTTATGGTGATGGCCTGAATTACCCTTGACAAAGATTGTTCCAGTGTGCCCCAAATGCGCCATTACATTGGAACGGGAATACCAGGCCTACTGCGACCGATGCGGACAATGTCTCGATTGGAGTTGCCTCCAAAAAGCGACTATCATATTACCGCCAAAATAACCTATCTCTACTTCTTCACGGCCAGTTGAGTTTCCCGCTGGCCGCTTTTGCGCTGCCTTCTTTTAACTGTTAACTGTTCTTCTTTTCCCTATTGACTTTTTGTTTGCAGACTCCATAAATTCATAAAAATGATTCGTGAATCTGTGATGCCGATTCACGACTGAGTGAATAAAGTGCTGACGGAAAAATCCACTCAAAATAATTCCCAGCGATGGCCTGCCCACAATGGCACATGTTCCGTTTCACGGTCCCGGTTGACAAGCACCGAAGCGGTGAAAACAGATGTCAAGCAGTGAGATTGCTTCACGGCTTGGTAAATCACGAAACTGGAAACCCGATACAGTTTGCCGTGAGTCTTTTCGCGATTTTCACAACCATTGTTTTTGAAGCTGGGATTTTTGCCTCTGATGGACAGACCCGACAGCCTGAAAATCATATAGAATTCAAAGCTGCTGTACGGTGTACGCTGTACGGGGGCGTACACCGTACAGCGTACAGCAGAAAGAAACTCCGCATGAAAACAGCCTGGGCTCCTATTTGTTGTGTGTATTGCGTGTTGCGTGTTACGAAGCGATAAGAATGAAAATAAGTGTGGAATACGGACAAAATGATTGAAAATAGCGCACAAATCACGGAATGCATGACACGCAACCACGCAACACGCAACTTTTTCAATCGGCTCATCTCTGTAATTGGGGGATTTCTGCGAGTTGCACAGACATCGATTTTCGGTAGCCGCTACCGAAAATCCAGCTACATTAAAATGGAATACATTCTTGCCGTTCTACCCATCCCGTTTTCTGGCAGGCAACCCTGTTCGGCGCTGTGCCGTCCCCTTGCGGGGCGCTCGTTCCCTCTGCGGAAGTCGTGGCGGTTTATATCGGTCTGGACGATTATTCAGTTGTAAAATTGCTGTCCGTGGTGGGATATACGACCATCTTACAGTAAAAAAAGAACGCTGTCCGATTTCACACGAACAACGTAAACAGGGGCGAAATATGCTTTTGAAATTGCAAATTTGCATAGATAGGACGTCAACGCAGGCAATTTTTGAAGCATTTCAATAGCAGTATTACTACAAAGCAAAAAGAGACCAGTCCGAAGCGGTGATGATCGGACTGGTCTTTTTTGGGCTCTTTCGATGGATGGCGGGCAGGATACCGGCAGCCATTTTCACTGTTTCCTGCCGGAAGGAGTATGCTTTTTCCGGTAAGCAGAGGGCGAGCAGCCGTATTGTCGGCGAAACCGCTCGGCAAAATAGCTGGAGCCGCCAAATCCTACCTGGACGGCGATCTGGGTCATACTCAGGCTGGTTGTCTCCAGCAATATACAGCTTTGATTCAGACGAACCTCTGTCAGAAACTCAATGGGAGTTCGGCTCAAATATTTATGAAACAGGCGGCAACAGGCACTGGACGACAGATGACCCGCACTGGCGATCTCCGTTAACGTCAGTGATTCCATGTAGTGATACTGTATGACCGAGAGCATCTCCTTGAGTGTGGAGAGCTGATTGTTGACCATCCGTTCTTCCTTGCCTATCTGGACAGGGGGCCGTTGCCCGTAAAGGCAGGCGATGATCTGAAAATAGAGGGCTTCTACCATCAGCTCAAAGCCATCTGCTCTCTCGATGTAACAATCATATAGCTCCTGCAGCAGAGACAGAATCCTTTTTTGCCAGGGCATCTCCTGCCTGAGATGGACAAACGCCCACTGTGGGTGTTCCGTCACCTGCTGCACCAGAGATTCCAGGTAGGCATTTCCACCCAGCAGCACAGGGTTCAGCAGCGTACAGAGATAAATGCAGTCCGTTCCATCCCCGGAAAACCCATAGTGTAATTGTCGGGCATTGACGAAAAGCCCTTCTCCTGGACACAGGCGAACGATTTCCCCATTTACATAATATTCCATATGGCCTTCCCAGATGTAGATAAACTCCAAATCTTCATGCCAGTGACAGATGGCGGAGAGATTGGGGAAGGAGACCAGGTTACCCTTGCCAATATACAGGGGGAAGCTGAGTGAGTCGTATTGCACCGTCTCCTGCCCGGTATCTGGGTGCATTACCCGGGGACAATTTGCCATGAAATCACGTCCTGACAAAATCGTTATAAAACAAGCGGATATTCCGATAGAACCGCCGGAACCTCATTATTATAATGATAACATACAGGAACAGAAAATGGAAGTGATATAGTGGGTCTTTCATATGGACAGACAGGAGATTTTGCAATACAGATTGCCGTGGCAATGCCGGATGAGAACGCCCGCAATATGTTGGCAAATCAGATCCGCACCTATGGCGCAGAGCACCGTATCCGGCTTCAGATAAACGAACTGCCCAAATCAGGACAGGTCGTGGCCGGAGATTGGCGTGGCTACGATATCCTGTTCCTGGCCATCTGCTTCCAGGGGCAGGACAATTTCCGGTTGGCGGAGGCCTTCCGCCGGGTGGATGAGTGCGCCGATTGGTTCTGATTGCTGACACAGATCGTTATGTCTTTTCCGGCTATGAGCTACACGCTCTGGACTACCTGATCTGGCCTGTCTCCCAGCATACGGTCAACACACTTCTGGAGCGGGCCGTAGACGGAGTCGAGGCGCAGCGTAAGCGTCGGCTCCCTCTGCCCTTGCAGGGTTACACACGTTGCTGCGACAGCAGAACCATCCTCTATATGAGACAGGAGGCGAAACAGGTTCGGGTTCACACCGTAGATTGCAGCTTTCTGGTGTCCTGCTCGCTGGACTGGCCAAGGCAGATGGATCGCAGCGGCCTGTTCGCCCCGATCAGCAATACCTGCCTGGTAAACCTGTCTTATGTATGTCAAATCGGAAAGGACTGGATACAGTTAGACTGCGGCGAAATCAGGCACATCATTTTGTCCCTGAACGGCGAATACAGAATACCCTTTACAGATGCGTGGAAGGCACTACACACCAGGTGGAGTGTTCCAACCTGCAAAACCGAAAACCATTTGCCAGCGGAAGGCGCTGCCGCTTCGGAGGAAGACGGAGCTAGACAGAGATCATCTATTTTAGCGGCTCAGGACGCTTGAAAATAGGAAAAACCGCACAGGAAGGAGGTCGTTAAACAACGAAAAAGAGGCCACAGTCTATCCGTATTCAAATAAGGAGGAACGAAAATGCTTGCTATTAACTGGGATGACGTCATGAACGTCGTATCCCTGATCACCACCCATCTGGCCGTAATCGTTGCGGCGGTCATTGTGGCGATTGTCGTGATCGTCCTGGCAATGAGATTTGCCAAGCCCGTCAAACGTCTGGTGCGGGGGGAGGCCTGTGTTGCCCTGGTTCTGGTCATTCTAATCACAGCCAATGTGATGTGCACAGGCCCCCTGTCCAGTCTGCTGACCCAGGTGGCTGGGACCCCCGTCAGCTCAGTTTCGGACGAGACAGTGGATGAGGCAATGTCCCTGGTCACTGAGATCTGCGAGGAGGGCATCACCCTGTTGGAGAACGACGACGACATCCTGCCCCTGTCTACCGCCAAGGTGAACATCTTCGGCTGGTCTGCTACCAATCCCTGCTACGGTGGCGTCGGTTCCGGCGCGCTGAACGACGCTTACCATGTGACCACCTTTTTGGAGGGTTTGGAGAATGCCGGTATCGAGTACAACACTGAACTGATCGACTTCTATACCGAGTATCACGATGCCACCCTTCCCAACGTGGCGATGTGGACGCAGGACTGGACGATGCCCCAGCCATATGCGGACGATTATTCCGACACGTTGATCTCCAACGCAGTCGCCTATTCTGACACGGCGATCATCTTCATCTCCAGAGTGGGCGGCGAGGGCGCCGACCTGCCCAGCGATATGCAGGCCGTTATGGATGGCACATGGGCCGAGCAGAACGGCGGCGACACTTATTTCAACGGCACCTATGATGACACCGTCAATGACGGAAACGACTGGGACGAGGGCGATCACTATCTCCAGCTCAGCAACCCGGAGGAGGAGCTGGTAGAGCTGGTCTGCGCCAATTTTGACAATGTGATCCTGATTTACAACGCTGTAAACGCCTTCGAGCTGGGCTTTGTGGAGGATTACGAGCAGATCAAGGGAGTGATCTGGTGCGCAGGCACCGGTCAGAGCGGCTTCGACGCTCTGGGTGAGATCCTGACAGGTGCGGTCAACCCCTCCGGACGCATGGTCGATACCTATGTGTATGACCTGACCACCGCCCCCACCTGGAACAACTTTGGCAACTTCACATATGACAATATGGACGAGTTCTCTGTGCAGAATACCAACTGGACGACCGGCGAGAGCTATACCACAAGCACGTCCTTTGTCAACTATGTGGAGGGCATCTATGTGGGCTATCGTTTCTACGAAACCGCCGACCAGGAGGGGCTGATCGACTACGATACAGTCGTGCAGTATCCATTCGGTTATGGCCTGAGCTATACCACCTTCGAGCAGGAGATCACAGACTACACCGTGGACGGCGAGACCATTACCCTGGAGATCACCGTTACCAACACCGGCTCTGTGGCGGGGAAGGATGTGGTGGAGGTCTACTACAATCCCCCGTACATCAACGGCGGCATTGAGAAGGCGTCTGCCAACCTGATCGACTACGACAAAACCGACACACTGGAGCCGGGCACTTCCGAGACAGTTGCCATCTCCTTCGATGCGGAGGTAATGGCCTCCTATGACTATCAGGGAGCGGGCTGCTACGTGCTGGAGCAGGGAGATTATATCATTTCCATCAACTCCGATTCCCATACAGTGCTGGATTCTGTCACCTATACGGTGGACAGCACAGTCACCTATGACGAGGACAATCCCCGCAGCTCCGACCAGACTGCTGCAGTCAACCAGTTTGACTATGCCGCCGGATATGTGACCTATCTCTCCCGTGCAGACGGCTTTGCCAACTACGCTGAGGCCACCGCTGCCCCCACCGACTACAGCATGCCCGACGAGTATAAGGAGACATTCTACAACAACTCCAACTATCTGACTGCCGAGGCTACCGCCGAGGACGAAGACCCCGACGCAGAGTACCCCACCACGGGAGCGGACAACG
>JAJQFJ010000061.1 GCA_021201185.1 Clostridiales bacterium
CTCCGCACCCCCGCTGCTCTGTCGCGGAAGTCTCAAGCGTTTTTTGACAGTCTCAAATCCCTACTATATCTACCGCATTGATGCGGACACCGTCCTGCTGGACACCGGGGAGACGGTCCCCCTCAGCCGCAGGCGGCGGGTGCAGATCAAGGAAGCCTATTTTCAGTGGAGCAGGTGTGAAGGATGAATATTGCGTGGAGTGAGATTTTCGACTTTGACGGTCTGGTGGAGATCGTCGTCATGCTGGTCACGGTCATGTCCATCTTCGAGTGGAAATATAGCCGGAGACGGACCATACTGACGGCGGTGGGATGCGGAGTAACTTTTTCCTGTGCAACACAGCGGTCATTGTGGGTAACGAGGCGTTTGACCTTGTGTCCGACACAGTTCGTTTTAATTTGTATGCGGTTCTGATTGTCCTCTTTGGATTTCTGTTCGCCGTGCGCTGTCTGAAGGGGTACTGGCAGCAGCACCTGGTCACCATCCTGTTTTTCAAGGATTGCGTCCTCTTTGTCTCCTTCCTGTACAAGACGACAGAGGACACCTGGACGGAACTGCTGGGGGACAGCCCGTTTGCCTGGCTGGTGGGCAAGGTGATCAGTATCGTCATGATCCTGCTGGCAGCCCTGCTGTGCAAGCCCATGAGCCATCCCATCCACACCCCCATCTCCGCCGGGTACTGGTGCATCTCTGCCCTGACGCCGGTGCTGCTCCTGCTCCTATGGGAGCAGATAGATGGAGCAACTCCCAACGGTGCAAACGGAGACCTTGCCATGAATGCGGCGGTCAACGCCATGCTGCTGGAGGTCAGCTTCTTCGCCTACGCCCTGTTCGTCCGTCTGGCCCGGGAGATGGAGAAGCAGATGGAGCTCCAGTTGACCAACCAGAGCCTGGCCTTCCAAATCCGGCAGGTGGACGACGCCCAGGCGCAGCTGGAGCAGACCCGGACGGCCCGACATGAGATGAAAAACACCTATTTCTATCTGGAATCTCTGCTGGAGCAGGGGAAATACGACGAGATGCGCCAGGTGCTGGCGGATGAGATGGCCCTCAGCGAGGAGACCCAGGCAGAGTCCCTGGAGCTGGCGGAGACCATCGCCGATGAGGGCATCGTCCTGCTGAAAAACGACGACGACGCCCTGCCCATCAGCACGGACACCAAGCTGAACGTCTTTGGCTGGGGCAGCACCCAGCCCGTCTATGGCGGCAGCGGCTCCGGCGACGTGGACGAGTCCACCGCCACCTCTCTGCTCCAGGGCCTGAAGGACGCGGGCTACACCCTGAACGACGACCTGAGCCAGTTCTATGTGGACTATCGCTCTGACCGCCCTGAGGTCGGCATGATGAGCGAGGATTGGACCATCGTACAGCCCACCATGGAGGAGTACGACGAGGCTGGCATCTTTGAGCAGGCCGTGGAGTTCTCCGACACGGCGATCATCGTCCTAACTCGCTCCGGCGGCGAGGGCATGGACCTGCCCGACACCTATTCCTCCGACTGCACCTACAACACCACCCAGCAGGGCGGCGATGTGGTGTACTCCACCCAGGAGGACGACATCGACTCCAGCAAGAGCTATCTGGAGCTGAGCAACCGGGAGATCGAGCTGGTGGAGCGGGTCACCAGTGAGTTCAGCAACGTTATCGTCATCATCAACTCCTCCAACGTTATGGAGATGGGCTGGGTAGACGAGTATGACAACATCAACGCTGTCCTTTGGGTAGCCGGTGCTGGCGTCAACGGCTTTGAAGCCCTGGGCGAGATCCTCTCCGGCGAGGTCAACCCCTCCGGCAAAACCGTGGACACCTGGGTCTATGACCTGAAGAACACCCCCACCTCCAATAACTTCGGAGAATATGCCTACACCAACTCTGACGAGATCAACGGCGGCACCGGCGAGGTGAAGTTCGTCAACTACGTGGAGAGCATCTATGTGGGCTACAAGTTCTATGAGACGGCCGCCGTGGAGGGGCTGATCGATTACGACTCCACCGTTCAGTATCCCTTCGGCTACGGCCTGAGCTATACCACCTTTGAGCAGGAGATCTCCAGCTTCTCCGTCAGCGGCACCACCGTCACCATGGAGGTGACCGTCACCAACACCGGCTCTGTGGCGGGCAAGGACGTGGTGGAGGTCTACTTCGATCCCCCTACACCAACGGCGGCATCGAGAAGGCCAGCGCTAACCTGCTCACCTTCGCCAAGACCAGCGAGCTGGCAGCCGGGGCCTCCGAGACCGTGACTATCACCTTCGAGCTGGAGGATATGGCCTCCTATGACGACACCGGCATCAAGGCCGAGGGCGGCGCTTACGTCCTGGAGGCCGGTGATTACACCGTCTCCATCAACTCCGACTCCCACACCGTACTGGACTCCGAGACAATCACCGTCGAGGATGATGTGATCTACAACGACGAGAACGACGGCGCCCGCTCCAGCGACGAGGTCGCTGCCGTCAACCAGTTTGACCAGGCCCGTGGCGACGTCACCTATCTGAGCCGGGCGGACGGCTTCGCCAACTACGAGGAGGCTACCGCTGCTCCCACCAACTACGAGATGAGCGCAGAGCAGATCGCCGTCTACACCAGCAAGGCCACCAACGACATGTCCGAGTACGACGATCCCGACGCCGAGATGCCCACCACCGGGGCGGACAACGGTCTGACCCTGGCGGACATGGTGGGCCTCGATTACGACGATCCCCAGTGGGACGACCTGCTGGATCAGCTCACCGTGGACGAGATGGTGAACATGGTCACCGACGGCGGCTTTAAGAGCACCGCTATGGCCTCCATCGACGCTCCTCAGTCTGTGGACTCCGATGGTCCCGCCAGCCTGACCAGCAACTACAATGACAACACCGGCACCGCCTACCCCTGCGCCACCATGATTGCCGCCACCTGGAACCAGGATCTGGCCTATGCCCGCGGCACCCAGATGGGCATTGAGGCAAACGAGCTGGGCATCACCGGCTGGTACGGCCCGGCCATGGACATCCACCGCAGCGCTTTCTCCGGCCGTAACTTCGAGTATTACTCCGAGGACGGCACTCTGTCCGGCATCATGGGCGGTCTGGAGGTCAAGGGCGCTACCGAGCAGGGCGTGATGGTCTACCTGAAGCACTTCGTCCTGAACGACCAGGAGACCAACCGCACCAACGGCATCTGCACCTGGACCACCGAGCAGGCCCTCCGTGAGATCTATCTGAAGGCCTTCGAGTCCGCCTTCAAGGACGGCAAGAGCACCGCCGTCATGACCTCCTTCAACAGCGTGGGCGCTGAGTGGGCCGGCAGCTGTGAAGCTCTGCTGACCGAGGTCCTCCGCAACGAGTGGGGCTTCCACGGCGCAGTCATCACCGACGCTATGGACCCCCTGGCAGACTTCTACATGGATCTGAACCTGGGCATCCGGGTGGGCCTGACCAAGGGCCTGTCCTTCTCCACCGATCCCACTTTGCTGAGCAATACGGACGACGCCAACACGGTGATCGCCCTGCGCAACGCAGCCCATGAGAACCTATACGCCCAGGCAAACTCCAATGCTCTGGAGCTCAACGACGACTCCACGGCAACATGGGTGATGATGTTCTATGTGGCCGACGCGGCCCTGGCCGTCATCCTGATCGCCGCCGCCATCGTGACCTACCGCAGCTACAAAAAAGAGCTGGCCGAGGCCGAAGCTGAGTAATAAGCGCAGAGGGTTTTCCTCTTTGCCATAGCTTCCCAAAGCAAAGCACATCCCCCGCCGGGTTTTCCGGCGGGGGATGTCGGTTTGTCAAATATTTATGAGTGCTTTTCTCCTCTGCGGCCAACTTTTATTTTAGCGTTTACAGACATTGCAGATAAGCTGAACAGGGCGGAATAGTTCAAAACCCCTCTACATCATTTGTACATCATGATTCCTGCCAGGTTATGCTGGTTGATGCCAGGATATGCGATTCAAGCGCTCTCCCAAGCAATGCGGTTTCGCACCCCCAGAGAACGGGTGCGGAACCGCTGATTTTGGGTTCTCTGTCAAGAGTTGGGGTAGAGAAAAAACAGAATCAGGCATACAGGAC
>JAJQFJ010000015.1 GCA_021201185.1 Clostridiales bacterium
CCGCCCCCCCCCCCCCCCCCTCACGGGGCCTACGGGCCCCCCGGCGTGCGGGGGGCCCCGGCGTCCCCGGGGGTCGGGCCGCCCCCGCCTAAGCGCGGCCGCGAAGGGGTCTTGCAATCATCAACAAACAAAAACAGGTGATCCTTATGATAAAGCTCATCGTCTCCGACCTGGACGGCACCCTCATCCCGGAGGGAACGGGGTATCTGCCCGCCGAGGTCAAGGCCCTGCTGGACCAGGTCCAGCGCAGCGGGCTCCAGCTGGCCATCTCCAGCGGACGGCAGGCCCCCAGCATCCGCCGGGCCCTGTCCACTCTGGAGCGGGAGCCCCTCATCATCTCCCAGAACGGGAGCTGTATCTTCCGGGGAGAGCGGCTGCTCTACACCGACCCCATGCCCCGGGAGGATGCCCTGGCCGCTGCAGAGGAGGCCGCACGCTGGCCCCAGTGCGACGTGGTGCTGGAGACGGCGGAGCAGTGCTGGGTCTACCACGGCTTCAACGGCGTTGTGGAGGAGCAGCTCCTCTCCCGGCGGTATCAGTACGCAATCATTCACGACCTGGCGGACGTGGAGGGGGACGTGGTCAAGGTGGCCTGCTACATCAAGCAGGACATCGACGGCTTTGCCGCCTGGGCGAAAGGGGCCTGGAGCGACAAGCTGCTGGTGGCCCGGTCCGGGGTGTCCTGGGTGGACTTCAACGTGACGGACAAGGGGAAGGGCCTGCTGGCCGCCTGCCGTCTGCTGGGCGTCTCTCCGGAGGAGACGGTAGCCTTTGGGGACAACCTGAACGACGAGCCCATGCTGGCCGCTGCCGGAAGCGCCTACGCCGTGGCCGGGGGCAACCCGGAGCTGACCTCCCGCTATCCCACCTGCTCTCACCCATCAGAGATTGTCAAAAAAATTCTGTCCGAATGGGAAGAAAACGCTTGCATTTCCAAAATGACCGTGCTATAATATCAAAGCTGTCGATGAGAAGTCATTGCGGTATGCGGCAGTAGCTCAGTTGGATAGAGCGTTTGACTACGAATCAAAAGGTCGGGGGTTCGAGTCCCTTCTGCCGTATGAAAGCCCTGAATCGGTATGACGATTCAGGGCTTTTTTCGTATTGATTTACAGGATACAGGAAAGGAGGCGCTCTATGAAGCTGCTCCATCTCTCCGACCTCCACCTGGGCAAGCGGCTGAACGGCTGCTCTCTGCTGGAGGACCAGCGTGATATGCTGGAGCAGGTGCTTCACCTCTCGGAGGAGGCGGACGCGGTGCTGCTGGCGGGGGACATCTACGACAGGGCCGACCCCTCCGCCGAGGCGGTGAGCCTGTTTGACCGCTTTCTCACCCGGCTCTCCGGCCGGGGGAAGCCGGTGTGCATCATCAGCGGCAACCACGACTCTCCCCAACGGCTGTCCTTCGGGGCCTCGCTCATGGGGGAGAGCGGGGTCCACATCGCCCCGGTGTACGGCGGGACGGTGGAGCCGGTCATCTTCCGGGATGCGTGGGGGGAGGTGGCCGTCTGGCTGCTGCCCTTTTTAAAGCCCGCCGCCCTGCGCCCGGTCTGTCCCGAGGGGTCGATCTCCACCTGTCAGGAGGCGGTGGCCTGGGCGCTGGAGCGGATGGACCTGGACCCCGCCCGCCGGAACGTGCTGGTGGCCCATCAGTATGTGGCGGGGACCGCCCTGTGCCAGTCGGAGGAGCTGAACATCGGCGGTCTGGACCAGGTGGACGCCGCTCTGTTCGACGGCTTTGACTATGTGGCCCTGGGCCATATCCACACCCCACAGCAGGTGGGGCGGGAGACGGTGCGCTACTGCGGCTCACCTCTGAAATACTCCGCCTCCGAGGCGGGGCAGACCAAGGGAGCCCTGCTGGTGACGCTGGAGGAGAAGGGAAAGGTGACTGTGGAACAGCGGCCCATCCGACCCCTCCACGACCTGGTCTATCTCGAGGGAAGCTATCTGGAGCTGACCGACCGGCGATTCTGGCAGGACCGGGACCGGGAGGACTATACCTATATCACACTCACCGACGAGGAGGACGTGCCCCAGGCCATGGGCAAGCTGCGGGCGGTGTACCCCAATCTTCTGGGGTTGCGCTATGACAATGCCCGCACCCGCACCCGGCAGAGCGTCTCCTCCTCTGCGCCGGAGGAGCAGCGGCCCATGGAGCTGCTGGAGCGGTTCTATCAGACCCAGAACAACCGGCCCCTGTCCGACGAGCAGCGGGCCTACGCCAAAGGGCTGTTAGACGAGCTGTGGGAGGGAGAGCAATGAAACCTGTGAAGCTGACCCTCTCCGCCTTTGGCCCCTACGCCGGGGAACAGACCTTAGACTTTGACGCCCTGGGGGAGCAGGGGCTTTACCTCATCACCGGGGACACCGGGGCGGGGAAGACCACCCTGTTCGACGCCATCACCTTCGCTCTCTACGGGGAGGCCAGCGGCCAGAGCCGGGAGGTCTCCATGCTGCGGAGCAAGTACGCCCGGCCGGAGACCCCCACCTTTGTGGAGCTGACCTTCCGCTACCGGGGGAAGGACTACACCGTCCGCCGGAATCCGGAGTATGAGCGGCCCAAGAGCAGGGGAGAGGGCACCACCCGCCAGAAGGGGGATGCGGCCTTCTATCCCCCGGAAGGGGACCCCGTCACCAAAAGCCGGGAGGTCACCCGGGCGGTGACCGAGCTGCTGGGGCTGGACCGGGAGCGGTTCTCCCAGATCGTCATGATCGCCCAGGGGGACTTCCTCCGGCTGCTGCTGGCAAAGACGGAGGAGCGGAGCGCCATCTTCCGGGAGCTGTTCCACACGGAGCGATACCAGGCCCTCCAGGACCGGGTGCGGCAGGACGCCGCCGCCCTGGAGCAGCAGACCCGGGAGCTGAACGCCCGTCTGACCCGGGCTCTCTCCCGGCTCCGGGGGGAGGACAGCGAACAGGGGGAGACGCTGGAACGGTTAAAGCAGTCCCACTTCCCCCCGCCGGAGGAGGCCCTGGAGACCGCCCGGCTGCTCTGTGAAGGGGACACAGACCGTCTGGCCCAGGCGGAGGCGGCTCTGGAGCAGAGCGATGCGGCGTTACTCCTGGCAGACCGGCAGCTCCAGTCCGCCCAGGAGCAGTCAACGCTGCTGACCCAGCAGCGGGAGAACCGGGCGGCGGCAGAGCGGTCCGCCCGGGAAATCGGAGAGGCGGCGAAGTCTCTGGATGCCGCCCAGGCCACCGGGCCACGCCGGGAGGCCCTTCGGCAGCAGATCGCCGCAGGCAAGGAGCAGCTGCCCCGCTACCGCCAGCTGGAGCAGGAGCGGCAGGCGCTGAGGGAGCTGTCGTCCAAAATCGAGGTCTGCAAAGCCCAGGCGGCACAGAAACGGCAGGAGCGGCAGCAGTGCGAGAGTCAGCTGTCTGCCGTCCGGGAGGATCTGGCATCTCTGGCCCCGCTCCCGGAACAGCTTTTGACGTTGGAGCACCGACAGCAGGAGCTGGAGGCCAGAGAGGCAGAGCTGCTCCGCTGGTCGGGCTGGCGGGATGAGCTGACGGAGCTGGAGGGTGAACTGGCTCAAGCCCAGGGGGCGTATCAGACCAGCCGGGACCGGGCGGAGGCCCTGCAAGACCGGTACGCCCGCCGGGAACGGGCCTTTCTGGACGCCCAGGCGGGGATTTTGGCCGCAGAGCTGAAAGAGGGGAGCCCCTGTCCCGTCTGCGGGTCGGTCCACCATCCCGCACCCGCCTGTCCCCGGGAGGACGCCCCCACTCAGGCGGTCCTGGAGCAGGAGAAAAAGGCGGTCACTCAGGCGGAGGCCCAGGCGTCCCGGGACAGCCGGAGAGCGGCGGCCCTTATGGGACAGCGGGAGACGGCGGAGCGCCGTCTGCTGGAGGCCCTGGGGCTGCATCGCCGGGAGGAGATAGGGGAGACCCTGACCCAACGGGAGCAGGAGCAGCAGTCGGAGACGGACCGGCTGGAGGGAGAGCTGAAAACGGCCCGGCAGCAGAGCCGCCGCCGGGAACAGCTTCTTTCCCAGCAGCCCACCCTGGAGGCAGAGCGGGACAGGCTGAGTGCCGGGCAGACCGCCCTGGAGCATTCTGTCACCCAGGGGGAGGCCCAGCTCACCGCCCGGCAGGAGTCCGTCTCCCGGCAGGAGGCGGCGCTCCCCTGGCCGGGAGAGGCAGAGGCTCAGGCCCAGACAGACCTGTGGACACGGGAGCTGAATACCCTGGAGATGGCGGAGCAGTCCGCCCGGGAGACCCTTCACCGGCTGGAGCAGGAGCAGGCACGGCTTCGGGGCCAGGGAGAGGCCCTGGAAAAGCAGCTTAACGGCAGGGGAGAGGCCCCGGACCTCGCCGGGCTGGAAGGCCAACGGGCAGCGTGTGAGCAGGAGAAGCAGCGCGCCCAGGCCCGCCGAGACGGGTGCAGGCTCCGCCTGGAGCAGAACCGGCAGGGATATGAGGAGCTGCAGCAGACGGCCTCCGCCCTCTCGGAGACGGAGGAGCGGCTCCGCTGGATGAAGGCCCTCTCCGACACGGTGAACGGCCGCATTTCGGGAAAGGACCGGTTGACGCTGGAGACCTACGTCCAGACCACCTGGCTGGACCGGGTGCTGGACCGGGCCAATCTCCGGCTGATGGTCATGTCCGACGGGCAGTATGAGCTACTGCGCCAGCGGCAGGCAGAGGACCTGCGCAGTCAATCCGGCCTGGAGCTGGAGGTGCTGGACCACTACAACGCCACCCGGCGGAGCGTCCGCACCCTTTCCGGCGGGGAGTCCTTCCAGGCGTCTCTGGCCCTGGCACTGGGGCTGTCCGACGAGATACAGGCCGCCGCCGGGGGAATTCAGATGGACACCCTGTTCGTGGATGAGGGCTTCGGCTCCCTGGACGAGGAGGCGCTGGACAAGGCAGTCCAGGCCCTGAGCGAGCTGAGCCAGGGCAACCGGCTGGTGGGCATTGTCTCCCACGTGGGTGAATTGAAGGAGCGCATCGACCGGAAGATCGTCGTCACCAAGGCCCGGGACGGGGGCAGCCGGGCGGAGATACAGGTTTAGCCCCACAGACAAAACAGACCCGCAGACGTTTTCCGTGTCTGCGGGTCTTGCTGTGTTCCGGCTGGATTTTACACAGATTTTACCTGGAGCCGATAGTGATTTTTACATACCATGCATTATTATGAGGAAAACCAAACCTGTTCCTGACATTTCCCTTTAAAACGGGCGGAACGGAACAGACAGAGGAGATTTTGGCATGGACTTTTTTGATGTATTGACCCTCATCGGCGGACTGGCCCTGTTTCTCTACGGGATGTCGGTCATGGGAGACGGCCTGGAGCAGTGCGCCGGGGACCGGCTGAAATCCGTTCTGGAGCGGCTGACCTCCCGGCCCCTGGCGGGATTTCTCACCGGCCTTGGAGTGACGGCGGTGATCCAGTCCTCCTCCGCCACCACGGTCATGGTGGTGGGCTTCGTGAACTCCGGCATTATGACCCTGCGCCAGGCCATCAACGTCATCATGGGGGCCAACGTGGGCACCACCGTCACTGCCTGGATACTGAGTCTGAGCGGCATCGAGAGCGACAGCTTCTTTGTCCAGCTGCTCAAGCCCTCCTCCTTTACCCCTATTCTGGCCCTGATCGGCGTCATCTTCTATGTGTTTCTAAAGGATGGAAAGCATCGGGACGTGGGGTCCATCCTCCTGGGCTTTGCGGTGCTCATCACCGGCATGGAGACCATGTCCGGGGCGGTCTCAGGTCTTAAAGATGTGCCGGAGTTCACCAACCTCCTGCTCCTGTTCTCCAACCCCATCCTGGGCGTGCTGGTGGGGGCGCTGATCACCGCCATCATCCAGTCCTCCTCCGCCTCGGTGGGCATTTTGCAGGCCCTCTCCGTGACGGGAGCCGTCACCGTGGGCAGCGCCATCCCCATCATCATGGGTCAGAACATCGGCACCACCGTCACCGCCCTCATCTCCTCCATCGGGGCGAACCGGAACGCCCGCCGGGCCGCCCTGGTACACCTGTACTTCAACATCATCGGGACGGTGGTCTGTCTGACGGTGTACATGGCGGCGGACGCCATCTTCCAGTTTAGCTGGACCAGCCTGCCGGTGAACCAGGCGGGGATCGCCATTATCCATACCGTCTTTAACGTGGCCTGCACCCTGATCATGCTGCCTCTGGCCAACCTGCTGGAGAAGCTGGCTTACCTCACCGTGCCGGACGAGCCGGTGCAGGAGCAGCAACCCCTGTTGGACGAGCGGCTGATGGTGACCCCCTCCGTGGCTCTGAGCCAGTGCAAGCGGGTCAGCGTAGACATGGCGAGCCAGACCCGGGAGGCCTGTGAAAAGGCCTTCGCCCTGGTGGAGATGTGGGATGACGGCAGCGCAGAGATGATACAACAGACGGAGGCCGACCTGGACGCCTTCGAGGACGCCCTTGGCTCCTATCTGGTGAAGCTCTCCAGCAAGAGCCTGTCCATCGGGGACAGCCTGGAGCTGGATCTGCTGCTCCACACGGCGGGGGATTTCGAGCGCATCAGCGACCACGCCATGAGCTTCCTGCTCTCCTGCCGGTCGCTGTACCAGAACGACAAGCCCTTTTCAGAGGACGCCCTGCGGGAGCTGCGCATCGTCTCCGACGCCGTGCTGGAGGTGCTGGACCTGGCCATTCAGGCATTTAACCTGACCGATCTGGAGCTGGCCGGTCGGGTGGAGCCCCTGGAGCAGAATGTGGACCGGCTCTGCGGCAAGCTCCGGGAGCGGCACATCATGCGTCTGCGGGAGGGGGTGTGTAGCCAGCGCCAGGGGCTGATCTTCACCGACCTGCTCTCCGACCTGAGCCGCATCAGCGACCACTGCTCCAACATCGCCGTCTGCATCATCGAAAACCGGAACGCCAGCTACGACACCCACCGCTATCTCTATGAGGTCAAGACCCAGGACAGCCGCTATCGGGAGCTGTACGAGGAGTATGCGGAAAAGTATCGCCTGAACCGGGAGACAAAGGTCTGAGTGCCGCTCCGGCAGGAGCTTATAACAATTTATAGGGAACGTTCTCCCCGAAAAGTGTTGACTTTTGCGCTCTGAGATGTAATAATTGGAAAACGAAGAATGTGCTTAGGCTGGAAAGTCTGGGCGAACGCTTCCACTATCTATCCAGGAGGTTAGGTAAAACTATGGCAAACATCGATTTCTCCAAGTATGGCATTACCGGAACGACTGAGGTCGTTTACAACCCTTCCTATGAGTCCTTGTTCGAGGACGAGACCGATCCGTCCCTGGAGGGCTATGACAAGGGCCAGGTCAGCGAGCTGGGCGCCGTCAACGTCATGACCGGCGTTTACACCGGCCGCTCCCCCAAGGATAAGTTCATCGTCATGGACGAGAACTCCAAGGACACCGTGTGGTGGACCACCCCCGAGTATCCCAACGACAACCATCCCGCTTCCGAGGAGACCTGGGCTGCTGTGAAGAAGATCGCCCAGGATGAGCTGTCCAACAAGAAGCTGTATGTGGTCGATGCCTTCTGCGGCGCCAACAAGGACACCCGCATGGCCATCCGCTTCATCATGGAGGTGGCCTGGCAGGCTCACTTCATCAAGAACATGTTCATCGCCCCCTCCGACGAGGAGCTGGCCAACTTCGAGCCTGACTTCGTAGTCTACAACGCCTCCAAGGCCAAGGTAGAGAACTACAAGGAGCTGGGCCTCAACTCCGAGACCGCCGTTGTCTTCAACATCACCAGCCGTGAGCAGGTCATCATCAACACCTGGTACGGCGGCGAGATGAAGAAGGGCATGTTCTCCATGATGAACTACTATCTGCCGCTGAAGGGCATTGCCGCCATGCACTGCTCCGCCAACACCGATATGAACGGCGAGAACACCGCCATCTTCTTCGGCCTGTCCGGCACCGGCAAGACCACCCTGTCCACCGACCCCAAGCGTCTGCTCATCGGCGATGACGAGCACGGCTGGGACGATAACGGCGTCTTCAACTTCGAGGGCGGCTGCTATGCCAAGGTCATCAACCTGGACAAGGACTCCGAGCCCGACATCTACAACGCCATCAAGCGCAACGCCCTGCTGGAGAACGTCACTCTGGACGAGAACGGCAAGATCGATTTCGCCGACAAGAGCGTCACCGAGAACACCCGTGTCTCCTATCCCATCAACCACATTGAGAAGATCGTCCGCCCCGTGTCCGCCGGTCCCGCCGCTGAGAACGTCATCTTCCTGTCCGCCGACGCCTTCGGCGTGCTGCCTCCCGTATCCATCCTGACCCCGGAGCAGACCCAGTACTACTTCCTGTCCGGCTTCACCGCCAAGCTGGCTGGCACCGAGCGGGGCATCACCGAGCCTACTCCCACCTTCTCCGCCTGCTTCGGCCAGGCCTTCCTGGAGCTGCATCCCACCAAGTACGGTGAGGAGCTGGTCAAGCGCATGGAGAAGAGCGGCGCCAAGGCTTATCTGGTCAACACCGGCTGGAACGGCACCGGCAAGCGTATCTCCATCAAGGACACCCGCGGCATCATCGACGCCATCCTGGACGGCTCCATCAAGTCCGCTCCCACCAAGATGATCCCCTACTTCAACTTCGAGGTCCCCACCGAGCTGCCCGGCGTTGATCCCGCCATCCTGGACCCCCGGGACACCTATGCCGACGCTTCCCAGTGGGAGGAGAAGGCCAAGGATCTGGCTCAGCGCTTCATCAAGAACTTCGTCAAGTATCAGACCAACGACCTGGGCAAGAGCCTGGTCGCCGCCGGCCCTCAGCTCTGAGCGCCGGACTGACGCCCGCCTCCGGGCAGGCGTGAATCCCTGAACACAACCCCCTCCGGGGCCGTATTACCGGCTTCGGAGGGGGTTTTTGCGTCTCTTTCTGCGCAAACAGGTTTCGCAAACAAATAAGGACTTTTTCTTGCTATTTTTCAAAAATGATGTTATGATGCTGGGGAGAGAATTGCAGCGCGTAGCCGTTTTCCGCTGCAAACACATCTGATCATCCGAAAGGAGCTGTTTCCATGAAACGAAAGATACTGGCCGCGGTGCTGGCGCTTATGATGGTGGTTTCCGTCATACAGCCGCTGAGTGCGTCGGCGGATACGACCTATAAGGTGACTGTCACCGCCAGCGCCACCACTGTGGAGCCGGGAGGCACTGTTACCCTGACTGCTGCTGTCACAGTAGACGGGGAGACAGTCACCGACTTGGAAGCCGCTGGACTGAACTTCACCTTCTGGGCGGATAGCTGGAACGACCACGCAGACGGCAACAGCGATGCTACGGTCAGCAATGCGCATTCACTGACGGGTGTTACTGTTACGCTGCCTACTGCTGGGACTTATTATCTGGTAGGCGAGCTGTACGACGGCAGCTGGAACAAACTGACCTCCGATTGTGTGACCATCACTGTGTCCGAGACAGCGGAGGAGGGCTATTCCGTCACCGTCTCCGCCAGCAGCACTTCCGCCACACCGGGAGACACCATTTCCCTGACTGCCACCGTCAAGCTGGACGGGGAGGAAATCACCGACCTGGACGCCGCCGGGCTCTACCTGTGGTGGTGGACGGACCAGTGGAACTACTCCGACGGCAACAGCGACAGCACCTACTCTAACTACGACGACAACTCCGGCCATTCCTTGACGGCAGACGTGACTCTGCCCAGCGAGGGGACCTATTACATCGTGGCGCAGTTGCAAGACAGCAGCTATACAGACGTGGCGACCAATGTGGTGACCACCATCACTGTGGCCGAGACAGCGGAGGAGGGCTATTCCGTCACCGTCTCCGCCAGCAGCACTTCCGCCACACCGGGAGACACCATTTCCCTGACTGCCACCGTCAAGCTGGACGGGGAGGAAATCACCGACCTGGACGCCGCCGGGCTCTACCTGTGGTGGTGGACGGACCAGTGGAACTACTCCGACGGCAACAGCGACAGCACCTACTCTAACTACGACGACAACTCCGGCCATTCCTTGACGGCAGACGTGACTCTGCCCAGCGAGGGGACCTATTACATCGTGGCGCAGTTGCAAGACAGCAGCTATACAGACGTGGCGACCAATGTGGTGACCACCATCACCGTGGCAGAGGCAGCGGAGGAAGGTTATTCCGTCACTGTCTCCGCCAGCAGCACCACCGCCGCACCGGGAGATACCATTTCCCTGACTTCCACCGTCAAGCTGGATGGAGTAGTAATCACAGACCTGGATGCCGACGGCCTGAACTTCACCTTCTGGGCGGATAGCTGGAACGACCACGCAGACGGCAACAGCGATGCTACGGTCAGCAATGAACATTCTCTGACGGGCGCTACTGCTACGCTACCCACCGAGGGCACCTATTACATCGTAGGTGAGCTGTACGATAGCGACTGGAATGTACTGGCCTCGGACTGTGCCACCATCACCGTGGAGGCTTCCACCACCGTCGAAGCCGACATCAACGTCGCCAAGGTCTCCAACCTGCCCGATGACTTCATCATGGGCATGGACGTGTCCTCTGTCATTGCGCTGGAAGCCTCCGGCGTGAAGTATTACAACGAGGACGGCGAGGAGGAGGACCTGTTCAAAATCCTCGCCGACAGCGGCGTCAACTACATCCGGGTCCGGGTGTGGAACGACCCCTATGACAGCGAGGGCAACGGCTACGGCGGCGGCAATAACGACGTGGCCACCGCCGCCAAGATCGGCGCCCGGGCCGCCCAATACGGCATGAAGCTGCTGGTGGACTTCCACTACAGCGACTTCTGGGCCGACCCCGGCAAGCAGTCCGTCCCCAAGGCGTGGGAGGACTATACCCTGGAGGAAAAGGTGGACGCGGTCTATTCGTTCACTTTGGAGGCTCTGGAGACCATCGCCGCTGCCGGGGCCGACATCGGCATGGTGCAGATCGGCAACGAGACCACCAACAGCATCTGCGGCGAGAGCAGCTGGGTCAATATGAGCCAGATTTTCAGTGCGGGCAGCAAGGCCGTGCGGGAATTTGACAGCGACGTACTGGTTGCCATCCACTTTACCAACCCGGAGCGCAGCGGCAACTATGCCAACTTCGCCAAGCAGCTGGACACCTACGGTGTGGATTACGACGTGTTCGCCTCCTCCTACTACCCCTACTGGCATGGCAGCCTCTCCAACCTGACCTCCGTGCTGGACAATGTGGCCACCACCTACAATAAGTATGTCATGGTGGCGGAGACCTCCTGGGCTTACACCCTGGACGACACGGACGGCCACGACAACACCGTCCGGGTGGGCAACAACGACACCGGCGACGACCTGAACTGGAGCTTTAGCGTCCAAGGCCAGGCCAACGAGGTGCGGGACGTCATCGCGGAGGTCAACGACGTCTCCGACGGCTACGGCATTGGCGTATTCTACTGGGAGGGCGCGTGGATCACCGTGGGCGACACCACCGGCCTCACCGGCGACGAGTATGACGCTCAGGTAGAAGCCAATAAGCTCCTGTGGGAGAAATACGGCTCCGGCTGGGCCGCCAGCTACGCCGGGGAGTATGACCCCGGCGACGCGGGCGTGTGGTACGGCGGCAGCGCCGTGGACAACCAGGCGTTCTTCGACGCCAGCGGCAAGGCGTTGGCCTCCTTGAAGGTATTCCAGTATGTCTACACCGGCGCGACCAACTCCGAGGTCACGGTGGAGAGTGTGGAAAGTCCTTCTGTCACCGTCGTTCTGGACGAGGACACGGCAGTGACCCTCCCGGCTACCGTCTCCGTCACCTATAACAACGGCACTACCAGTGATGCAGCCGTCACCTGGGATGAGACCGACGTGGAGACCGTCGACGCCGCCTTTGCCGGCGGCAAGGCGGGGACCTACACCGTCACCGGCGCACTGGAGGACGGCACCGCCGTCACCTGCACCGTCACCATCAAGTATCCCAATCTGCTGGACGAGAACGACGCCAGCTTTGAGATCAGCGCCACAGATGCGGCGACCAAATTCACCATCACCGACAGCGGTATCAACCTCCCTGCCACCGACGACCCCTATGAGGGTAGCTACAGCATGCACTGGTACCTTACCAGCGCCACCACCAGCTCTGTCACCTATAATGTGGAGCAAACCCTCTCCGCCGGTGATTACACCTTTGAGTGCGTAGCCCAGGGGTGCGCAGGCGACACCGTGACCCTGCGAATTCTGGACGAGGATGGGGAAGTCCTCTTTGTCGGCGATGCCGCCACCATGGCCGGCTGGCGCGTCTGGCAGACTCCTACCGTCTCCTTTGCTCTGACGGAGGAGACCACCGTCAAGCTGCAAATCGTCGTAAGCATGCAGGCCGACGGCTGGGGCACGGCGGACTGTCTGTACCTGTACAAGACCGCCGACGCGGACGAGGAAGAGGAAGAGGAGCTTGACCTGTCCGGGCTGGAGGCCGTAGTGGCCCAGGCAGACGCCCTGACCGAGAGCGACTACACCGCTGACTCCTGGAGCGCCCTGGCCGATCTGCTGGACGAGGCCGACGCCATTCTGAACGGCGACACAGAGGGCCTGACCCAGGACGACATCGACGGACTGGCCGACGACATTGCCGCCGCTATAGAGGCCCTGGTGAAGCAGCCGTCTGACACAGATACTGGCACAGATACTGACACAGGTACGGATACGGACACTGGTACGGATGCAGGCGCCGATACCGCCCTGCTGTCAACACCGGAGCTAACGGGTGTGTCCAGCGGTGAAAGCGGCATAACCGTAGCCTGGGAGGCTGTGGACGGCGCCGAGCTGTACCTGGTCCTGCGCCGGACAGCGGACTCCGACACCGGCTGGGAGGTCATTGGCGCGACTTACGGCACCAGCTATACCGATAACAGCGTGGTCTCCGGCCAGACGTACTATTACACCGTCGCCTGTGCGGATGAAGACGGCAACCTGACCAGCGATTATGATGACGTTGGGCTGAGCATCTATTGGGCCGTCTCCGATACGGACGACTCTGACAGCGGCTCCGGCACGGGCAGCAGCTCCGGCTCCGGCAGTTCCTCCAGTTCCTCCAGCTCCTCCGGTTCCAGCTCGGGGAGCAGCTCCGGCTCGGTGGAGACCGGGGACGACAGCCTTGATGTGATGGTGCTTGTTGGCATCATGGCTGCGGCAGCGATCGTCTTTGGGGGCCTCCTGGCCAGCCGGAGTAAGCGCCGCCAGTGATGAATCCATTGTCTGCAAATCATCAGGCAATTCCGCTGTAAAGCAACAGAAAAAGGGCCTGGGAGCCGGAAACGGTTCCCAGGCCCTGAGCTCTGTCAGAAGCCAGCGGCAGGGCGCGCGTGAGAAAATGACTTCCCATTTTGACCTGTCTGTGATATGATACCATTCAAAGAAAGTGACCGCGGCAGTCCGCAGAGCGACACCGTAAACACGCAGAAGGGAAGAGAATTCGGTATGACCCAAAAGGAGCTGAACGACCGGAACTGGGTGGCCTGGGCCAAGGAGCTGCAGTCGCTGGCCCAGTGCGGCATTGCCTATACCAAAAATCCCTTTGACCTGGAGCGCTATGGACGCATCCGGGAGATCGCCGGGGAAATCCTGGCCCAGTACACCGACCTGCCTGTGGAACAGCTCTCCGACCTGTTCTGCGGGGAGGAGGGATATCAGACCCCCAAGGTGACCACCCGCTCGGCTCTGTTTGTGGGTGACCGGGTGCTGCTGGTCAAGGAAAACGACGAGGGCTGGAACCTCCCCGGGGGCTGGTGTGATGAGAATCAGACCGTCCGGGCCAATGCGGAGAAGGAGCTGTGGGAGGAGACGGGCATCCGGGGCCGGGCCACCCGGCTGGTGGCGGTGCAGGACCGGAACCTGCGCAACTGGCCGCCGTACATCCTCAATCTGTCCAACCACCTGATCCTGTGCGAGCCGGTGGGGGAGATGGGCCCCTTCCGTCCCAACCTGGAGACCCGGGAACGGGGCTTCTTCCCCATGGGCGACCTGCCGCCCCTGGACACCCGGCGGACGACCCGGGAGCAGCTTCTGCTCTGCTGGGAGGCCAGCCGGGCGGAGCACTGGGAGACGAGATTTGACTAAATGACCTGTCTGCTCATGCCTGAGGCTCATTCCGGCATGAGCAGTTCCATTTCCAACCCGTTTTGTCGGGCATATTCCAGCGTTTGATGGGTGCCGCCGGTGGGGGAGCCGTCGTAAACGCCGATGATTTTGGCAGAGTGCTCCACCAGATAGCGGTTGCGCAGGTAATAGCAGGTCCTGGAGTAGCTGGGAGATACCACCACAAGGTTCTCTCCGCACACCTGCAGGACCTCCCGATAGCGGCGGCGGTCCTCCTGCCTCCAGCGCTCCGCCTGGCCGGGCCAGGGGACGACGGGGATAAGCTCCGCCGCCCCGTCGGTCTCCGCCCGGAGCCGTAGCACCAGCTCTGCGCATATCAAATCCACACCCAGGGCCATTCCGGAGAGAAAGCAGGTGTAGCCCCCCTCATAGCTGGCCTGGATGCGCCGCCACAGGGCGTCGGTCAATGCCTGGGTGCGATGGTCATATGGGTCAGCCAGCCAGGGGAGCCGGTTGGGGCGGTGGCCGGTAAAGCAGCAGCACTGTTCGATGGGGCGCATAAAATCCCTCCAAATAGAACGTTTGTTTTATTATACAGTACGCACAGAAAAATAGCAAGAGGAAAACGGAAAAACGGGTTGCATTTTTCAATGGGGAGCGTATAATGACGTTGAACAAATGGATAGACGTCTTCAGGGCAGGGTGAAATTCTCGACCGGCGGTGATGCAGCATAGCTGACAGGTCCGCGAGCCTACGAGCCGAAACGCTCAGGGTTGAATCGGTGCGAATCCGATACCGACAGTAAAGTCTGGATGGAAGAAGATGTGTGCGGCAGAACTCCTTTTTCGGGGCAGTTCCGGCAGAGCACGCCTGTAGACTTATATCTCAGGCGTTCGTATTCTGCCGGGGTCAATCCCGGGAAAAGGAGCCTTTTTTATGCACGCATCCAATACCATCTCCCGCACCCGCTGCATCACCGTCACCGCCATGCTCTCCGCCGTGGCCTTCCTGCTCATGTTCCTTGAAATTTCCCTGCCCATGCTCATCCCGTCCTTTGTCAAGCTGGACGTCTCCGACCTGCCCGCCCTGCTGGGCTCCTTCGCCCTGGGGCCGGTGTATGGCGTCCTCATCGAGGTGTTCAAGAACCTGCTCCACATCCTCATCAAGGGCACCTCCTCCGCCGGCATCGGGGAACTGTTCAACGTCACCATGGGGGCGGTGTTCGTCCTGGTGGCGGGGCTGATCTACTGGAAGGACCACACCCGCCGGGGGGCCATCATCGGCTCTCTCGCCGGGGCGGTCTGTATGGCTCTGGCCTCCCTCCCCATGAACTATTTTCTGGTCTATCCCTTCTACGCCACCCTGTTTGGGGGCATGGACACCATCGTCAGCGCTTATCAGGCCATTCTCCCCGGGGTGGACGGACTGTTTGAGTGCCTGCTGATCTTCAACGTGCCCTTTACCCTGGTGAAGGGGCTGATCGACGTGGGGCTGTGCTTTCTCATCTATAAGCCCCTGTCCGGGATACTGCACCAGCGCTGACCGACTGACGTTTTCTGTCCCGCCCCTGTCCGGGGCGGGCGTTTTCTTTTTATGCAGGCGGAGAGAAGGCCTGTCTCCGGTCTTGCGTTTTTTCGATGCTTCAGGTAAAATAATCCAAACAGCCAAAAGGGAGGCCCTGCTATGGACGCACGTCTGGAGCGCATCCTGTTACGGGTACAAAAACCCGCCCGCTATACCGGCGGGGAATATAATGCAGTCATCAAGGACAAGGCTCAGGTGGATCTCCGCTTTGCCTTTTGTTTTCCCGATACCTATGAGATCGGGATGTCCAACCTGGGCATCCGCATCCTCTATGGCGTTATGAACGGGATGGACGGAGTATGGTGTGAGCGGTGCTTCGCCCCCTGGGGAGATATGGAGGCGGAGATGCGCAAGGCTGGCCTCCCCCTGTGGGCCCTGGAGAGCGGCGACCCCATCCGGGACTTTGACATGATCGGCTTCTCCCTGGGCTATGAGATGGCCTACACCAACGTGCTGAATATGCTGGACCTGGCAGGAGTGCCCCTGCACACCTGGGAGCGGGGCGACGACGACCCTATCGTCATGGCGGGGGGCACCTGCGCCTACAACGGAGAGCCGTTGGCGGACTTCATCGACCTGTTCTCCCTGGGAGAAGGGGAAGACGTGACGGTGGAGATGCTGGAGCTGTACCGGGAGGTGCGGCGCACCGGCTGGAGCCGGGCCGAATTTCTCCGCCGGGCGGCCCAGGTCCCCGGGCTCTATGTCCCCTCCCTTTACGACATCACCTATCACGAGGATGGGACTCTGGCCTCTGTCACCCCGAAGGAGGGCGCTCCGGCCGTAGTCACCAAGCGCATCGTCCAGGACCTGGACACCGCCTATTATCCCGTCAAAACCATCATCCCCTCCACCGAGATCGTCCATGACCGGGTGATGTTGGAGGTGTTCCGGGGGTGCATCCGGGGCTGCCGGTTCTGCCAGGCGGGGTACTGCTATCGCCCCGTCCGCCCCAAAAGCCCAGAGGTGCTTATCGAGCAGGGGATTGCTTCCTGCAAGGACTCCGGCTATCAGGAGATGACCCTCTCCAGCCTCTCTACCAGCGATTACCGGCCCCTGGCGGAGCTGTGCGACGGACTGCTGGACTACTGTGAGCCGAGGAACATCAACCTCTCCGTCCCCTCTCTCCGGGCGGACAACTTCTCCATGGCCCTGGAGCAGCGGCTCCAAAAGGCCCGGAAAAGCTCCTTCACCTTCGCTCCGGAGGCGGGCACTCAGCGGCTCCGGGATACCATCAACAAAAACGTCCGGGAGGAGGACCTGCTCCGCTCCTGCCGCACCGTCTTTGAGGGAGGCGGCAACGCGGTGAAGCTATACTTCATGCTGGGTCTGCCCACCGAGACGGACGAGGACGTGGTGGGCATCGCCGACCTGGCCCAGAAGGTCTACATGGTCTGGAAGCAGTACGGCAGCAACCGGGCCAGGGGGGTGCGTATCACCGTCTCCACCGCCTTTTTTGTGCCCAAGCCCTTCACCCCTTTCCAGTGGGAGGCCCAGATCTCCATGGAGGAGTACCGCCGCCGGGTGGCCCTCCTGCGCCGGAGCATCACCAACAAATCCATCATCTACAACTGGCACGACCCGGACCTGAGCTACATCGAGGCGGTGCTGGCCAGAGGCGACCGGCGGCTGGGCAAGGCCCTGGAGGCGGTCTGGCGCAGGGGCGGACGGCTGGACGCCTGGAGCGAGTATTTCAGCTTCGAGCGCTGGATGGATGCCTTCCGGGAGGCAGGAGTTGACCCGGACTTCTACGCCTGCCGGGAGCGGCCCTATGAGGAGCTGCTGCCCTGGTCCATGATCTCGGTGGGCGTCCGTCCCCGGTATCTCTGGCGGGAGCGGGAGCAGGCTTACCGCTCTGTCATCACGCCGGACTGCCGGAAGCAGTGTACCGGCTGCGGGGCGGACCGGCTGCTCTGCGACCGGAAGTGCGACGCCCTCTATCCCATCTCCGCAAGAGAACGCCACGCAACGGAAGGGGAGGTCTGACCTATGGCAAAAATGCACGCCCACCGGCTGCTCTATGAAAAGACCGGACGGGCCATCTATATCTCCCATCTGGACACCATGGCCCAGTTTCAGCGGGCCTTCCTCCGGGCGGGGCTGGAGATCTGGCAGACGGAGGGGTATAACCGTCATGCCTACGTTTCCATCGCCCTGCCTCTGTCCCTGGGCTTTTCCAGCCGGTGCGAGATTCTGGAGTTCGACCTGGTGAGCCAGGTTCCTCTGGAGGAGGTCCCGGCCCTGCTCAACCGGACGCTGCCCGAGGGATTGCGGGTGCTGTCCTGCTACCGGGCGGAACGGCCCTTTAAGCAGATCAAAACGCTGGACTGGTCCATCACCCTGGACTATGACAGCGGCGTCCCGGAGGGGGTGGAGGAAGGGTTTCGTGCATTTCTCTCCCCGGAGCACCTGATCGTCCGCAAGCCCTCCAAAAAGTCCAAAAAGGGGTATACCGAGCTGGACCTGATTCCCATGGTCCACCGCTGGTCCATGGAGCCGGTGGGGGAGCGGCAGATGTCCCTCTCCTGCAATCTGGCCGCCCAGGAGCCCAGCCTGAACCCTCAGCTGCTGATGGAGACCTTCGCGGCCCGGTATCCACACCTGGCCCCGGACTTTGCCCGGTACCGCCGGGAGGAGGTTTTTCAGGAAAACGGAGAAATTTTTCGCTGATACCTCTTGCTTTTTCCGATTTTGTATGGTATTCTTGACCAGTTGAATAAAGGGTGGTCCTCTGGGCTGCTGCGTACTATATAGGAAGCGCAGGCAAATAACGGCGTCAAGAACACCTATGAATCAGGAGGAAACAGTTATGGATCTCATCAAGGCCCTTGACCAGAAGAATGTCAAGGCTGAGCAGCCGGTCATCGAGGTCGGCAGCACCGTCCGTGTTCATGTCAAGGTGACGGAGGGCGCCAAGGAGCGTATCCAGATCTTTGAGGGCACCGTCATCGCCAAGAAGCATGGCGGCGTGAACGAGACCTTTACCGTCCGCCGCATTTCCTACGGCGTGGGCGTGGAGAAGGTGTTCCCCGTCAACTCCCCCAACGTGGTGAAGGTGGAGACCGTTCGCCGGGGCAAGGTTCGCCGGGCCAAGCTGTATTATCTGCGTGACCGCGCCGGTAAGGCCGCTAAGGTCAAGGAGAAGCTGTAATCCTTGGTCGAAACAAAAGGAGCGGCTGTCCGCTCCTTTTTTCGTAGGGAAATTGGTAGAAACAAGGAGGCGAAAGCCGATGGACATTCAATGGTATCCCGGCCACATGGCCAAGACCCGGCGGATGATCGGGGGAAATTTAAAATCGGTGGACGCCGTCACAGAGATACTGGACGCCCGCATCCCCATCTCCAGCCGTAACCCGGAGATGGACAGTATGGTGGGGGACAAGCCCCGGCTGGTCATCCTGAACCGGGCGGACCAGGCGGACGAGGCCATGAACCGGGCCTGGGTGGAGTGGTTCCGCAGCAGGGGACAGGCGGTCCTGCTCACCGACTGTAAGTCCGGGGCGGGAGTGAATCAGTTCTCCGCCGCCGTCCGCGGCCTGCTGAAGGACAAGATCGAGCGCTGGGCGGAAAAGGGCCAGACCGGCCGCCCGGTGCGGGCCATGGTGGTGGGAATCCCCAATGTGGGAAAGTCCACCTTCATCAATCAGGTGGCCCGGCGGAAGTCCGCCAAAGCCCAGAACCGCCCCGGTGTCACCCGGGGCAAGCAGTGGATCACGGTGGACGCCGGTCTGGAGCTGCTGGACACGCCGGGCATCCTCTGGCCCAAGTTTGAGGATCAGCGGGTGGGGCAGCATCTGGCCTATACCGGTGCTGTCAAGGACCCCATCATGGACCTGGAGACCCTGGCCTCGGGCCTGATGGCTCTGCTCTCAGAGCGCTACCCTGAGGCAGTGGCAGCCCGCTATAAAATCGACGTTTCTCCGTCGTCGGAGGGCTGGGAGCTACTGGAGGCCGCCGGGCGGCGCAGGGGCTTCCTCATCTCCGGGGGAGAGGTGGACCTGGAGCGGATGAGCCGGGTTCTGCTGGAGGAGTATCGCTCCGGCAAGCTGGGCCGGTTCACCCTGGAGACCCCGGAGGAGGCGAGATAGACCCATGCGCACAGAGCACGATTTCCTTGCCCTGGAGCAGGAGGCCCACGCCCAGGGCTATCCCCTGGTCTGCGGCGTGGACGAGGCGGGGGCCGGTCCCCTGGCCGGGCCGGTTTACGCCGCCGCCGTCATCCTGCCGGAGACGTTTGACCTGCCCTGGCTCAACGACTCCAAAAAGGTCTCCCCCAGGCGGCGGGAGCGGCTCTTTGACCAGATCAAGGAGCAGGCCCTGGCCTGGTCGGTGGCCAGCGTGGACGAGAGGGAGATCGACGAGATCAACATTCTCAACGCCCGGATGAAGGCCATGGACCTGGCCATTGGCGGCCTGTCTCTCCGGCCCGACCTGGCGCTGGTGGACGGCAATCAGAGCCGGGGCATCTCCGTCCTCTGCCGGACGGTGGTACACGGGGACAGTCTCTCCGCCTCCATCGCCGCCGCCTCCATTCTGGCGAAGGTCAGCCGTGACCGGTTCATGGTGGAGCTGGCGAAGCAGTATCCCCAGTACCGGTTTGAGCAGCACAAGGGCTATGGCACGGCGCTCCACTATCAGATGCTGGAGCAGTACGGCCCCTGTCCGGCCCACCGGATGAGCTTTTTGAAGAAATTCTATGAGAAACGACGTTGACCATCGCCTGGGGGCCTGGGGCGAGGCGGTGGCCGCCCAGTGGCTGGTGCAGCACGGCTATGAGGTGCTGGAGCATCACATTGTATACCGGGAGGGGGAGATCGACCTGCTGGCCCGGAGAGGCAGAGTTTTAGCGGTCGTGGAGGTCAAGCTCCGCACCGGCAGCTTTGCCTCCGGCAGGGAGGCGGTGACCCGGCGCAAGCAGGAGCGTATCCACAAGGCCATGGGCCGCTATCTCTCCCAGCACCCGGAAATGGACAATTACTATATCAGCTTTGACGTCTGCCAGATCACGGCGCCCCGGGGGATGCAGACCCAGCGCCCCAGTGTGGTGTATCTGGAGAACGCTTTTTACTGAGCAAGCCCCACTTTCTCGCCCCGGTGGCTTGACCGGAGGGCCGTTTAATGTAATAATGAGGTATCGTCGGGCAATAAGGCCTCCGGCCTGCGCCCGCTTCCCAACCAATACAGGAGGACAGTGATCGGCAATGTACTATGTAAGCACGAGAAACAAGAAGCTGGAGTTCACTCCGGCTCAGGCCATCTCCCAGGGGCTGTCCCGGGATGGGGGCCTGTTCCTGCCCGCCTCGCTGCCCCGTCTGCCGGGCAATGCGCTGGAGAGCTTAAAGGATATGTCCTATCAGCAGCGGGCGGTGTACGTCATGGGGCTGTATCTGACCCACTTCACCACCTCTGAGCTGACCGCCTACACCGGCCGGGCCTATGGGCCGGACAAGTTCGACATGAAGGAGGTGGCCCCCGTCCGCAAAGTGGACGGGAACACCTATTGTCTGGAGCTGTGGCACGGCCCCACCTGCGCCTTTAAGGACATGGCCCTTCAGATGCTGCCCCATCTGCTCACCGCATCCATGCGGAAGAACTACGACAACCGGACGGTCTGCATCCTGGTGGCCACCTCCGGCGACACCGGCAAGGCCGCCATGGAGGGCTTCCGGGACGCGGACAAGACCAAAATTCTGGTGTTCTACCCCAAGGACGGCGTTTCCGAGGTCCAGGGCCTCCAGATGAAGACCCAGGAGGGGGAGAACGTAGGCGTCTGCTCCGTGGTGGGCAACTTTGACGACGCCCAGACCGGGGTCAAGCGGCTGTTCTCCGACGAGGCGCTTCGGGAGGAGCTGGCCGCCAAGGACCTGTTCCTGTCCTCCGCCAACTCCATCAACTGGGGCCGGGTGCTGCCTCAGATCGTCTACTATATCTCCGCCTACTGCGACCTGCTGAAGCAGGGGGCCATCTCCAACGGCGACGCCATCAACGTCTGCGTCCCTACCGGAAACTTCGGCAACATTTTGGCCGCCTACTACGCCCGGGAGATGGGGGTCCCCATCCGTCGTCTGATTTGCGCCTCCAACGATAACAACGTGCTCACCGATTTTCTGACCACTGGCACCTATGACAAGAACCGTCCCTTCTACAACACGGTCTCTCCCTCCATGGACATCCTCATCTCCAGCAATCTGGAGCGGTTGATCTTCGCCCTCTCCGGCAACGACGATGAGCGCACCCGTGGATATATGGACCAGCTGGCGGAGACCGGCTGCTACACGGTGGACGAAGACATTCAGAAGAAGATTCAGGCGATCTTCTCCGCAGGCTACACCACCGAGGCCGCCACCAAGGAGACCATCGGCAAGATGTGGAGGGAGCACAAGTATCTCATCGACACCCATACCGCCGTCGCCTTCCACGTTCTGGAGCAGTACCGGGCGGAGACCGGGGACGAGACCCCCACTGTAGTTGCCTCCACTGCCAGCCCCTTCAAGTTCCCGGACGCCGTCCTGGAGGCCATTGGCGTGGAGGAGCTGTCCTCCGGCGCAGGTCTGCTGGACCAGCTCTCCCAGGTCACCGGAGCGGAGATTCCCCGTCCTCTGGCAGGACTGCGGGACAAGAAGGTCCGCTTCGACGGCTGGGTGCAGAAGGAGCAGATGAAGGCGGTCGTCACCGGCTTTTTGAAGTGATATGGCCCTCTATGCCATCGGAGACCCTCACCTGTCCTTCGGGACCGACAAGCCCATGGACGTCTTCGGCCCGGAGTGGAAGGACCACCCGGATAAGCTGAGACAGGGCTTTCTGGAAAACGTCCGGCCGGAGGACACGGTGCTCCTCTGCGGCGACCTGAGCTGGGGGATGAATCTGTCCCAGTGTGAGGCGGATTTCCGATTTCTCAACGATTTGCCGGGTCAGGCCAAGCTGCTGCTCAAGGGAAACCACGACTACTGGTGGACCACTGCACGCAAGATGGAGACCTTCTTTCAGGAGAAGGGTCTGAGCACCTTCCGGCTGCTCCACAACAACTGTTGGCTCTACGGGGAGACCGCCCTCTGCGGCACCCGGGGCTGGTTCTACGAGCTGGAGCAGGCGGGCCACGACGAGAAGATGCTCCGCCGGGAGTGCATCCGGCTGGAGACATCCCTGAAAGCGGCGGGAGACCGGGAGAAGCTGGTCTTTCTCCACTATCCGCCGATTTACCAGGGATACCGGTGCGAGCCGATTCTGGCCCTGCTCCGGCAGTACGGCGTCCGGCGCTGCTGGTACGCCCATCTCCACGGGCCAAGCCGCCGTCTGGCCATTGAGGGAACGGTGGGGGAGACGGAATTTTCCCTCATCTCCGCCGACCATCTGAATTTCGTACCAAAAAAAATTTTAGAATGAGACTGTTTTTTTACTTAAAACAGTAGAAATCTCTCGTCAAGTCTGTTACAATATCAGACTGATGATTTTGAAGAAACGGAGCGCATTGCCGCCCGCCAAGGAGGAACACCCCCATGAACGTGAAAAACGTAGAGAAAAAGGAAAACAACACCGCTGAGCTGTCTGTAGAGATCAGCGCCCAGGAGTTTGACGCTGCGGTCAACAAGGTCTATGCCAAGGTAAAGGGCCAGATCACCCTGCCTGGCTTCCGCAAAGGCAAGGCCCCCCGGAAGCTGGTGGAGCGGATGTACGGCGCCGACGTGTTCTATGAGGACGCCATGGAGGAGCTGTACCCCGCCATCATGGAGGAGATCACCAAGGATGAGTCCCTGGAGATTGTGGGCTATCCCCAGACCAACGTCCAGACCATCGGCGCAGAGGGCGTGTCCCTCACCGTCACCGTGGGCCTGATGCCTGTGGCCACGCTGGGCCAGTATAAGGAGATCCCCGCCCCCCGGGCGGAGGTCACTGTCTCCGACGAGGAGGTGGATGCCGCGCTCCAGCCCTATATCAGCCGGGCCACCACTCAGGTCGCCGTGGACCGTCCTGCCCAGATGGGCGACACCACCGTCATCGACTTCGAGGGCTTTGTGGACGGCGTAGCCTTTGAGGGCGGCAAGGGTGAGAACCACGAGCTGAAGCTGGGCTCCGGCTCCTTCATCCCCGGCTTTGAGGACCAGCTGGTGGGCGTCTCCGCCGGAGAGGACAAGGACGTCGTCGTCACCTTCCCTGAGGAGTACCAGGCAAAGGAGCTGGCCGGCAAGGAGGCCACCTTCAAGTGCACTGTCCATGAGGTCCGCGAGGAGCAGGCCCCCACCCTGGACGACGAGTTTGCCAAGGACGTCTCCGAGTTTGAGACTCTGGACGAGTTCAAGGCTGACCTGAAGGCGAAGAAGCTGGAGGAGAAGAACAAGAACGCCGACGAGGCGTTCCACCAGTCCGTCATGACTGCCGTCGTCAACAACGCCCAGATGGAGATTCCTGACACCATGGTGGAGTATGAGACGGACAAGATGATGGAAAACTATGAGTCCCGCATCCAGAGCATGGGTATCACCCTGGACAACTACTTGAACATGATGGGCACCAACCAGACAGAGTTCCGCGTCTCCATCAAGGCCAGCGCCCTCCGGCAGATCCAGCAGGAGCTGGTGCTCAAGGCCATCGTTGAGGCCGAGGGCATCGAGGCCATTGAGGAGGAGATCAACGCCCATGTCGCCGAGCTCAGCGAAGAGTACGGCATGGAGGAGGACAAGATCCGGGAGGCTCTGAACAACGAGACCCTGGCCCGGGATGTCCAGCTGAAGAAAGCCTCCGATCTGGTCTTCGCCAGCGCCGTGGCCACCGCCCCTGTGGAGGAGACTGCCGCCGAGGAGGAGGCTCCTGCCGAGGCTGAGAGCGCCGACGCCGAGTAATTTCATTTAAGAGCAGACCGCTGCCGAATGTTCCTGCGGCGGCGGCAGAGAGAGAGAAACAGAAGGGCAGAATTTCGGTATATCCTCACAGAAGAGCCGGGTATACTGTACCATCATCTCTTCGTGTTTATGAAAAAGGAGCGTATCATTATGAGTCTAGTACCTTATGTAGTGGAGCAGACCAGCCGGGGGGAGCGGAGCTATGACATCTTCTCCCGCCTGCTCAACGACCGCATCATCTTCCTCTCCGAGGAGGTCAACGACACCACCGCCTCTCTGATCGTGGCCCAGCTGCTGTACCTGGAGGCCCAGGACCCGGACAAGGACATTCAGTTCTACATTAACAGCCCCGGGGGCAGCGTCACCGCAGGCATGGCCATCTACGACACCATGCAGTATGTCAAGTGCGACGTGTCCACCATCTGCATCGGCATGGCTGCCAGCATGGGCGCTTTCCTGCTCTCCAGCGGCGCCAAGGGCAAGCGAATCGCCCTGCCCAATGCGGAGATCATGATCCATCAGCCCTCCGCAGGCACCCAGGGCAAGGTCACCGACATGGAGATCGACCTGGAGCACTTCCTGAAGATCAAGGAGCGGTTGAACGGGATTTTGGCCGCCAATACCGGCAAGACCCCGGAGCAGGTCAAGGCGGACTCCGAGCGGGACCACTGGATGACGGCGGACGAAGCGAAGGAATACGGTCTGATCGACCAAATCTTTGAGCATCGGTGAGTGAGCGGCTGCCCGCCTCACCGTGACAGAATGATGAGGAAAGCGATATGCCAAAAAAGGACGATAGAAGGACGGTCTGCTGCTCCTTCTGCGGAAAAAGTCAGGACCGGGTGGAGCGTATCATCGCAGGACCCAACGCCTATATCTGCAACGAGTGCGTCCAGCTCTGCAATGAGATCCTGGACGATTCGGAGGACTACTTTGACGAGGATCAGGGCCGTTACGACGTAGAGATCCCGGATGTGATTCCCACGCCCAGGGAAATTCGCCAGATTTTGGACCAGTATGTGATCGGACAGGATCAGGCCAAGGTGGCCCTCTCGGTGGCGGTATACAACCACTATAAGCGCATCTATTTCGGCGGCGGCGAGGATGTGGAGCTGCAAAAGTCCAACATCCTCCTGCTGGGCCCCACCGGCTGCGGCAAGACCTATCTGGCCCAGACCCTGGCCCGTATCCTGAAGGTGCCCTTTGCCATCGCCGACGCCACCACGCTCACCGAGGCGGGCTATGTGGGCGATGATGTGGAGAACATTCTCCTGCGCCTGGTCCAGGCCGCCGATTACGACATCGAGCTGGCCCAGCGGGGCATCATCTATATCGACGAGATCGACAAGATCGCCCGGAAGAGCGAGAATACCTCCATCACCCGGGATGTCTCCGGCGAGGGCGTGCAGCAGGCGCTGCTGAAGATCCTGGAGGGGACTGCGGCCAATGTCCCGCCCCAGGGTGGACGGAAGCACCCTCATCAGGAGTTCATCCAGATCGACACCACCAACATCCTCTTCATCTGCGGCGGCGCTTTCGACGGCATTGAGAAGATCATCGAAAGCCGCCTGGACGACCGGAGCATTGGCTTCGGCGCCAGCGTCCAGACGAAGAAGGAACGGGAGGAACGGGATGTCCTCTCCCATGTCCAGCCCCACGACCTGATGAAGTTCGGCATCATCCCGGAGCTGATCGGCCGTCTGCCGGTGGTCACCACCCTGACTGCCCTGAACCGGGAGCAACTGGTGCGTATCCTCACCGAGCCGAAAAACGCCCTGGTGAAGCAGTATCGCAAGCTGCTGGAGTACGACCATGTGGAGCTGGAGTTCCAGCCGGAGGCCCTGGAGGCCGCCGCAGACCTGGCTCTGGAGCGGGGCATCGGCGCCCGGGGACTGCGGACGGCGCTGGAATCCTCTATGAACGAGCTGATGTACGACATCCCGTCAGACCCCTCCATTGCCAAGGTCACCATCACTCCGGAGAGCATCCGGAAGGAGGGACAGCCGGAGATCGTCCGTGAGGAGGATCGTCTCCAGCATCCCGCTCCCCGTCTGGGGGCAAAAACCCTCAAGGAGATGCAGCACCAGCAGCGTCGCCGGGGCAACGCCTCCTGACCCACTGACCTACCATTCATTGGCCGCAAGTCCGCTTGAGGGTGGACTTACGGCCATTTTCCTCCATGGAGGTATTCTATGAGTGAAGCCAACATTAGCGTTGAGGAGGGCACCGTTCTCCCCACATTGGCCCTGAGAGGGCTGACCATCTTTCCCAATATGCTCGTCCACTTCGACGTGGGCCGCAAGTCGTCCATGAAGGCCCTGGAGCAGGCCATGGAGCAGGACAACCGGGTGTTCCTGGTGGCCCAGAAGTCGGTCACGGTGGAGCAGCCCGGACAAAACGACCTTTATCGGGTAGGCACCATCTGCACAGTCCGCCAGCTCCTCCGTCTGCCGGATGACAATGTCCGGGTCATGGTAGAGGGCAGCAGCCGGGCCATGCTGCTGGAGCTGGTGCAGGAGAGGCCCTGCCTCACCGCTGTCGTGCAGGAAGTCCCTGCCCCGCCTGTGGAGCCCGGCACCCCCAGGAGCGAGGCCGTCATCCGCCAGGCCTATGAGCTGTTTGGCCATTATGGGGAGCTGTCAGAGCGGCTCTCCGCCGACCTGATGCTGAATGTGTACAACAGCCGTGACCCCGGCTATATCGCCGACTATATCGCCCAGAATATCCCCCTGCGGGGAGAGGACAAGCAGTCCATCCTGGACGAGTTCCGCCCGGTCCGCCGTCTGGAGAAGATGAACCAGATTTTGGCGAGAGAGCTCCAGGTGCTCTCGGTAGAGCGGGACCTGGAGGGCAAGATTCGGGAGCATATGGATCAGAACCAGCGGGACTATTACCTCCGGGAACAGCTGAAGGTCATTCAGTCCGAGCTGGGGGAGGGGGGCGACCCGGATGATGAAATTCTAGAATATCGCCAGAAGATCGCCAAGGCCCGCCTGCCCAAGGAGGTGGAGGACAAGCTGAACAAGGAGCTGCGCCGCCTGGAGAAGCAGCCCTTTGGCTCTGCGGAGGCCGCCGTCTCCCGGAACTATCTGGACCTCTGCCTGGAGCTGCCCTGGACGAAACGGAGCCGGGAGCGGCTGAACGTGGAGACGGCCCGGAAAATCCTGGACGCCGACCACTACGGCATGGACAAGGTGAAGGAGCGTATCCTGGAGTTTCTGGCAGTCAAGCAGCTGTCTCCCGATCTGAAGGGGCAGATTCTCTGCCTCTACGGCCCTCCCGGCGTGGGCAAGACCTCCATCGCCGCCTCGGTGGCAAAGGCCACAAACCGGAAGATGGCCCGGGTGTCCCTGGGCGGTATCCATGACGAGGCGGAGATCCGGGGCCACCGAAAGACCTATATCGGGGCCATGCCAGGGCGCATCATCACCGCCATTTCCAAGGCGGGCACCTGCAACCCGCTTATCCTGCTGGACGAGATCGACAAGCTGGGCTCAGACCAGCGCAGCGACCCGGCCTCCGCTCTGCTGGAGGTGCTGGATGCCGAGCAGAACAGCACCTTCCGGGACAATTTCCTGGAGCTGCCCTTCGACCTGTCTGACGTGCTGTTCATTACCACCGCAAACGACCTGTCCACCGTGCCCCGTCCTCTGCTGGACCGGATGGAACTCATTGAGCTGGGCAGCTACACCGACGAGGAGAAGCTGCAGATCGCCCGGCGGCACCTGCTCCCCAAGGAGCTCAGGCGCCACGGCCTGAAGGCCAGTCAGTTCCGCATCACCGACGACGCCATCCGGGAGATCATCTCCGGCTACACCAGAGAGTCCGGCGTCCGCCTCCTGGAGCGGAAGCTGGCCGACCTGTGCCGGAAGGCCGCCATGGAGCTGGTGAGCGGCGAGGTCAAGCGGGTCAACATCAACGGCGACCAGTTGGAGCGCTATCTCGGTCCCCGACGCTATCAGCCGGAAAAGCTGGAACGGACTCCCCAGGTGGGGCTGGTCAACGGCCTTGCCTGGACCAGCGTAGGGGGAGAGCTGCTGGAGGTAGAGGTGAACGCCGTCCCCGGTTCCGGCAAGGTAGAGCCTACCGGCAACCTGGGGAAGGTGATGGAGGAGTCCTGTCACTCCGCCATCTCCTATATCCGCAGCCGCACCCAGGAGCTGGGCATCGACCCGGATTTCTACAAGACGAAGGATATCCACATCCACTTCCCCGAGGCGGCTACCCCCAAGGACGGCCCCTCTGCCGGCATCGCCATCACCACCGCCATCGTCTCTGCCCTCACAGGGGCGAGAGTGAAATGTGGCCTAGCCATGACGGGGGAGGTCACCCTCCGGGGCCGTGTGCTGGCCATCGGCGGACTGAAGGAAAAGACCATGGCCGCCTATCGCAACGGCATCCAGACGGTCATCATCCCGGCAGATAACGAGAAGGACCTGACCGAAATCAACCAGACCGTCCGCTCCGCCCTCCGGTTCGTCACGGTGGAGCAGGTGGACCAGGTGCTGGCCGAGGCACTGGACTTCTCCTCCGCCGCCGTACAGCCCAATCTGAGCGCCCTCCACGGCGGCGTACAGCCGTCTGCCCTCAGGCCCGGGGCCATCCCACAGTGACAGTGAGGTAAATGCATGAATCTGAATCAGGCAGAATTTGTCATTGGGGCCACCGCGCCCAAGGACTTTATCCACAGCTCCCTGCCCCAGATTGCCTTTGCAGGCCGCTCCAATGTGGGGAAAAGCTCAGTCATTAACTGTCTCCTCAACCGGAAGAACTTTGCCCGGGTGGGCTCCGCCCCCGGCAAGACCAGTCAGGTGAACTACTTCCTCATCGACCGTCAGCTCTATCTGGTGGACCTGCCGGGCTACGGATACGCCAAGGTCTCCAAGCAGGAGCGGGAGCGGTGGGGACGGCTGATGGAGGCCTATTTCGCCTCCGGCCTCATCACCACAGGCGTTCAGATCGTGGACGCCCGGCATAAGCCCACCGCCGACGATGTGACCATGATGGAGTGGTTCAAATCCACCGGCTGTCCGGTGACGGTGGTGGCCAACAAGCTGGACAAGCTGAAAAAGAGCGAGATCGAGCCGAACCTCCGCTGTATCCGGGAGACTCTGTCGCTGGGGGAGAGCGACGTTCTCCTGCCCTTTTCCGCTGAAAAGCGGACGGGAGTAGAGAACCTCCGGCAGCAGCTGTTCGGTCAGCCGGGTATCTCCAAATAAATTGAGCGATTTTCAGGCCGCAGGCAGAACTTTTTCTGTCTGCGGCTTGTGTTTTCCCGCCAGTTTCGGTATAATGATATTCAATATAGCAGGTTGTTGCGGCGATCACGCCGATTCTTTCGATCTGGGAGGTTTTTCCCCTTGTCCTTTCTCAATACTCTGGGGAGTATTTTCGACTATCAGGCATTGCTGGTTCTGCTCATCCGGGCGGGGGTGGCGCTGCTCTGTCTCTCCGTCCATGAGCTGTGCCACGGCCTGGCCGCCTGGAAGCTGGGAGACCCCACCGCCCGACGGGCCGGGCGGCTTTCTCTGAACCCGTTGCGGCACATCGATCCTCTGGGCTTTATCCTGCTGGTGGTGGCGGGCTTTGGCTGGGCCAAGCCGGTGCCGGTGAACCCCAACTATTTCAAAAAGCCAAAGCAGGGCATGGCCATCACCGCCCTGGCAGGTCCCTGCTCCAACTTTGTCATGAGCATCCTCTCCGCCGCTTTGCTGAGCCTGCTCTACACCCTGGGGGTGGGCGATACCGAGGCGGGCTTCTGGGTCATGGCGGCGTTGGCAGTCATGATGTGGCTGAACCTGGGCCTGGGGGTCTTTAATCTGTTCCCCATCCCACCTCTGGACGGCTCCAAGGTGCTGTTCTCCTTTCTGCCTGACCGCATTTACAACGCCATTCTCCGCTATGAGCGGTATATCATGCTCCTGCTCTTTGCCCTGGTGTTCTTCGGCGTGCTGGATACGCCGTTGAGCTATCTCATGAACCTGCTGGCAAACGGCATCTGCACCCTGACCGGTCTGCCCATGGGCGTGCTGGCCGTACTGCTCAACTACATTTACGCCTGAGAGGTGAGGGGATGGACGCACCGCTTTACCATCTGGAGGGCGTGGTCAAGACCCGGACGGAGCCGGCCGATTTCGACGGCCCTCTCGACCTGATCCTCGCCCTTCTGAGCAAAAATAAAATGGAAATTCAGGACATCCAGATCTCCCTCATCCTGGACCAGTATATGGCCTGGATGGACCGGAGAAAGGAGCTGGATCTGGAGGTCGCCAGCGAATTTGTGGCCATGGCGGCCCAACTGGTCTACATCAAGACCCGTATGCTGCTGAGCATCCACGATGAGGAGGCCATCTCCGAGATGGAGGAACTGATCGCCTCGCTGGAGGAGCGGCAGCGGCACGAAAATTTCAAAAAGATCAAATCGGTGGTCCCGGAGCTGCTGGGCCGCTACGAGGTGGGACGGGATTGCCTGACCCGCCCTCAGGAGCCGCTCACGCCGGACAAGACCTATCGCTATGTCCACCAGCCGGAGGATATCTGCCAGGCCATGAAAGCCGTCCTCAGCCGGAGCGGAGAGACGCCTCCCAGTCCGGAAAAGGCATTCCGGGGCATCGTTGGCCGGGAGCCATACCCCGTGGCCAGCAAGGCCCGGGAGATTTTGGGCCGCCTGGTACACAGCGGCGTGACCTATTTCAAGTCGCTGTTTCAGGGCAGTCGCTCCCGGTCGGAGATCGTGGCCACCTTCCTGGCCATTCTGGAACTGTGCAAGGCCAGCCGAATCCGTCTGGCAGGCTCTGCCGGGGACTGCACCGTTATCAAGACTGACGCCCCGGCAGAGCCTGGCGGCGGGACCGGAGCATAAACAGGAGCATATATGGAAAAACTGGAAGAGAAAGAGCTGTTGTCCGCTCTGGAGGCCATCCTGTTTGCCGCGGGAGAGCCCATCACGTTGGAACGCCTCAGCCTGGCACTGGAGGAGGAGCCCGCCACCGTCGAAGAATGTTGTAAAAAGCTGGGGGACAGCTATCGCTATGAGCGCCGGGGCATCCGGCTGCTCCAGCTGGAGGGCAGCTATCAGCTCTGCTCCGCCCCGGAGTACGCCGGGCGCATCCGGAAGGCCCTGGAGCGGCGGAAGCCGCCTCAGCTCTCCCAGCCCGCCCTGGAGGTGCTCTCCATCATCGCCTACTATCAGCCCACCACCCGGGCCTATATCGAGCAGGTCCGGGGAGTAGACTCCTCCTACACCGTCAATCTGCTGCTGGAGCGGGGACTGATCGAGGAGGCAGGACGGTTGGCCGTTCCGGGCCGTCCCGCCCTGTTCCGCACCACCAACAAATTCCTGCGCTGCTTCAATCTCTCCAGTCTGGAGGAGCTTCCGCCCCTGCCTCAGACCGGGGAGGAGAACAAGCTACGTCTGGAGCTGCAACAGGCGAACGATCTGCGCCGTCAGGAGCAGGAGAGCCCGCCGGAACCGGAGGCGAAGCAATGAGATGACAGGCTGGATCATTTTTCTCATTATCCTCCTTCTGCTGTTCCTGCTGACGCTGGTCCGGGTGGGAGTGGAATTCTCCTATGGGGAGGAGGGCATTTCCCTGCGGATTCGGCTGGGTAAGATTCACATCACCCTGCTTCCTCAAAAGCCGAAGCCGGAAAAGCAGGAGAAGAAGGCAAAAAAGCCCCGGGAGGCAAAGAAGAAGGAGCCCCAGGAGGCGCCGACGGAGGAGCAAAAGAAGGGCGGCCTGCCCCTGCCGCTGATGGAGCTGATCTCCCTGGCTATCGACGCCGTGGGGCAGCTGCTCTCCCGACTCCAGATCGACACCCTGGAGATTCGATACACCATCGCCGGAAAGGACGACCCGGCCAACGCGGCCATCCAATATGGGATGATTTGCGCCGGAGCGGGTGGACTGGTCCCGGTGCTGGAAAATACATTCTACTGCATCAAACGTCGGGACATCGACGCCCAGGTGGATTTTGAAGCCCGGGAGTCCCTGATCTGGCTACGACTGGCCCTCTCCATCCGGATCGGCCAGGTGCTGTCCATCGCTCTGCGCCTTGGATGGCGGTTCCTGAGATCCTATCTCGCCCACCAAAAAGAACAACAGAAAGAAACACAGGAGGGAACAAACCATGGAACAGAAGCATCCGATCAATGACGTGCTGAACATGACGATGGAGCGGCTGAAGGAGATGGTGGATGTCAACACCGTCGTCGGCAAGCCTATCACCACCCCGGACGGCGTCACCGTCATCCCCATCTCCAAGGTCAGCCTGGGCTTTGCCTCCGGCGGGTCCGACTTTGCGCCGAAAAATCTGCCTGCGGACAAGGCCAACTGCTTCGGCGGCGGCTCCGGGGCCGGGGTCAGCGTGGTACCCGTCTCCTTCCTGGTCATTCATGGGGACAATGTGCGCATCATCAACGCCAATCCCATGCCTGACGGCACAGTGGAGAAGGCCATCAATCTGGTCCCGGAGGTGGTGGACAAGGTGACCGCCGTCATTTCCGAGATGCAGAGCAAGAAGAAAACCGAGGAGGAGCAGGCCCAGTGAGCCGCTTTCCCGAGTAACATCAACTGAGGTGAAACAGCTTGAAGCTTAGAAAAGTTCTGGGGGTCGTTTTATCCCTGCTGCTGGTGGTGGGGATGATCCCCGCCGCCTCCGCTGCGGAGGACGCGCCGGAGAATTCGGCCACCTCCACCGTGGTCATGGACGCCTATACCGGCCAGATCATCTACGAAAAGAACGCCGATGAGCAGCGGCCTATCGCCAGCATCACCAAGATCATGACGGCCTACCTGGCAGTAGAGGACATGACCCTGGATGATGAGCGGCTGGACGAAATCTATACCGTCTCAGAGCACGCCGCCAATTCAGACGAGGGAGGCACCTCTCTCTATCTGGAGGCCGGGGACACTGTGACCTTTGAGGTGCTGCTCTACGGCACCATGCTCCGCTCCGGCAACGACGCCGCTGTCGCTCTGGCAGAGGCCTGTGCTGACGGGGATGAGGACGCCTTCATCGAAATGATGAACGCCAAGGCGGAGGAGCTGGGGATGACCAACACTCACTTTAGCAGCACCAACGGCCTGGTGGATGAGGACAACTACTCCACCGCACGGGATATGGCTGTCCTGGCCCAGGTGGCCATGCAGAATGAGCTGTTTGCCAAAATCGTCTCCACCTGGTACATCGAGGTCGGTGGCTACGAGATCGAGAACCACAACAACCTGCTCCAGCTCATGGACGGCTGTATCGGCGTCAAGACCGGCTGGACCACTCTGGCGGGCCGGACGCTGGTTTCCTGCGCCGAGCGGGACGGCTCCAAATTTATCATCGTTACCCTGAACGATGCCAACGACTACGAGGATCACGAAAATCTCTACGACTGGGCCTTCGAGAACTACCCCGCCAACGTTCTCTGTGAGGAGGGGGAGGAGGTCGCCACCTTCCACATCGGCAACCAGGACGTGCCTCTGCTGGCGGCCAGCACCCTGACCGCCTCCGTGGCCTCCTCTTCGGAAAATCCCATCCAGTGCAGCCTCTCTCTGCCCAGTAAGGTCAGCGGCGCCATCTCCAAGGGCGAGGTGGCCGGGACCGCCACCTATATGGTCAATGGGGAAGTCATTGGCACGGTAGAACTGCTCTACGGAGCCATTGTGGTCAACTGATGGAGGAGCGTATCAGTAAAATTCTCTCCGAGTACGGACTGCTCTCCCGCCGCCAGGCTGAGGTCTGGCTGCGGGAGGGCAGAATTGCCGTCAACGGGAGGGTCGCCTCTGTAGGCCAGAAGGCCGACCCGGAACGGGACGAGATCACCGTAGACGGGGTTCCCATGGGGCAAAAGCCGAAGACGGCTTGCCTCATGCTGAACAAGCCCCGGGGCTACGTGACCACCCTGTCCGATGAGCAGGGGAGGCCCACCGTGGCCGACCTGGTGGCCGACTGCGGGATGCGGATCTATCCGGTGGGACGGCTGGATCTGAACTCCGAGGGCCTGCTGCTGATGACCAACGACGGGGGCCTTGCCAACCGGCTGACCCACCCCAGTCATCGGGTGGAAAAGGAGTACCAGGTCCGGGTCTCCGGCCCGGTGCAGCAGGCGCTGCCCCTGCTGCGCCGTCCCATGACGGTAGATGGCGAACGCTTCCAGGGGGCAAGGGTCTCTGTTTTGCACACAGAAGGGGAGCCTTCGCTGCTCTCAGTCACCATCACCCAGGGCAAAAACCGCCAGGTGCGCCGGATGTGCGCCGCCGTGGGGCTGACGGTCCACCGTCTGCGCCGGGTCAGGGAGGGAAATCTCCGGCTCGGGTCTTTGCCCTGCGGACACTGGCGGTGGCTAACCGGGGAGGAGCTGGACGCTCTCCGGCTGAAATAGATCTTAAATTTGCAAGAAAGAAATGAAATCCTGCAAATTGCTCTTGCATTTTTCCGGCTCCTTCGGTATGATATGCATAGAATTTGGAAAAGGACAGTCAGAGAGGACGGGCAGCTCCGGCGACGCCGAGATGCCTGATTCTCGCTGTCCGCCTCTTTTGACCGTCTGTGTACGGGGTACACGATGAAGCCAGGGAAGGACGGGAGCATATGTCCGGCGACATTTTGACAAATATCCAGGAAAACATGAGCGGCTTCTCCAAGGGCCAAAAGCTGATTGCCAACTATATCCTCAACTATTATGATAAGGCGGCCTTTATGACTGCCAGCAAGCTGGGCAAGACGGTGAATGTCAGCGAATCCACCGTGGTCCGTTTTGCCGCCGAGCTGGGCTATGACGGCTATCCCAGTATGCAAAAGGCATTACAGGAGATGATTCGGAACAAGCTGACCTCGGTGCAGCGGATCGAGGTCACCAACGACCGGATCGGCGACCAGGACGTGCTCTCCACCGTCATGCAGTCCGACATGGACAAGATCCGCATCACCATGGACGAGATCGACCGGGAGAGCTTTGCCAGCGCGGTAGACGCCATCTGCAACGCCCGGAATATCTACGTTCTGGGCGTCCGCTCCGCCAGCGTGCTGGCTGATTTTCTGGCTTTCTACTTCCAGTATATCTTCGAGCGGGTCATCAACATCGATACGGTATCCATCAGCGAGGTCTTTGAGCAGACCATCCACGTGGACGCCGACGATGTGTTTATCGGCCTGTCCTTCCCCCGATACTCCAAGCGCACTGTCACCGCCATGGAATACGCCAAAAGCCGGGGGGCGCAGGTGGTGGCTATCACCGACAGCAAGGCGTCGCCCCTGGTTCCCCTGGCGGATTTTGCCCTGATTGCCAAGAGTGACATGGCCTCCTTCGTTGACTCGCTGGTGGCCCCTCTGAGCCTGGTCAACGCCCTGATCGTGGCGGTCAGCAGGAAGAAGGACAAGGAGCTCCAGGTGACCCTGGGCAAGCTGGAGGAGATCTGGGCCAAGTACGAGGTCTATGACAAGCCCTCCGGTAATTGATGGGAGCGTTAATCCATTTGAACGAAAGACAAATTCTGGTCATCGGCGGCGGGCCTGCCGGTATGATGGCCGCATTGACTGCCGCCCGCCAGGGCGGTCAGGTCACCCTTTTGGACCGGAACCGGAAGCTGGGGCGCAAGCTCCGCATCACCGGAAAAGGCCGGTGCAACGTCACCAATGACTGCACTCCTACGGAAGTCCTGCAAAACGTCCCTCGAAACAGCCGGTTCCTGTACAGCGCCCTGAGCCAGCTCGGCCCCTCCGACGTGAAGTCGCTCTTCGAGGAGCTGGGAGTCCCCCTGAAAACAGAGCGGGGCAACCGGGTCTTTCCCCAGTCTGACCGGGCAGACGACGTGGCTGATGCCCTGGTCCGGGCCATGGAGGAGGCAGGCGTCCGCGTCCGCACGGGACGGGCTGTCGCTATTCTGACGGAAAACGGCGCTGTCACCGGCGTCAGGCTGGAAAATGGGAGGCGGCTCTCCGCCGACCGGGTCATCCTCTGTACCGGAGGGCTATCCTACCCGGACACCGGCTCCACCGGGGACGGCTACGCCATGGCAAAGGCGCTGGGCCATATCATGGAGCCTGCCAGGCCCTCTCTGGTTCCCCTGGTGGCGGAGGACTTCCAGGGGCTGAGCCTGCGCAACATCGCCATTCAGGTGAAAAACCAGGACGGAAAGGTGCTGTACCGGGACTTTGGCGAGCTGCTGTTCACCCATTTCGGACTGTCCGGCCCGGTAATCCTCAGCGCCAGCGCCCATATGCGGGACTTTGAACATACAAAATATACAGTAGAGATCGATTTGAAGCCAGCCCTGGACGACAAGACTCTGGACGCCCGTCTGTTGCGGGATTTCCAGCAAAACGCCAACCGGGACTTTCAGAACAGCCTGAATGCGCTTTTGCCTCAGAAGCTGATTCCGGAGGTGATTCGCCGCTCCGGTATCCCCCCGGAGGCCAAGGTACACGACCTGACCCGGGAGCAGCGTCACGCCCTGCTGCTGGTGCTGAAGCAGTTCAGCGTCGCCGTCATCGGTCCCCGTCCTGTCCGGGACGCTATCGTCACCTCCGGCGGGGTGCGGGTCTCCGAGGTCAATCCGTCTACCATGGCCTCCAGGCTGGTTCCCGGACTGTACCTCTGCGGCGAGCTGCTGGACGTGGACGGCTACACCGGCGGCTTCAATCTCCAGATCGCCTGGTCCACCGGCTATACGGCGGGCTGCTGGTCGGTCTGGGACGAGTGATTATGATTTTGAACTCACATAAGGAGCGGTTGTCTATGTCGTTTGGCAGTGTTGCCATTGACGGCCCGGCCGGAGCGGGGAAAAGCACCATAGCCCGGGCAGTAGCCGCCCAGCTGGGCTATCTCTATGTGGACACCGGGGCGATTTATCGGACAGTGGGGCTTGCCATCCGCCGTCAGGAAGCGGACCCCCAGGATGCCGCATCAGTGGTTTCTCTGCTGGAGAGACTCTCTGTGGAGCTTCGGATTGAGCCTGACGGCATCCAGCATATGTACCTGAATGGGGAGGACGTCACCCGTCCCATTCGGGAGCCGGAAATCGCCATGTATGCCTCCGCTGTCTCCGCGCTGCCCCAGGTCAGAGCTTTCCTGTTGGATATGCAGCAGTCACTGGCCAGAACGCAGGATGTGGTCATGGACGGCCGGGACATCGGCACTGTGGTGCTGCCAAATGCCACGGTTAAGATTTTCCTCACCGCCTCCCCGGAGGTTCGGGCCAGGCGGCGCTGGAAGGAACAGCAGGAGCGGGGCAACGGGGAGTCCTATGACCAGGTGCTGCAGGAAGTGCTCCAGCGGGACGACCAGGATATTCACCGGTCGGTCGCCCCTCTCCGTCAGGCAGAGGACGCCGTTCTGGTGGACACCTCAGCCCTCAGCCTGGAAGAGAGCATCTCCGCTATACTGGAGATCGTAAAGGAGTGCGCATCCCATGAGTGAGGAGCGGGAGAGGCAGGGGAAAAAGTCCCCCTACCGCACGGCAAAGCGGTGTAAGCCCTGGTATAATGCGGTCTATTGCATCCTTTTCGCCATCTACCATTCCATCTACCACCTGCGTGTCATTGGACGGGAGAACATCCCAGACGGCCCTGCGGTCATCTGCCCCCGGCACTGTACTCTGGCGGACCCGCCCATGGTCTGTTTCGGTCTGACCCGGAAGCATTTTCCACGGATCATGGCAAAGGAGGAGCTGCTGGACACGCCTGTCCTGGGGTGGTTCCTCTACCGGATCGGCGTTTTCGGCGTCCGGCGGGGGAATAACGATATGTCCTCCATCAAAAACGGGCTTCGCAGCCTGAAGGAGGGCAGCAAGCTCATCATCTTCCCGGAGGGCACCCGTGTCCACGAGGGGGAGCACGTTCAGGCCCAGACAGGGGCGATCATGTTTGCCCTGAAAACCGGAGTACCCCTGGTACCGGTATACCTGACCCGGGCGAAGAAATTCCACCGGATGGACATGGTCTTCGGGGAGCCGTATCACCCCCAGATCGCAGGGAAGAAGGCGACTCCGGAGGAGATGCGCCAGCTGGCGGACGAGCTGCTGGAAAAAATCTATGCGCTGGAAGGCAGGGTACCCAAATGACCGTCACAGTAGCCAAGACCGCCGGATTTTGTTACGGCGTCAATCGGGCCGTGACCCTGGCAGAAAAGACCGCTCGGGAGGGGACGCCATGCGTCATGCTGGGGGAGATCATCCATAACGAGCACGTCATCAGCCACCTGAAAGAGATGGGGATGGGGCAAATCGCCGAACCAGAGGATGCGCCGGAAGGCGCCTCCGTCCTCATCCGTTCCCATGGAGAGGCCAGGTCAGTCTATGATCGGCTGGCCGAACAGGAAAGCCAGGTCATCGACGCCACCTGTCCCAGCGTGGCCCGCATCCACCGCCTGGTGCAGGAGGCAGAGCAGGAGGGACGGCAGCCGGTGATCGTGGGCCTGCCCACACTCCCGGAGGTAAAAGCCATTGCCGGGTGGTGTCGCAGTCCGGTGGTGCTGGAGGACGCAGCTGCCCTGGAAAAATGGCTGGCAGAGGACGAAAAAAGAGGCGAAATGCCTCTTACCTTCGTTTTTCAGACCACCTCCACCCGGACAACAATGAAAAATTGTGAAAATCTTGCAAAAAAACAGTGTACAAACGCAAAATTATTTGATACAATATGTATTGCTACCGCCCAGAGGCAGTCGGAGGCGCAGGAACTGGCTGCTCAGAGCGACGTAATGATCGTGATCGGTGACCACCAGAGCGCCAATACCCGCCACCTGGCCGAGCTGTGCAGACAGCAGTGCGACCGCGTCTATTGGATTGAAGAAGCGGATGAGCTTCCCATGGACGAACTGGAGGGAGCATCTCGTGTTGGAATCACTGCGGGAGCATCTACGCCCGGGTGGATAATAAAGGAGGTCAAAACCAAAATGTCTAACGAAGTCAAAATGGAGATCGAGGAGTCCTTTGCTGAAATGCTGGAGAAATCGATCAAAACTTTAAATACAGGAGATAAGGTCGTCGGTACCGTTGTGCAGATCACACCCACCGATATCCAGGTCGATCTCGGCACCAAGCATGCCGGCTATATCGCCATGTCCGAGTTCTCCGACGATCCCAACGTCAAGGCTGAGGAGGTCCTCAAGCCCGGCGATCAGATCGAGGTCCTGGTTCTGCGCGTGAACGACAGCGAGGGCGTTGTCAGCCTGTCCAAGAAGCGCCTGGACGCCAACAAGAACTGGGAAGAGGTCGAGGCTGCCAAGGACAATAAGACCGTCATCGAGGCCACCATCCGCGAGGAGAACAAGGGCGGCGTCATCGCCAACTACAAGGGTATCCGTGTCTTTATCCCTGCCTCTCAGACCGGACTCCGCCGCAATGAGCCCATGACCGGTCTGGTGGGCACCACCGTCCGGATGCACATCACCGAGGTCAACCGCAGCCGCCGCCGTGTGGTGGGTTCCATCCGCAGCGTCGCCAGCGAAGAGCGGGCCGCCAAGAGCAAGGCCGTGTGGGAGTCCATCGAGGTGGGCAAGCACTATTCCGGCACTGTCAAGAGCCTGACCTCTTACGGCGCATTCGTAGACATCGGCGGCGTGGACGGCATGGTCCACATCTCCGAGCTGTCCTGGAGCCGCATCAAGCACCCCTCCGAGGTCGTTTCTGTGGGCGATCCCGTGGATGTGTATGTCATCAAGTATGACCCGGAGAAGAAGAAGATTTCTCTGGGCATGAAGGACCCCAACGAGAACCCCTGGGAGACCTTCCTGAACAAGTACTCTGTGGGCGATGTGGCTACCGTCAAGGTGGTCAAGCTGATGACCTTCGGCGCTTTTGCTGAGGTCGTGCCCGGCGTGGATGGTCTGATTCACATTTCCCAGATCGCCGATCATCGGGTGGAGAAGCCCGAGGATGAACTGCAGGAAGGCGATGTGGTGGACGTGAAGATCACCGACATCAACCTGGAGACCCGGAAGGTGTCTCTGTCCCGCCGCGCTGTCCTGCTGGACGCCGAGGACTGATTCCGTTTTCCAAAAGCGGTCAGGGCATTGCCCTGGCCGCTTTTTCGCCCTTTTCAACCGACCTTTTTTGTGGTACACTGACCACAGAGAAATCCAATGCCAAGGTCACAGAGGAGGCACAGCAAATGAGCGTTCAGTTATCCTGGAGCAAGCCGAAGCAACGAGGAAAGAGGGAACAGCTGTACTGCTCCGTCGTTGTCCCCGCAGCGGGCAACGCCAGACGTATGGAGGGAACGGACAAGATACTGGCCACACTGGGAGATCGACCGGTCATCGTCCATACCCTTCTGGCGCTCCAGGCCTGTCCCCGGGTGAATGAGATCATCGTGGTCACGAGGGAGGACCTGATGTCTCCCATCAGCGACCTGGTCCGGGCGTGGGACTGCACTAAGGTCAGCCGCATCGTCCGGGGCGGAGAGACACGGGCGGAGTCAGTCTGGATTGGCATGAGCCGCGTGAATCCCCAGGCCCAGCTCATCGGCATCCACGACGGCGCCCGGCCTCTGGTCACTCAGACTGTGCTGGAGGAGGTGTTCCGGGAGGCGGCCTCCAACGGGGCGGCGGCCCCGGCAGTGCCGGTGAAGGACACCATCAAGGAGGTCAACGGTCTGGAGTCGGTGGAGCGCACCGTCCCCCGGGAGAACCTCCGGGCCGTCCAGACTCCTCAGGTGTTTGACGCCGACCTCATCAAGGCAGCGATGCAAAAGGCCCTCCAGGAGCAGCTGCCCCTGACCGATGACTGCTCTGCCGTGGAGGCCCTGGGGATGAAGGTCTGCCTGACAAAAGGGGACTACAACAACATCAAGATCACTACGCCCGGCGATTTGATTTTGGGGGAGGCGATTCTGTCATGCCGTCCGGACTGAGGATAGGACACGGATACGACGTCCACCGCCTGGTGGAGGGCCGCCGCCTGGTTTTGGGGGGTGTGGAAATTCCCTGGAAGCTGGGCCTTCTGGGACACTCCGATGCCGACGTGGTGACCCACGCCATTATGGATGCCCTTCTGGGCGCCGCCGGTCTTTGGGATATCGGCCACGCCTTCCCGGACACTGATCCCTCGCTGAAGGACATCTCCAGCATGATACTGTTAGAGCGCACCATCGCCCTGATCGTCGAAAAAGGCTACCACGTGGTGAATGTGGACGCTACCATCATCGCACAGCGGCCCAAGCTGGCTCCCTATATCCCCCAGATGCGGGAGAACATCGCCCTGCGTCTGGGCATCTCCCCTGACCTGGTGAACATCAAGGCTACCACTGAGGAGCATCTGGGCTTTACCGGCAGCGGCGAGGGCATGGCTGCCCACAGCGTGGCTCTGCTGGAGCTGAGCGAACGCTGATCGAATCCTGTTCACACCGCTCCAAAACCCGGCATACAATGGGGTGATACGACATTTCTCCCAAAGGCTCGTATCAAAAGGAGCGAATTCAGCATGGTATATTATCTCATCGTCTGCCGTTCGCTGACCTATGCCCAGCGGACGGCAGCTGCTTTGGAGCGGGCCGGGATCGCCGCCCGGATCTTACGTTCCCCAAAAATCATTGCATCCACGGGATGCAGCCACAGCGTCAAGATCTCCCAGCGCAGTCTGGCCCAGGCCCTGGTGGTGCTGAAACGGTTAGAGCTTTCCCCACAGCAGATTTTTATCACGGAAGCGGACGGCAGCTACCGGGAGGTACAGCTGTGATCTATCTGGACTGTGCCGCCACAGCCCTGCAAAAGCCCCCGGAGGTGGCCCGGGCCATGACCGCCGCCCTGGGGCAGTGCGCCAGTCCCGGGCGGGGCAGCTACCCCGCCTCTGCCCGGGCAGCGGAGGTCGTCTTTCGCTGCCGGGAGGCGCTGGCTCAGCTCCTGGGCGCAGACAGCCCGGAGCAGGTGGTATTTACCTCCAACGCCACCCATGCGCTGAACATCGCCATCCGCTCTCTGGTCCAGCCGGGAGATACGGTAGTCGTCTCGGGTTATGAGCACAACGCCGTCACCCGGGTTCTGGCGAGCATCCCGGAGGTGGCGGTTCGGGTGGCCGTCGGTGGCCTGTTCGACCAGGCAGGCGATCTGGAAGCCTTTTCCCGGCTGATCTGCAGGGACACGAAGGCAGTCGTTTGCACCCATGTGTCCAATGTCTTTGGGTATATTCTGCCCATAGACGGCATTGCGGCCCTGTGTCGGGAGAGGGGAGTGCCTTTGATCGTGGACGCCAGCCAGTCCGCCGGTATCCTCCCGGTCTCCGCCAAACGATGGGGCGCGGCCTATGTGGGACTGCCGGGGCACAAGGGACTGTGCGGCCCCCAGGGGACCGGGGTGTTGGTGTGCGGAGGCGGGCAGACGCCGGTTCCTCTGCTCGCCGGAGGGACGGGCAGCGAATCCCTGAACCAGAAGATGCCGGATTTCCTGCCCGACCGTCTGGAGGCAGGCACCCACAATATGCCGGGAATCGCCGGATTGCTGGCTGGGGTGCAGTTTATCCGTCGGAAGGGAACCGACGCCATTCTCTGCCACGAGCGGCGACTGTCCGACCGGATGGCCGGGGCACTGTCCCTAATCCCGGGCGTTCGGGTCATCCGGCCCCAAGAGGCGGACCGTCGGACTGGTGTTTTATCCTTTCTGGCACAGGGGCAGGACTGCGAGGTGCTGGGAGCATCTCTCGCCGCCAGGGGTATCTCCCTCCGGACAGGACTGCATTGTGCGCCGTTAGCCCACCGCACAGCCGGGACGCTGGAGACCGGGACGCTCCGGGCCAGCGTCTCTCCCTTTAACACCCCTGGGGAGGTGGACGATTTGGCAGTCGCGCTCGCCGGTTGTCTGGAAAAATAGAAGTGGATACGCTTGCCATTCCCGGGCTTTGGGAGTATACTATTTTTGTGAATGAATAGGCTCCTGCCCAGGCTTGGCAGGCGTATTCTGTCCCGCGGAGGAAATGCCATGCTGACGATAACTCCCATCGCTCTGAGTGCCTCCCAGCTCAACCCGTTTCAGCAGCTGGGGATGTATATACAGACCATCGGCCTGTCCGACCTTCTGGACGTGGCCATCATTGCCGTGATTTTTTACTATGCGTTAAAGCTGGTCCAGAAGTCTCAGACCGGTCAGGTGTTCCGGGGTGTGGCCCTGGTGGTCGTGCTGCTGTGGCTGTCCGACCTGTTTAATCTCCATGTGCTGAACTTCCTGCTCAACAGCGTGGTTCAGGTGGGCTTTTTGGCGCTGATCGTCGTCTTTCAGCCGGAGATACGTCATTTTCTTACCCAGGTCGGCACCGGCAACCTGCGGCACTATTTACGTCGCCAGGAGGAGACCAGCGTGGTAGAGGATGCCATCGTCCAGACCGTCGCCGCCTATCAGGATATGTCCAGGAAAAAGGTGGGGGCTCTCACTGTCTTTGAGCGCAACAGTCTGCTGACAGACTGCCTGCACACCGGGACTGCCCTGGACGCGGCGCTCTCCAGTGACCTGTTGGAAAATATTTTCTATCCCAAGGCGCCTCTCCATGATGGCGCAGTTATCGTCCGGGAGGGCCGGATCGTGGGGGCTGGCTGTGTGCTGCCCCTGTCCGGGAATACCAACATCAGCAAGGAACTGGGGACCCGCCATAGGGCAGGGCTGGGCGTTACAGAGCATACCGACGCCGTCGTCGTCATCTGTTCTGAGGAGACCGGGTCCATCTCGGTGGCTACCGACGGTATGCTCAAGCGGCACCTCTCCGCAGAAACACTGGAGCAGCTGCTGCGCAACGAGCTGCTGACGGAGGAGCAGAACAAAAAGACCCTCATCCCTTCACTGAGGACCTTGCTGGGTTCCATCTGGAAAAAGGAGGACGAGGATCATGTGGAATAAGATTAAGAACAGCCGTCTCTCCTATATCCTCCTCTCCGTTTTACTCTCCATTGCCTGCTGGCTCTATGTGGATCTGGCTCAGCAGCCGGACGCACAGGTGACAATCAGTAATATCCCAGTGACCTTTATCGGTGAGGAGTCTCTGGAGGCAGAGGGGCTGCTCATCACGGGCGAGACTCCTACCATCAGCGTTGTGGTCAAAGGACCCCGGAGCATTATCACGCAGCTCAACAACAGCAACATTATCGTCACCGCCTCCACCAATTCTATTGCCAAGGCGGGGGTTTACACCCTGGAGCTGAACATCAATCTGCCCAGCTCTGTTACCAGCTCCAGCTCCAGCGATGTCAGCATCGTCTCCAGAAGCGCCTCTGCAGTAGACGTGACGGTGGTTCAGATGGTCAGTAAGACGGTGACCATCACGCCGGAGTTCACCGGCTCTGTTGCGGATGGCTACTACTCGGATGATGAAAGCTTTGTGCTCCAGCAAAAGGAGCTGGAGATCCGGGGCGAGGAGAGCGTCGTCGATTCGGTGAGCTACGCAAAGGTGATTCTCAGCGACACCGGGCTGACAGATACCTGGTCTGGCTGGTTGAGCATTGTCCTCTGTGACAAGGATGGGAATGAGGTCTCCAGCGATAACCTTGCCTTGGAGACAGACGCTATTTCAGTCACCTACTATGTCCAGTGCATTAAGGAGCTGACCCTCACTGTTGATTTGATCTCCGGCGGTGGAGCGACCTCCGAGAATGCCGAGTGTACCTATTCGGTGGAGACGGTCACCGTTGTGGGGCAGAGCGTCAATCTGGATGATTTGGAGACGCTGACGGTGGGCGAGGTCGATCTGGGCCAGATCGCCACCACTGGAGAATATGAGTTCAGTATCGAGGATGCCATGCCCGACGGCGTGAGCCTGATGAGCAGCGACACCACCGTCAAGGTGCAGGTCACCATCACCGGGCTGGAGATCCGTATCGTCTCCACCAGCAATATCATCCTGCAGAACAAGACGGAGGGGTGGAATTATCAGGTGGCGGACGTTGAAATCAGGCTCCGGGGAAAAGCGGAGGATTTTGATTTGCTCCTCAATGACGATATCCAGGTCACGGTGGATCTGGACGGCGTAGAACTGGTGGACGGAGAGACAGTCTCCGTACCTGCCACGGTGGAGCTCTCCGGAATCTCCGATCTGGGCATCCTGGGCAGCTACAATGTCAGCATCACGACCACCCTAGTCCCGGAGGAGACTGGCGAGGGGGAGACGGAGACGACGGACACCGGGGACAGCACCAATTCCGGCACCGATACAGCTGCCGACGAGACAGGGAACTGATTTCTCCCGTTGGAATTGCTTTACAGAACCAGAATATTTTGGTATAATATTTGATTGAACCTGCTAACAAGGGGGACGAGCATTTCATGCTGAACAGTATGACCGGCTATGGCCGGGGAGAGGCGGTGCTCCATCAGCATGCTATTGTTGTGGAGCTTCGCAGCGTCAACAACCGATATTTGGATTGCAGCGTCCGGCTGCCCCGGGTCTATGCCTGTGCAGAGGACGCCGTCCAGTCAGAGGTAAAGGCAGCTGTCTCCAGAGGCAAGGTGGAGGTCAACGTCACGGTAGACGCCTCCGGTTCGGACGCAGTCTCCGTCACCCTGAACCAGCCCGTGGCCGCCGGATACCTCAGAGCGCTCCGGGAGATGGGGGAAACCTTTGGCCTTCGGGATGATGTCTCCGTGTCTCTGCTCTCCCGTTTTCCCGACGTGTTCCGGGTGGAAAAAGCACCTGAGAATCTGGAACAGCTCACCGAAGATATCCGCCAGGTCACCCGGATGGCGCTGACCGACTTCAACGCCATGCGTGCCCGGGAGGGCGAAAAGCTGGCGGAGGATCTGCTGGGACGGCGGGATACCCTGGAGGAGTATACCTGCCAGGTAGAGGCCCGTTCCCCGGAGACGGTAGCCGCCTATCGGGAGCGCCTGACTGCCAAACTCCGGGAGGTGCTGGAGGATTGCCAGATCGACGAGGCCCGTATTCTCACCGAGGCGGCGATTTTTGCCGACAAGGTGGCCGTGGCAGAGGAGACGGTCCGCCTTCACAGCCATATCAACCAGTTCCGGGACATGGTCCGCCAGGGCGGTGTCATTGGCCGGAAGCTGGATTTTCTCATCCAGGAGATGAACCGGGAGACCAATACCACAGGCTCCAAGTGCAACGATCTGCAGCTGTCTACCATTGTGGTGGACATGAAGGCGGAGTTGGAAAAGCTGCGGGAGCAGGTCCAGAACGTGGAATAAAAGCTTGCAAAGGAGGCGGCAGGATGCGGCTGCTGAACATCGGCTACGGCAATATGGTCGCCGGCGACCGTATCATCGCCATCGTCAGCCCAGACTCAGCACCCATCAAGCGTATCGTCCAGGAGGCCCGGGAACGGGGCGTTCTCATTGACGCCTCCTATGGGCGGAAAACCAGGTCGGTACTGATCGCCGACACGGGCCATGTGATCCTGTCCGCTCTGACCCCGGAGGTCATTGCGGTCCGGGTCGAAGGACGAGAGAACGGCAAGGAGGCTGCGGATGAATACCAGAGCTAAAAAGGGGCAGATCGTCGTCATTTCCGGCCCCTCCGGTGTAGGAAAAAGCACGGTCATCTCCGAGGTGCGCAACCAGCGGCAAAGCCTCACCTTCTCCATCTCCTACACCACCCGAAAGCCCCGGAGCGGGGAGGAAAACCATGTGCACTATCATTTTGTAGACATGGAGGTCTTTTCCCGCATGATCGAGGCGGGGGAATTTCTGGAATATGCCTGCTATCAGGGCCAGTATTACGGCACCTCCCGGGCGGATGTGGAGGCTCTGGTTCAGTCAGGCCACGACGTACTGCTGGACATTGAGGTCCAGGGCGGCGCCCAGGTGCGGCACCTCTGCCCGGAGGCCACTTTGATTTTTGTCATCCCACCCTCCTTTGGAGAGCTCTCCCGTCGGCTCCACGGTCGGCAAAGCGAGAGCGAGGAGGTCATTCAGGGTCGGCTCCAGCGGGCCAGGGAGGAATATCAGGAGATTCCCCTTTACGATTTTCTGGTGGTCAACGACAAGGTGCCCCAGGCCGCAGACGAGGTGCTCTCCATTCTCAAGGCACAGGATTGCCGGGTCTCCGCCCGGCTGGATATGATCAAGGAGGATATTGTATTATGATTCTTTATCCCATGAACGAGCTGATGAAAAACAGCATCAACAGCCGGTATGAGCTGGTCAACCTGGTAGCTCATCGGGCCAGAGAGATCTCAGTCGCAGAGACAGCGGATGAGCCGCTGACGGAAAAACCGGTGACCATCGCACTCAACGAGGCCCGGGCGGGCCTGATTCATCGTCCTGTCATACAGCAGGAGTCAGGTGAGGCGTGAGCCGCCAACCTGGAAACCGATCTGCAGGGCAAGAGGCGTCGGAGACAATAGGCCTCTGACGTCCCTTGCCTTGCGTCATGTTCTGTGCCGGAATGGGGGTGAGCATGTTGGAGCCGGTACTGTGCTGCAAGGTGGCGGTGGCCTCGGCCACCTATTCCATCGACAAGCCCTATACCTACCTTGTCCCGGACAGCTTTTCCCAGGCGCTACAGCCCGGCATGCGGGTCATCATCCCCTTTGGAAAGGGCAATCGCCGTTCTGAGGGTTTGGTCCTTGATATAGCTCAGGAGCAGCCGGAGATGCAGCTGAAATGGCTCAATGCCATCCTGGACGAGGCGCCAGTAGTGGACGCCGAAGGCATCCGTCTGGCCCTCTGGATGCGGGAGCGGTATTTCTGTACGGTCTACGACGCGGTCAAGGCCATGCTCCCCGCCGGGCTTTACTATGATCTTCGGGACAGCTATTGTCTGGCTCCGGGTATCGACCCTGTCGCCTGGCAGGAGGAGCATCCCTGCAATGAGACGGAGAAACGTGTGCTGTCCCTGATCTCCGGTGAAGGAGGCAGCATCCAGCGCAAGACCCTTCGGGAGGCCTTTGGACAGACCAATCCCTCCAGGGCGTTACACCGCCTGATGGAAGACGGCGCGCTCTATCTAGAGACCAGCGCTCAGCGGGGTGTGGGCGACAAAAGCGAGGAGGTGGCCATTCTGGCTGTTTCCCAGGAGGCGGCCAGAGAGGCAGTCGCCAAAAGCCGCTCCAAGGCCCGGAAGGCGGTGGTAGATCTGCTCTGCGATGTAGGCTCCGCCTCTGCCAAGGACGTGGCCTACTTCACCGGGGCCAGCCGCCGGCCCCTGAAGGAGCTGGAAAAGTCCGGACTGGTCACTCTTTTTCAGCGGGAGGTCTTTCGTCGCCCGGTGACGGACGCCGCCCCCCATCAGGAGCCGCCCCAGCTCACTCAGGAGCAGCAGAACGCCTATGACGGGTTGGCCGACCTTCTGGAACAGGGAAAGCCCGCCTGCGGCCTGCTCTACGGCGTCACCGGCTCGGGAAAAACCTCAGTCTATATCCGTCTGATCCATCGCACTCTGCAGCTGGGGCGCTCTGCCCTGGTGCTGGTGCCGGAAATCGGCCTGACACCCCAGATGATGCGCCAGTTTATCGCCCAGTTTGGCGACCGGGTGGCGGTGCTGCACAGCTCCCTATCCGCCGGAGAGCGATATGATGAGTGGAAGCGGGCCAAAGGGGGAGAGGCCAGCGTGGTCATCGGAACCCGCTCGGCAGTTTTTGCGCCTCTGAAAAATCTTGGGCTCATTATTTTAGATGAGGAGCAGGAGGCCAGCTACAAATCGGAAAACCTGCCCCGGTATCATGCGGCGGAGGTGGCAAAGTTTCGCTGCTCCCAGCAGAACGCCCTGTTGCTGCTGGGCTCTGCCACACCGTCGGTGGAGAGCATGTATCTGGCCCAGACGGGGAAATACCACCTGTTCCGGCTCAAACAGCGGTATAATGGCCGGAATCTGCCCCGGGTGATTCTCTCGGACACCCGGGAGGATCTGCGGCAGGGAAACAGCTCCTCCATCGGCAACATTCTCCGGGACGAGCTGACGGAGAATCTCCGCCGGGGAGAACAGTCGATTTTGCTGCTCAACCGCCGGGGGGCCAGCCGAATGGTCATCTGCGCTGAGTGCGGCGAGGTCCCCCAATGCAGCCGCTGCTCCGTCCACCTGACCTATCACAAGGCCAACGGACGGTTGATGTGCCATTACTGCGGTCACAGCGAGCCGCTCCCCAGTCGATGCCCGGTCTGCGGCGGTTCCCTGGTCCTTGTGGGCTATGGGACTCAGCGACTGGAGGAGGACCTTGCGGAGCAGTTCCCTGGCACTCCCGTGTTGCGCCTGGATGCGGACACCGTCTCCGCTGCCCACACCCACCGGCAGCTGCTGCAACAGTTTGAACAGGAGAAAATCCCCATTCTCATCGGCACCCAGATGGTGGCCAAGGGACTGGACTTTGAAAATGTGACCCTGGTGGGGGTGATCGACGCGGATATGACCCTCCACATGGACGATTTCCGGGCAGGAGAGCGCACCTTCTCTCTGCTGACCCAGGTGGTGGGCCGGGCCGGGCGTGGTCTGCGGGAGGGGAGAGCGGTCATCCAGACCTTTCACCCCCAGGACAGCGTCATCAACGCCGCCGCCCGGCAGGACTATGACAGCTTCTATGCCGAGGAAATCCACCTCCGGACCGTACGGCAGCTGCCCCCCCTTCGTGACCTGATCGTCCTGACTGTCACCGGACCGGAGGAGGGAGCCGTTCTGCGGAGCAGTATGCGCCTCCGGGATGGGCTCATGGCCTGGCAGGGGAGCGCGTTGATGGAGGGTTCCCCCTTTTCTGTGCTGGGGCCTGCCCCGGCCAGTGTGGTCAGGGTGAACGGCCGATACCGTTACCGCCTCACCGTCACCGGACAAAATAACCGCTCCATGCGGCAGATGATCTCTCAGCTGTTGCGTGCGGCGTCGGAGGATAAGCAGAATCGGGGATTGGCTGTCTTTGCAGATGTCAATCCTATGGATGTATAAGGTAAGAAGATAAGAGAAGATAAGATAGGAGCGTGTGTTATGATTCGCAATATCGTTAAAAAGGGAGACCCGGTACTCGGCAAGGTTTGTCACCCTGTCACCAAATTTGATTATAAGCTTCACCGTCTGCTGGACGATATGAAGGAGACCCTGATCGACTCCAACGGCGTCGGTCTGGCCGCTCCCCAGGTGGGTATCCTCCGCCGGGTCGTTGTGGTCATGAACGAGGAGGAGCATATTCATGAGCTGATCAACCCCGTCATCGTCTCCTCCTCCGGAGAGCAGACCGGGCTGGAGGGGTGCCTCTCCCTGCCGGGGCGGTACGGCTACGTCACCCGTCCCATGGTGGTTCGGGTCAGGGCCCAGGACCGGGACGGCAACTGGTTCGAGGTGGAGGATCAGGGTCTCACCGCCCGGTGCTTCTGCCATGAGCTGGCCCATCTGGACGGTCATATGTTTGACGAGCTGTGCGACCGGACCTACTCCACTGAGGAGCTGGACGAGATGGAGGCCGCCGAAAGCGAGGCGGAGTGATGCGTATCGTCTTTATGGGGACGCCGGAGTTTGCCGTCCCCTCCCTGAAACGGCTCATTGCTGACGGCCATGAGATCGCCGCCGTCTACACCCAGCCGGACAAGCCCAAAAACCGGGGCATGAAGCTGACCTTTTCCCCGGTAAAAGAGGTAGCTCTGGCCCACGACATCCCCGTTATCCAGCCCCAGACGCTCCGGGAGGAGGGGGCGCTGGAGACGCTGGCGGCGTTCCGGCCTGAGCTGATGGTGGTGGCGGCTTATGGCAAAATATTGCCCCGCTCCTTCTTTGAGCTGCCCCCTCTGGGCTGCATCAATGTACACTCGTCCCTGCTCCCCAGGTATCGGGGCGCCGCTCCCATCAACTGGGCAGTCATCAACGGAGAGCGGGAGACAGGCGTGACCATTATGGACATCGCCGAGGCGCTGGACTCCGGAGACATTCTCGCTCAGGCATCCACCCTCATTGACCCGGACGAAACAGTGGAGACCCTCCATGACCGGCTGGCAGAGATGGGAGCCAAGCTGCTCAGCGAGACGGTAGGCAAAATCGCCGCCGGAACCGTCTGCCGGACGCCCCAGGACGATTCCCAGGCGACCTATGCTCCCATGCTCAGCCGGGCGCTTTCCCCCATCGACTGGAGCCACAGCGCCCGGGCGATTCATGACCAGGTGCGGGGGCTTGTCCCCTGGCCTGCCACCACAGCCCAGGTGGGCGGGCAGACCTTTAAAGTGTTCGCCACCCAGGTTACTGACGATAAGACCGGAAAACCCGGCGGGACGTTGCTGGGAACAGATGATCGGGGCATCCTGATGGCCTGCGGCGACGGCGGCGTGTTGCGCATTACAGAGGTCCAGGCCCCCGGCAAAAAGCGGATGCAGGCTGCCGATTATCTCCGGGGCCATCCCCTGGTATAACAGAAACAGGACAGAGCGAGGTAAATCAACATGGATATCTCCCCCAAGGAATATGTAGTCGATCAGATCGTCGGCGATTATGCCATGCTCCGCCGGACAGATGCACCATCCGATCAGCTGAACCAGGTGGCCCTGGCGCTGGTGCCGGAGGGGCTGGAGGTGGGGTCCCGGCTGCGCTGGGAACTGTTCACCTACACGTTGCTTCGCTGATATGGAGGGGAAAACCACTGTTTCGCCCTCCCGGGCGGTGGCTCTGGAGGTACTGATTGCCTGCGAAAAGCGTCATGCCTGGTCGGACAGCGCGCTGTCTGCGTCCATCCGCCGGGCCGGACTCTCCGGCCGGGATGCTGCCCTGGCAAGCCGTCTGTGCTACGGCGTACAGCAAAATCAGCTGCTGCTCCTCTACTGGCTGGAGCAGTTCTGCCGCGTCCCCGTGGAGCGACTGGAACTGCCAATTCGCCTGATTTTGGAGATGGGGCTGTACCAGTTGGCCTTTCTGGACCGGGTCCCCGCCCACGCCGCCGTGGACGAGAGCGTCAGGCTGGCCCGGACCCAGAGCAAAAATCCCCGCTCCCCCGGCCTGGTCAACGGCGTTCTTCGGGCTTTTCTCCGTCAAAGGGATACGATGCCCGCCCCTGCATCGTTGTCCGTCCGCTACAGCCATCCCCAATGGCTGGTGGACCTGTTGCGGGACGAGGTCCCGGAGGGCACCCTGGAGGCGCTGCTCCAGGCGGATAACAGCCAGCCGTCCACCGTCATTCAGGTCAACATCCTGAAAACAGACGGAGCGACGCTGGTGCGCCGCCTGGAAGGGGAGGGGGTCACAGTGGAGGCCCATCCCTTCCTGCCGGACTGCTATCAGATCTCCGAGACGGGTGATTTGAGCCGCCTTGCCAGCTTCCGGGAGGGTCTGTTCCAGGTGCAGGATGCCGCCGCCCGTCTGGCGGTATTGGCCGCCGGGCCTCGCCCCGGTATGGCCGTGCTGGACGCCTGCGCCGCCCCCGGCGGCAAGAGCTTCCAGGCGGCCATGGAGATGAAAAACCGGGGCTCCATTCTCTCCTGCGATCTCCAGGTGAAAAAGCTCTCCCGTATCCGGGAGGGGGCGGAGCGACTGGGCATCGGCTGCATCACCACCCGGGCCATGGACGGGCGTGTGTTTCAGCAGGAGCTGGAAGAAAAATTTGACCTGGTGTTGGCAGACGTGCCCTGCTCCGGCCTGGGCATTATCCGCAAAAAACCGGATATCCGCTATAAGGAGCCGGAGGCCCTGGAGCGTCTGCCGGAGATCCAGCGGGCCATTTTAGGCAACGTCTCCCGGTATGTGGCCCCCGGCGGGGCGCTGCTCTATTCCACCTGCACCGTCCTGCGCCGGGAAAATCAGGAGGTCGTAACGGCGTTCCTCTCCGGGCATCCGGACTTCCATCTGGAGGCTTTTTCCCTGCCCGGTGTAGGGGATTGCGACGGGATGAAGCCCCTCTGGCCCCATCTTCACGGGACAGACGGATTTTTTATGGCAAAACTGAGGAGAGAGACATGACTGATATCAAATCCCTGTCCCGCCCTGAGCTGGAGGCCCTGATGGCGGACCTTGGACAGCCCAAATTTAGAGCCAAGCAGGTCTTTCAATGGCTTCACCGGGGTGTTGCGTCCTTTGAGGAGATGTCCAACCTGCCAAAAGCCCTCCGGGAGCAGCTGGCGGAGCAATGCCTGCTCACTGTGCCCCAGGTGGAGCGAAAGCAGGTCTCCCGGCTGGACGGGACGATCAAATACCTCTGGCGGCTGGGAGACGGCAACTGCGTGGAATCGGTGCTGATGCGCTATCGGCACGGAAACACTGTCTGCGTCTCCTCTGAGGTGGGACGTCTCATGGGCTGTGCCTTCTGCGCCTCTACCCTGGGCGGTCTGGTCCGCCGTCTGACCGCCGGGGAGATTCTGGATCAGGTTATTTTTGTTCAGAAGGAATCGGGAGAAAAAATCTCCAACATTGTCCTGATGGGCATTGGAGAGCCGCTGGACAATTTTGATGCGGTCATGCGCTTTCTGGAGCTGGTCAACGATCCGGACGGAGTCAACATCGGGATGCGGCATATCTCTCTTTCTACCTGCGGTTTAACAGAAAAAATTGACAAACTTGCCGGTTATCGGTTACAATTAACTTTATCAGTATCTCTCCACGCCCCGGACGACGAGACCCGCTCCCGGCTGATGCCGGTCAACCGGTCAGTAGGGGTGGACAGACTGTTTGACTGCTGCCGCCGATACTTTGAGACCACCGGGCGACGCATTTCCTACGAGTACGCCATGGTGGACGGGGTCAACGACCATGACTGGCAGGCCGACCTGCTGGCCCGTCGGCTGAAGGGTATCCCCGGCCATGTGAATCTGATCCCGCTGAATAATGTGCGGGAGAGTCCCCTGAAGCCCAGCACCCGGATCAGGCAATTCCAGCAGCGTCTGGAGCAGCAGGGAGTCACTACCACAGTACGTCGGAGACTGGGGAGCGATATTGACGCCTCCTGTGGTCAGCTGCGGAGAAAGACCCTGGGCATCCAGGAGACAGAATAACAGGCCAACAGGTCTGCAGGAAAGCCGGTGAGAAAGTGCAGGTCGCTGCATGGAAGGAAACCGATGTGGGCCGTGTACGTGCCCACAATGAGGATGCGTGTTTCACCTGCGTGGGGGACGACGTGAGTCTGGGTGTCGTCTGTGACGGCATGGGCGGCGCCAACGCCGGTGAGGTGGCCAGTCAGCTGGCTATCGACAGCTTTGCCCAGACGCTGCTCCAGGCGCTCTCTGCGCCATCTGACGGCGGCGAGTGTCCCCCGGAGGAACAGCTGCGCTACGCCCTGGAGCGGGCCAACCAGTCGGTCTACTGCCACGGCTGGGAGCATCCGGAATGTCGTGGCATGGGGACTACCCTGGTGGCGGCTCTGATCATCGGTTCATCGGCCTATATCCTGAATGTGGGGGACAGCCGGGCCTATGCGCTTCGAGCCTGTGGCATCCGGCAGATCACGCAGGACCATTCCCTGGTGGGCGAGCTGCTTCGGGCGGGACGAATCACGCCGGAGCAGGCCAGGAACCACCCCAGAAAGAATATCATCACCCGGGCGCTGGGAACGGAACGCCACGTCGATGGCGACCTGTTTGTTCACAGGCTCCAGTCCGGTGAGCGGCTTCTGCTCTGCTCTGACGGACTGACCAACGAGCTGACGGACGGCGAGATTTTTGATCTGATTCAGCAGGGCGGCCCCATTGAGGAGGGCTGTCAACGGTTGCTTAACGCGGCGCTGCTCCGTGGAGCGCACGACAATGTGACGGCGGTCCTCATGGATCTGCGTGACGACACGGAAAGGTAAGGAAGGTTTTTCATGGATCAATACATCGGAAAATACCTTGACGATCGGTATGAAATTTTGGAGGAGATCGGCAGCGGCGGCATGGCTGTGGTCTATAAGGCCCGGTGCCATCGCCTGAATCGGCTGGTAGCGGTCAAGATTCTGCGCCCCAACATGATGCTGGACGACGATATCCGCCGCCGGTTCCACACCGAGTCCCAGGCTGTCGCCATGCTGTCCAGCCCCAACATCGTCAGTGTCTACGACGTGGGTCAGTTCGAGGGTGCGGACTATATCGTCATGGAGCTGATCGAGGGCATTACCCTGAAGGAGTATATGCAGAAGCGGGGCGGTGTTCTGGACTGGCGGGAGGCCCTCCACTTCACGACCCAGATCATGCAGGCCCTCCGCCATGCTCACAGCCGCGGCATTGTCCACCGGGACATCAAGCCCCAAAACATCATGGTCCTCCGGGACGGCAGCGTCAAGGTGGCCGATTTCGGTATCGCCCGAATCATGGACAGTCAGAAAACGCTGACTACCGAGGCGTTCGGCAGTGTCCACTACGTCTCCCCGGAGCAGGCGAAGGGACTTTCGGTGGATGCCAGGAGCGACATCTACTCCGCCGGTATCGTTCTGTACGAAATGCTCACCGGACAGCTGCCCTTTGACGGGGATACGCCAGTCTCCATTGCCCTCCAGCACATCAATTCCACGCCCAAGCCCCCTCGTGAGTTGAATCCCCGGGTACCTGTGGGCATGGAGCAGATCTGCAAGCAGTGTATGTGTGCCCGGCTGGAGTTGCGCTATGCCGATGCCAAGCTGGTTTTAAAGGACCTGGAGGAGTTTCGCCGGAACCCGCAGATCGTGTTCCCCTATGCAGATCCATGGGACCCCAAAACAAAGGCTTCCGACTGTTCCCCCAACACTGACCACCCACAGCCTGCGGCCCCGGTCAGCTCCGTAAGGACAGTCAGCCAGACGGAGCAGAGCGTCGGAGACGGGGAGCTGGAATTCGAAAACACGGCTGCATTGGAGGCCTATGAGGATCAGCAGCGAAAAAAGGCCCGCATCATCTATACCTGCGCCATTGTAGCGATCGTAGGCGTTATCATCGCAATCTGTTTTATGCTTTACCAGAATTTCCTGGAGGATATTCTAGATACGGGAGATGTCTATGAGGTGCCTTCTCTCTCCGGCATGACGGTGGATGAGGCCAAGGAACTGATCGCCACCGAGCTTGGCGGACATTTTGAGGTGGTCATCTCCTCCACTCAGTACGACGATTCCGTAGAGGCGGGGGATATCATCTCCCAGACGCCCTCTCACGGAAGCACGACCAAGAGCGATCTGACTACCATCAGTGTTGTGGTCAGCTCCGGTGTGCTGGAGGACGACAGCATTTATATGCCAAACCTTCTCCGGAAGGATTACCGCACTGCTGAGGCGGAGCTGGAGAACGATTACGGCGTGGTGGTCTCCTATGGCGACCGGGTCTATTCCGACATTATTGACGAAGGACTGATTGTCTCCACCGACCCCGTCTCCGGCTCAGTGCTGGAGGAGGGCCAGTCCGTCATCCTCTATGTCAGCAAGGGGCCTGAGGTGCGGGCGGTCACTATGCCCAATCTGGTGGGTATGGACCGGGATGAGGCCGAGGAGGCCCTGGAGAGTATTGGGCTGACTCTGGGCGACTGTGTGACCGTCGCCGGGAGCCGAACCGCCGGGGAAATCATCTATCAGAGCGTGAAGTACGGCAGCGAAGCGGACCCCGGCACAGTCGTTCATGTCCAGATTAGTGATGGCTCGCTGAGTTCGGGGAACAGCACTGATACGGATACCGAAAGTACAGAAAGCTCTGACACTTCCTCCGCTGACAGTTCTTCCGGGCAGACCGCCACAACGCCGGTTTATGAGATCCTCATTCCTCTCCACACATCAGAAGAGGACACGGGAACCACGCCCACCGTATCGGTATCGATCAATGGGGAGGTTATTCTGAATATGACCTATTCCGCAGATGCGACCCAGGCGTCTACCGTATACAGCGGGGAGATTAGCGACATCATCGTCCTGGTTGACGGGGTACAGACCAACGTCTTTACCTGTGAGGACATTTCTGAGTGACGGGGGTCATTGTCCGCTCTCTCAGCGGCTTTTATGATGTAGACGTTCAGGGGCAGACCCTCCGGTGTCGCGGTAGGGGCAAGCTGCGCTATCAAAAGCAGAAGCCTCTGGTGGGAGACCGGGTGGAAATCACTCCGCTCAACGAGAGCGAGGGAGCCCTGGATTCCATCCTTCCACGGCGCAATGCCCTGGATCGTCCTGCCGTGGCCAATATGGATCAGATATTGATCGTGGCCTCCGGGGCAGTTCCGGTGACTGACCCGTTCCTGATTGACCGGATCACCGCCCTGGCCATCGCTGTGGACTGCCAGCCGGTTATCCTGTTCAACAAATGGGACCTGGTCCCGGTCCCGGAGCTGGCAGAGATTTATGCAAACGCCGGATTCACTGTCATTCCGTGCAGTGCCAGGACAGGCCAGGGGGTGGAGGAGATTCGTTCCTGTCTCCGGGATCGCATCTCCGTCTTTACCGGCAATTCAGGGGTGGGGAAGTCCAGCCTGCTCAACGCTCTGGAGGAAAGTCTGGAATTGGCCACCGGCGAGGTCAGTGCCAAGCTGGGCCGCGGGAGGCATACCACCCGGATGGTGGAGCTGTTTCGTCTCCCCGGAAATGCTCTGGCGGCAGACACCCCCGGCTTCGCCGCCTTCGACCCTCAGTCCCCTGAGCTGATGGACGCTCAGGCGTTGGCGGGCTATTTTCCGGAATTTCGCCCCTACCTGTCTGACTGTGCCTTCGTGGATTGCGCCCATGTCAGGGAAAAGGGCTGTGGTCTGCTGAAAGCGATAGAGCAGGGCAAGGTATCCAAAAGCCGTCACGACAGCTATGTGCGACTCTATCAACAGGCAAAGGAGTATCGGCCTTGGGAGAATCGAGGAAAAAACGGGCCGTCCTGATCGGCTCAGCGTCCGGCATCCCATCAGGATTGGCAGAGCGGATTCGGCCGGATGACTTTATCATCTGTGCCGATGGTGGACGGGAGTTGGCAGAGCAGCTGGGTCTGCGTCCGGACTGGTATGTAGGTGACAATGATTCTGGTGGACGGCCGGAGGGACTGCCTGCCACCCTTTTGCCGTCGGAAAAGGATGTCTCCGACATGGAGATGGCCGTTGATCAGGCCCTCAAGCTGGGCTTCCGGGAACTGTTGCTCCTGGGCTGCACCGGTGGCAGGGGAGACCATCACCTGGCAAACCTGGGCCTTCTGGAGCAGATCGATCAGCGGGGCGGCTACGGTATTTTGCTGGACAGGACAAACGAGATGCGTTTCCTGAGGCCCGGCAGCTACCAGATCGAAAACCGTCCCAAATACCACTATCTGGGGCTAATCCCCTTGGACGCAACAGTCACCGGTGTTACGCTGACCGGTGTCCGCTATCCGCTGGATGATTTTACTCTTCGCCGCGGCTCTACCCGGTCGATCAGCAACGAGATCCTGCCGGGGAACACAGCGGGAATTACCATTCGGGACGGTCACGTCTATTTAATCCGGTCACAGCCGGAGCCTATTGACCCATGCGAGAAGGAGAAAATGAAATGAGAAGAATGATCGCGTTGCTTTTGACCGCTGTGCTCTGTTTACAGCTGTGTGTCCCTGCCTTTGCCACAGAGACGGTGGAAGAGGCGGCAGATGTCACGGTTGCGAATGAGGAGGAATTGGCCTCTGAGACATCTGAGACAGAGGAAGCCGCCGAAATCACGACCGATGAGGCAGAAGATACTTCCTCCGTCGCCGCTGTCTAAACAGATGGGACAGGCGAAGATACCGTTGCCGCTACAGATGAATCGGCGGAGACGGCAATCATCGATGAAGCAGACGATGCCGGGGACGTTGCTGAAGAAGAGGAAACTGCCGCATCTGAGGCCACTGGGGAGGCGTCGTCAGACGCCGCAGATGAGGATATCACCCTCTACAGCGGCTTTGAGGCGGACTATAACGACCCGGAATTCCTCCAGCTGCTGGAGAACGGGGCGGTTGAGGAAAATGAGGACGACGGCATCTCTACCGTTGCCACCTATTCCCACAGCAGTCAATTCAACGGATATACCATCACCAAGGGCGTTGACGTCTCCAAGTGGAACGGCACGATCAACTGGACAAAGGTCAAGGCGTCCGGCATCAGCTTTGTGATGATTCGTTGCGGCTATCGCGGGGCCAGCGACGGGACGTTTTATAAGGACTCCATGTTTGAGACGAACGTCGAGGGTGCTCTCGCTGCCGGGCTGGAAGTGGGCGTGTACGTCTACTCTCAGGCGATCACCACCTCTGAGGCCAAAGCAGAGGCCAACCTTGCCCTCCAGATGTGTGAAGGTTATTCCATTACCCTCCCTATCGTTTTGTATTATGAGTATTATACGACCACCACTGGTCGTCTGGCGACGGCCAGCCTGACCAAGACCCAGCGGACCAATATCTGTCTGGCCTTCTGTAATACGGTGGATGCCGCTGGATACGGCGCCATGGTCTATGCCAACAAGAGTATTACTATACAGTACAGGCATGTACCTCCATCAATGGGACGACCTTTTATGGCAGCTATGACAAGGCTGGTCTTTCGATTCATTATCTCGCGGCCCCACAACTCAGCAATGCGAACAGCACCGTCTCCGGCATTACAGTGAGCTGGATCAAGGTCAGCGGAGCGACCTCCTATCTGATTTATCGTAAGACCTGTGGCTCCGGTTGGGTGAGGATCGCCACCCTGGACAGCGGCAGTATCACCAGCTATACCGACACCACCGGCGTCTCCGGCACGACCTATTACTATACCGTTCGGGCAAAGAGCGCTAACGGACTCAGCTGGTATAATCAGACGGGTGTCTCTGCCCTCTGCCAGTAATTCCGGTCCCATATCCGCCTGACACAAACCGCCGACCCTCTGCATATCCTGTAACAGCAGGGTATCCAGAGGGTCGGTTTCTCTGTTCGTCCTGTAGATGCTGCGCAGGGAAGGGGGCACGATCTTGAAAATCATTCTTTTGCGGTCGCCGAAATTTCTCTCCGGTCTGCTCAAGCTGGTCTTCCACATCGATTTCAAGGAATGACAGGTGACGATGGCGCATACTCTCTTTCAGAACCGTGTCCGGACTGACCGGACACAAAGGAGAGGATGCCTTTTGGAACTTGAGTTGACAGGGACCAGCGCTGATTGCCTCGAGCTGATACAGGACAGCAGGTACAGCAGAGAGGAGACGCTGGAAATGATCGTCCCGGACGCCTGCCCGGACATAGCACAGGTAGCAGACACCTGGGGCTTCTGCTGCCTGACCCGGCGGGAGGTGACAGATTCCGGTGCACTGCTGACAGGTCGGGTCAGGGTGAACATCCTGTACATCCCGGAAGGGGGCAGAGGACTGCAAAGGCTGGAGGCAGAGCTGCCTTTTCAGCATTTGAGCGAATGTGCACAGGTGGACGGCAATGCCCGTCTGCTGGCCGATGCCTGGGTGTCCTTTACAGAGACCCGTATTTTAAACCCAAGAAAGGTTTTGATCCGCACAGATGTTTGCGAGAAGGTGCAGCTTTACCGGCTCCAGACTCTACGGGCCTACAGTGCCCTGGCCGCCGACGATGCCCTGGGGGTCCAGACCCGGCAGCAGCAGGAGCAGACCGACCTGGTGACCCAGACTGCTGAAAAGGTCTTTATCCTGGAGGATGAGCTGAGATTGTCTGGCAGTCGGGCCATCTCTGGGGCGCCCCTGCGGCTCCGGCCAGAGGCCTGCTGCCCGGAGGCCAGGCTGATCGGCTCCAAACTGGTGCTAAAGGGAACCGTCCGGGTCCAGGGTCTCTGGCAGGAGGATGGGGGAGAACTGATTTCCAACGGCTTTGAGCTCCCCTTTTCCCAGATGCTGGATGCCGCCGGAGTGGGGGAGGGTGCCCAGTATCAGGTACGTCTTCAGATCCAGAGCTGTCAGACCGGTCCGCTCTCCGGGGACGGGCGCACCCTGCCCATCACCCTGGAGCTGTGCGCTCAGGCAGTCTTCTGCGAGCGCATCCCTGTCACATTGATGACAGATGCCTACAGCATTTACTACCCCACAGAGCTGCATACAGAGCTGTGGGACATCTGCCGACAGAGCCACGAGGAATCCCGGCTGCCCGTGCGGGAGTCTGTCGCCTGTGAGCGTAACATTCAGGCGGTGTTGGACTGCCACGGAGAGCTGGGACTTGCTCAGGTGGTGAGGGACGCCGACCAATATAATGTGACCGCCCCCGTCTCCGCCACAGCTCTGTGTCTGGATGAGGAAGGAAACCCATTTTCCGTCCTGCGCTCTTTTTCTGTCTCTTTTCAGTCCTCCTGTCCGCCGGAGCAGCAGCTTCAATGCAACTGCCTGCTGGTTCAGATAGAGGCGCTGTCCGCTGCTGCTGGGCTGGAGCTGCGGGGGATGATCACCCTGCACATCCATGCTGCGGAAAAAAGTGCGGTCGCCTGTCTGACGGGGCTGGAGGTAGATGAGGAGCATCCAAAGGAACACAGCGGACAGCCCTCTGTGGTGTTGCGCCGTCCTGCCCCATCGGAGTCCCTGTGGGACATTGCCAAGCGCTGCTCCACCACCTGTCAAGAGATCTGCGCTGCCAACGGACTGGCAGAGGATCAGACACTGGGCGATCAGATGCTGCTGATCCCCCGGAAGCGGTGAGGGAGGGATCAGATGGAACACGTCAAGCTCTATGAGGAAATTGCCCAGCGGACAGAAGGGGACATTTATATCGGGGTCGTAGGTCCGGTTCGGACAGGGAAGTCCACCTTCATCAAGCGATTTATGGAGACGCTGGTGATTCCCAACATTGAAAACGTCTATCGCCGGGAGCGGGCCAGAGATGAGCTCCCCCAGTCTGGTAGTGGGCGGACCATCATGACTGCCGAGCCAAAGTTCGTCCCGGAGGAGGCCGCACAAGTGGAGCTGGAGGGTGGTATCCGGTTTTCCGTCCGCCTGATCGACTCGGTGGGATACCTGGTGGACGGAGCCGTGGGACAGACAGAGGGCGGCAGCCCCCGAATGGTCACCACCCCCTGGTTCGACCACGAGGTCTCTATGGCGGAGGCCGCCGAGCTGGGCACCAGAAAGGTCATCGCCGAGCACTCCACCATTGGCATCGTCGTGACCACCGACGGCACTGTCACCGAGATTCCCCGGGAGGACTATCTGGAGGCGGAGGAACGTGTTATTCAGGAGCTGAAGGCGCTGAACAAGCCCTTCCTGGTGCTGCTCAACTCCCAGGAGCCGGGCTCCGACCGGGCGAAAGCCATCGCATCAGACCTCTCCTCCCGATATGAGGTCAGCTGTCTCCCGGTGAACTGTCTGGAGCTTCGGGAGCAGGATGTCACCCAGATCATCCAGTCCGTCCTCTATGAGTTCCCGTTACAGGAGCTGGAGCTGTTTTTGCCCTCCTGGGTGGACGCACTGCCCTATGACCACCCCATCAAATCCGGACTTTACCAGTCCATTCAGGAAATCGGCGGACAGATCGGTCGCATCCGGCAGGTACGGGACAGTCTGGCCAGGCTGGGGACCTGTGAGAGCGTCAGCCGGTGCGAGCTGTCCGGGATAGACCTGGGCAGGGGAGTGGTCCAGGCCACCGTAGAGGTCCCAAGGGGGCTGTTCTACGAAACGCTGAGCAAGCAGTCCGGCTTTGCCGTGGGAGACGACGGCGATCTGATCCAGCTCCTAACCCAGCTCTCCACGGTCAAACGGGAGTATGACAAGGTGAGCGACGCCCTCCGGGAGGTCCGGGAGAACGGATACGGCATCGTCGTTCCGTCCATGGATGAGCTGACCTTGGAGGAGCCGGAGATCATGCGGCAGGGGGGACGCTACGGCGTCCGTCTCAGGGCCAGCGCACCCTCCATCCACATGCTCCGGGCGGACATTGAGACGGTCCTCTCGCCCATCGTGGGCAGTGAAAAGCAGAGCGAGGAGATGATCCACTATCTGCTCCAGGAGTTTGAGGGGGACACCCAAAAGATCTGGGAATCCAACATCTTCGGCAAATCCTTTCACGAGCTGGTCAACGAGGACCTCCAGGGAAAGCTGAACCGGATGCCGGAGGACGCCCGGGTCAAGCTTCGGGAGACCCTGGAGCGCATCATCAACGAGGGCACCGGAGGGCTGATCTGCATTATCCTCTGATATGATAAAAAAACGCAGAGCAGACGATACAAAGGTCTGCTCTGCACGTTTTTTTATGCAGTAAGATGTACGGAAGCCTCATTTTTTCCCCTTGATATGAGCCAGTGGGTTCATCTCCGCGGCGTCCGCCAGATTTTCGTTGCTGACATGGGTATAGATTTGGGTGGTGTTCAGGTGATCGTGGCCCAAAACCTCCTGCAGGGTGCGGACATCCACGCCATTCTGGAGCATCAGCGTCGCGGCGGTGTGGCGGAGCTTGTGGGCAGAATACAGGCTGGGGTCCAGTCCGGCGGCGGCCAGAGCTTTTTTGATCATCAAATGGACAGCACTTTTAGAAATGCGTTTTCTCTGGTTGCTGACGAACAAAGCCTCCGGATCGATCAGGGTCATGCCGTTTCTAACCACCAAATAGTTCTCCAAAGCGTCCACACAGCTATCATTTAAGTACAAAATCCGCTCTTTATTGCCTTTTCCCAGCACACGGACGGTATTTCCCTGGATGCTGGACACATTCAGGTTCACCAGCTCGGAGATACGCAGGCCGCAGTTCAGGAAGAACACCAGAATACAGTAATCCCGCTCCTGATTTTTGCCCTGGACCGAGTTGAGCAGCCGGACGGATTCCTCCAGAGTCAGATATCTGGGCAGAGATTTCCGAATCTTCGGCGAGTCCAGATCCTGGATGGGATTTTCCTCCAGCTTGTGGGTCTTGACGGTCAGGTATTTGAACAGCGAGCGGATGGCGGAGATCTTCCTGGCCCTGGACGCCTCGTTGAGGCCTTTTTCGCGGTTCAGGTAAGTCAGATAGCTATAGACGTCGCTGAGCGAGATTTGACGGATAAAGTCGATGTCAATATCGTCGATAGGAATCTCATTTTCCGGCATATCCCGCGGGACGACGCGCTTGAGCCGTTTCATATAACGGAAAAAGCTCCGCAGATCAAGACAGTATTCGTCAACGGTGAGATTGGAATGACCTTTTACCGTCTCATGATAGGATAAAAAGTCACACAGCAGGGGCGATGCAAATTCTCGGTAATCCATGGTCAAAATCAGGGGTACCCCGGCCCGGTCAGGCGGTTTTCACCTCCCTCAACCTGAACAAAATTTTTATTTTGTTCAGGTTTGTGTCTTGGAAAAAAGCGGCCTTTCGCTTCGCAGCCGCTTCTCTCAGGCGGAGTCCCCTGCCTCCTGTTCCTTGTTTGATTGGCTCCAGCATACCACACCGACAGATTTCTGTCAAGAACGGCATGACAGAAACAGCCACAAATAACAGACCGGGCAGCATAACCGAGCCCGTTCATTGGCGATCTCTGTTGTATTTCTTCATCTCTAAATCTCTGCCGAACATAATGAGCTTATAAAACGAATACGGCACGACGTAAATCAAGCATATCCCCGCGCCGTATCTGGACACCTCTCCCTTGATACCGCCGACCACACCGTTTTTGCTGATGTACCCGTGTATATCAATGGCTACACCGTCATCTAGAAAATGACTGTCCCGGCTTCCGTCCTCATATTGGAGATATAATGTCCAATCGCCAAGCCCCTGCTTGCAGGAGACAGAGCTCAGTTCACCACTGATTGAGATTTCACCGTCTTCCAGCATCTCTGTGATTTCTGCTTCATTATTGTTGTTGACATAGATCATTTTGGTTCCTCTGATTTCGCAATAAGCAGCTATGCCGAAGAAAATGAAAAAGGCAATCAGCAGGAGGATATATATTTGAAAAAGCCTGATATGTTTTTTCATTCTGAGATCTTTCCGGACACACCGGGTCCTTCGCCCGTAAACAGCACCAGATCGCCCATACAGCTGTTTTCCGACGCCCACCGCCACAGCTCTATGATCATCTCCTCCTCGGCCCGCTGGAGCAGAATGATCTCCTTTTCATCCACGGCAGTCTCATCCATCAGCGCATCCCGATCTATCCCCAACGCCGCTCTGGCCCGGCGTCTGCTCAGGACGACCTGCTTTCGCAGGAAGGCCCGCAGCTCCGACTGACGGATGTATTTCTCCTTCATACGCGTCCCTCCGTTCTGCGCTCACGCCAGCACCACCAGCGCCTCCCGGATGTTGCGCACCGGGATGAGCTGCATCCCCGGGATATCAATATCCTTCACGCCTCTGGCGGGGACCAGACACTTGTGAAAGCCCAGCCGGTGAATTTCAGACAGCCGTTGTCCCAGGACGCTGACGCTTCGAACCTCTCCCGTCAGGCCCACCTCTCCCACGGCGGCCAGGTCGTCCGGCACCGGTCGGTCCCGGAAGCTGGAGGCCAAAGCCAGCACTGCCGCCAGGTCCGCCGCAGGCTCGTTCAGGTTCAGGCCCGCCACCACGTTGATATAGGCGTCACAGCCGCTGATGCGGAGACCGCCCCGCTTTTCCAGCACGGCCAGGAGCAGCATGGAGCGGTTGTAGTCGATGCCGTTGCTGGTGCGCCGGGGGACGGCGAAGCTGCTGGGCGTCACCAGTGCCTGGACCTCCGCCAGAACGGGACGCACCCCCTCCATGACGCAGGTGACACAGCTCCCCGGCGTTCCGGCAGGTCGGCCGGACAGGAGCATCTCCGAGGGATTGGGCACCTCCCGGAGGCCGGAGTCCAGCATTTCAAAGACGCCGATCTCGTCCGTGGCGCCAAACCGGTTCTTGGTAGCCCGGAGGATACGATAGACCAGATTCTGCTCTCCCTCAAAGGACAGCACGCAGTCCACGATATGCTCCAGCACCTTGGGTCCGGCGATGGAGCCCTCCTTGTTGATGTGGCCAATGACAAAGACGGTGATGCCGTTGCCCTTAGCCAGCTCCATCAGACTCATGGCGCAGGCCTTCACCTGGGCCACGCTGCCGGGCAGAGACTCCGACCCGTCCTGGTACATGGTCTGGATGGAGTCCACCACCAGAATATCCGGCTTGACCTCGTCCACGCTGCTGAGGATCTGATTCAAATTGGTCTCCGCCAGCAGGTACATTCCGTCCCCCGCTACGCCCAGCCGTTGAGCCCGGAGCTTGATCTGACGGGCGGACTCCTCCCCGGAGACATACAGCACCCGATAGGAGGCGGAGAGCGTGTCGCAAATCTGAAGCATCAGGGTGGATTTCCCGATGCCGGGGCTGCCGCCCACCAGGACGAAGGAGCCCTTGACGGCACCACCCCCCAGCACCCGGTCCAGCTCCCCCATACCGGTGCAGAAGCGGATCTCCTCTCCCATCTCCACCTGGGAGAGAGGCATGGCCCGACCCACAGGCCGACCGGAGGAGACGGTGGGCACCGGATTCTTGCTCCGGCTCTCCGTGGGCTGCTCCACAATGGTATTCCAGCTGCCGCAGCCGGGGCATCTCCCCTGCCACTTGGGGAACTCGTTCCCACAGCTTGTGCAATAAAAAGTCGTCTTATTCTTCATTTTTATCTCCGTATTGCCTGTATCGGGTTATTCCGAGCTGCCGTACCAATAGCCCAGGCAGGCTCCCATGAGCACTACCGCCATCTGTGTCTGATAGCCGTCGTCCTGGAGCCGGTGGTCCTCCTCCGGGTTGGAGAGGAAGCCGCACTCCGCCAGGATGGCCGGGCAGGTGATGTGGCTCATCAGGTAGAGGTCGGAGGGCATCTCCCTGGCCTGCCGCCGGTTGTCGCTGTCAAGGCACTCCCGGAGCAAGGTCTGGGTCAGCTCCGCCCAGCCCTGGCTCTCCTCATCCAGCTGGTAAAAGACCTGTGCGCCGGAGTATTTGGAATCGGTATACTGGCTCTGGTGGATGCTCAGCAACAGGGCGTCGGAGGTGGCGTTGACGATCGCCACCCGGTTTTCCATGTCGCTGCGCTTCTGCTCCCGCGCCGTCTCCGCCTCCGGGTCCGCCAGAGATTCCTCCGTGTCCCGTAGCAGGACGGTCTGCTGGCCGAACAGCCCGGCGATCTGGTCGCATTTCAGGGCGATGGCCAGATTGATTTCGCTCTCCGCCACTCCGGAGACCGAGACGGCCCCGCCGTCCGCCCCGCCGTGGCCCGGGTCGATGACCAGGATGTACTCCTCCCGCAGCCGGGGCGAAAAGGTTTCTCTTGCCTCCAATTGCCCACACCAAAGGGTAAAGGAACCCATGGCCGCCGCCAGGGTCAGACTGATCACAGCCCGCCTTATGGTTGCCTTTCTCATCTCCATCCCTCCCGGTGGAAGTATATGGGAGGTTCGGAGGGTTTACGCCTGTTCGGTTTCCGGCGATGGTGCAGATCTTCCCTTTCTTCAGGACCTGCTGTCGCCGTTTTTGCCGCCGTCCAGGTATTTCTTCACCCGGTATCCCCCGCCGATCACGCAGATAACGGCCAGCAACAGATAGCCCCACTGGTCGCTCGCCAGCCCATAGACCAGGCCAACTGCCGCCGCCACGAACCAGATGATCGCCGCAATCAGATCTCCCTTCATGTTGTACCTCTCCTCTCTTGTCGTTATCGTTCAGGCCCCCAGCAGCCGCTGGTCGTAATAGAACAGCCCTTCGTTGATGACGAAGATGTCATATTCCTGCTTTACGATGAAATATTCGATGATAACGTCGAACCGGATGCTGTGGGAGAGGGCATATCCTGCCCGGCCCAGCAGGTCCTTCGTCTCGTCCAGGTTCAGCCGCAGGGCGATGGCCAGGGCAATGACCGTCTGCTTGCTGGGGCTGTAGTCCGCCTTCCGAAGCTTGGGGAACAGCTTGCGGTCCATGTTGGCCCGCTTGTAGACCTCCACATCCGACATTCCCTTCTCATCGATGAGCCGGAACAGCATGGTGGAGAAGGACTCGTCCAGGGGAAGATCGCTCAGCTAGCGGGCCGCACCAGCCGAGGGCATTGCGGCACCGGGCAGGCTTGGCTCCGATTGGCTGAAAGAGACGGAGGCAGTCGGCTTTGGCTCAGATTTCTTTTTCTTTTTCGAAGCGCCTGCCTGGCCTTTTTGGGGCAGGATGGACGCGCTGGGAGCCGGTGCCCGGGCGGCCCTGTCCTGCTCCGGGGCGCCATCCTGTTCCTGCCGCTCCATAGCCAGCCGGAACTGCTCCTCCTGCTCCATCTGCTGAATACGCTGAGCAGGCTCGCTCCGTCTGGCGCCGTATGCGCGCTCCTGACGCTCCACATAGTGGTCGTCGATGTACCTTTGGATGTCCCCATACCGCCGCTCGCCGATGGCAAGAAGCTCCTGATCGAAGATGACCAGATACACCGTCATCTCGTGCTCCTGAAGGAATGTCTCAATGGCGGATGTCGCCACCTGAAGCGCCTCCTCCTTGGGATAGCCATAAATGCCGGAGGAGATCAGTGGAAAGGCCACTGACTGACAATCGCTTTTTTCCGCCAGCAGCAGGGCATTGGTGTAGCAGGCTCGAAGAAGCGCCGCCTCATTCTTGTCCCCGCCCTGCCAGACAGGTCCCACCGCATGAATGATGTGCCGGGCGGGTAGGGCGAAGCCGTCTGTGATGACTGCCTGCCCTACGTCACAATGGCCAATGTCCTGACATGCCTGAAGCAGTCGGGAATAGCCGGCTTTCCGAAAGATAGCGCCACAGACGCCGCCGCCCGGATTCAGGGAGCTGTTGGCCGCGTTGACCACAGCATCGACCTGCATACTTGTGATATCGTTGCGCACCAGCATGAAAGGCATGATGACCGCCCCCACTAAATCATTTGTTCTAGTTTATTATAGATGATAAAATGGGCTGTGTCAATCTATTCTGCGCAGGCTCTCTGCGGATAGATTCACTTTCACTGTTCTGACAAAGTACAGGCAGCAGATGCTCCGCATCGGAGCGTCTGCTGCCTGTATATTATATCCTGTAGCCTGTTTTTTGCGTGACCCTGAAATATTTCAATATTCCTTCGCCTGCTCCTCGCCGCTGAGCACCCGCAGACCGCCCTGGGCCAGGGCCAACAGCTCGTCCTCGCCGGGATATACGGTAAAGGGAGCGATCCAGCCGATCTTCTCATACAGCTTTTCCCGGGTCATGGGAGAATAGGCGATGCCGCCGGTGAGGATGATCTGGTCCACCTTGCCGTCCAGCACGGCGGCCATGGCCCCGGCGTCCTTGGCGATCTGATAATAGAAGGCGTCCAGCACAAGGGCAGCCTGGGCGTCTCCCGCCTCTGCTCGCTTCTGCACCTCCTGGGCACTGTTGGTGCCCAGATAACCGTTAAAACCGCCGTTACCACAAATCTTTTTGTACAGCTCTTTCTCGGTGTACTTTCCGGAGAAGCAAAGCTTGATGAGATCGCCCACCGGCACGGTCCCCGCCCGCTCCGGGGAGAAGGCTCCTTCCCCGTCCAGGATGTTGTTCACGTCCACGATGCGGCCCTTCCGATGAGCGCCCACCGAGACGCCGCCGCCCATATGGATGACGATGAGGTTCAGCTCCTCATAGGCAAAGCCGTTCTCCTTGGCAAACCGCCGGGCCACCGCCCGCTGGTTCAGGGCATGGAAAATGCTCCGCCGGGGCAGCTCCAGCATGCCGGACAGCCGGGCCACGTCGGTCAGCTCGTCCACCACCACCGGGTCCACGATATAGGAGGGGACGCCGATCTCGTCCCCGATCTCCCGGGCCAGAATACCCCCCAGGTTGGAGGCGTGCTGTCCCTGCACCCCCGCCTTCAGGTCCGCCAGGAGCGCGTCGCTGACGGCATAGGTGCCGCCGGGGATGGGCTTGAGCAGTCCGCCCCGACCCACAATGACATCCATGGAGCGGATATCGCAGTTTTTCTTTTTCAGGAAGTCCAGGATAATCTCCTTGCGGAAATCCTTCTGGTCGATGATAGTGGCGTAGCGGGAGATTTCCTCCGTGGAGTGCCGGAGCGTCTCCTCAAACAGCAGCGTCTCGTCCTCAAAGACGCCGATCTTGGTGGAGGTGGAGCCGGGATTGATGATCAGGCTTTTGATCGACATGACAATTTCTCCTCTCTCAGTTCTGGCCCTTCATGGCCTCGGCCACCACCGCTGCCAGTGCGATGGAGTTCACCTTGGTCTGGAAGGAGTCGGAGCGGCTGGTCAAAATCACCGGGACCTTGGTGCCGGTGAGGATGCAGCCATTTTCCACCTTCGCTGTGTGGACCAGGCACTTGTAAACCAGGTTGCCCGCGTGAATGTCCGGGAAGAGCAGCACGTCGGCATCTCCGGCGATCTTCCGCCCAGTGGCGCCCTTGTGAGCCGCCGCCTCCGGGTCGATGGCAATGTCCAGAGAGAGGGGGCCGTCCACGATGCAGCCGGTGATTTTCCCTTCCTCGTTCATCCGGGTGAGCTCAGCGGCCTCCACCGTCACAGGCATCTTGGGATTCACCACCTCCACAGCGGCAAGAGGAGCCACCTTGGGGTTCTCAATGCCACAGGCATGACAGACGGCCACCGTATTCTCGATGATGTGGACCTTGTCCTCCAGGGTGGGGTAGGTCATGAAAGCCACATCGGTGAGAAACAGGAGCTGCCGGACGCCCTCCACCTCGAACACTGCCACGTGGGACAGGGGCTTGCCCGTGCGTAGGCCCACCTCCTTGTCCAGGACGCTTTTCAGGAATCCCTTGGTGTCCAGAAGGCCCTTCATATACATATCCGCCACCCCGTCGTGGGTCAGCTTCACCGCTGTCCGGGCAGCCTGGGTATGGTCCGGCTCATTGATGATGCGATACTCGTCCGGGTCAATGCCCAGGCCCTTTGCGATGGTCCGAATCTTCTCCTCATCGCCCACCAGAATGGCGTCGGCAATGCCCTGCTCCCGGGCGGCGTGAACCGCCTCCAAAACGGCCTCGTCCTCTGCCACCGCCACAGACACCGTTTTCTTGCCGCACTCCTTCACATGGGAGATCAGTTCGTCAAAGCTGGTAATCACTGTCCATGCACCTCGTATCTGATTTTACGTATTCTTTTATGATTCGGCTGGGAAAACGCTTTCCCAAACGCCTGTTAAAATAATAACACTTCCCCCCATACGGGTCAAGTGCCGTTGCTTTTTTCTTTCATCTCCGGAAAAATTCCCCCTTCCCTGCTCCCCTGTTTTCGTCTGAAAGATGAGTGGACAATTTCGGCAGTGTATGATATAGTTAAAGTGTATCGCCCCGACCATGGGGCAAAAAGGAGGTCGCTCACCTCATGACAGGAAAATTGATCGTCCTGGAGGGCACCGACGGGTCGGGGAAATCCACCCAGTTCCGCCTGCTTACCGGGCGGCTGGAGGCAGAGGGTCTCCCCTTCCGCAGTCTGGTGTTTCCCAGGTATCAGGAGGAGTCCTCTGCACTGATCCGGCTCTATCTCTCCGGTGCCTTCGGCGCCCATCCGGGAGATGTGAACGCCTATGCAGCCTCCTCCTTCTATGCGGTAGACCGCTACGCCTCCTACCGTCAGGACTGGGGCCAGTGGTATGAATCCGGCGGTCTTGTGGTCTCCGATCGGTACACCACCTCCAACGCCGTTCACCAGGGGAGCAAGCTGCCGGAGGACGAGCAGGATGATTTCTTCCGCTGGCTCTATGAGTATGAGTATCAGCGGCTGGGGCTGCCCAGGCCCGACCTGGTGTGCTATCTGGATATGCCCACCGGACTGTCCGTCTCCCTCCTTCGTTCCCGGGAGGCGGCCACCCACACCCACGCCGACATCCACGAGCAGGACAGGGATTATCTCTCCCGGTGCCGCGCCTGCGCCGGGCGGGCGGCAGACATCCTGGGCTGGCGGCGGATTCCATGCGTCGAGGACGGCGCTCTGCGGAGCATCGAGGATATTCACGGGGACATCTGGGCCGCTGTGAAATCGGTGCTGTAATTCATTCACCCCCGGCTGGCAGCCGGATCAAAGATAAAAATTTGAGGGGAGAATCGTTGCTATGGTTTACATTTTGCTGGGAGATGGATTTGAGACGGTGGAGGCCCTGTGTCCCGCCGACCTGATGCGCCGGGCGGGGATCGACGTCGCCCTGGTGGGTATTGAGGACAAGACTGTCGTCTCCGGTCAGAAGATTGCTGTCCAGGCGGACATAACTCTGGATCAGGTTTCCTTTGAGGACATGGAAATGGTGATGCTGCCCGGCGGACTGGGCGGCGTGAACGTCATCTCCGGCAGTATTCCCGCCATCTCTCTGCTTCAGCGGGCCGCAGATCAGGGTATTTGGATCTCTGCTATCTGCGCCGCACCCACTGTTCTGGCCCATCTGGGACTGCTGGATCGGCGCAATGCCATCGTCTATCCCGGCATGGAGGAGGACATGGGCTCTGCCGTTGTCAAGACAGGGCGCCGTGTGGTGCGGGACGGTCGGTTCATCACCGGGCAGGCCGCCGGAGCCTCCTTCGATTTTGGCCTGGAGCTGGTCGAGGTGCTCCGTGGCAAGGAGGCCGCCGAGCAGGTACGGATGGGTGTCCATTACAACGACTGAGGAGAAGCGTCGGCTTCGGGAAACAGTGCGCACCCTGGAACAGTCGCTCTCACCGGAGGAACTGGGAGAGAGCGACAGACTGCTCTTTGACCGGCTGATGGCTCTCCCTCAGGTGGCGGACAGCAATGTCCTGCTGCTGTTCTGGGGCATGGGCCGGGAGCCGGACACACAGCAGCTGTTTGCACCGCTTACGGCAGCAGGTAAAACCGTCCTGCTCCCCCGGTGTCTGCCGGGAGGCGAGATGGAGCTACGGGCTTGGCAGGGCCGGGAGCGGGCCGTCCTTCATCCCTACGGGATGTGGGAGCCGTCGGAGGACTGTCCCCTGTTCGCCGCCGACGCTGTTGACCTGGTGCTGGTCCCCGCTCTGTGCTATGACCGGGCAGGGTTCCGGCTGGGCCGGGGCGGCGGGTTCTATGACCGGTTCCTGGCCCGGTATACCGGCTTTTCTGTGGGCCTGTGCCGCCAGGCGCTGCTCCAGGACCGGGTGCCCCGGGAGGAGCACGATCTGGGCGTCAGGCTGGTGCTCACTGAGCATCGGACGATTCTCTGTAAAGAATAACTGAGCGGCCCGTCTTCGGTACGGGCGAAAGGAGGCATCAACATGGCAGACGATGAGCGAAACACTCCCCCGAAGTCCAACTCCGACGGGCCTGTCTTTGACGATATCGACTGGGAGCTGTTGGTCTCCCGGCTCCGGGAGGGGGGCGTACTGTCCACCAGTGAGCAGTCTGCCCATGCGGACACCCGCCCTGTGCCGGAGCAGGATGCAGACGGCGCCGATTCGGAGGCCCCTGCTCCTGTCACCGATGCCCCTACCCAGGAGATCTCTGGACTGACTGAGTCCATCCCCCCCTATGAGCCGTCAGATCAGGAGCACCGCCACGGGCCACTGCCCCCTCCGGAGTCGCTGGATATTCCCGGAAAGGAGCCGACCGAGCCGAAGCAGCATCGCCGCCGGGCAAAAGTCCGCAGTCTGGGCGTCACCTTCCTGGTAGCAGTACTGTATGTGGTATGCGTTCTCTCCATCGCCTTTCTGGGCGCCACCTTCGGCTGGCGCTGGGCCAATGACCTGCTCGCCCTGAATAAGGATGAGCTGACCGCCAGCGTCACCATTGATGCAGGAGATTCCATCGACGAGGTGGCCGCCAAACTGGAAGACGCCGGACTGATTGACTATCCCTATCTCTTTGAGATTTTCGCTGCCTTTACCAACAAGGCGGAGAGTATCTCCAGCGGCACCTATGAGTTGACCACAGACATGGACTACAGCGCCCTGCTCAACAACATCAGCACCAGCTCCACCACCCGGGAAACAGTGACCGTTACCATCCCCGAGGGTTACACTGTGGCAGAAATTTTCCAGCTTCTGGAGGATCAGGGAGCCTGCACCGTAGAAGAGTTGGAATACTCCGCCATGAACGACGAGTTCAACTATACCTTCCTGGCTGATCTGGAGCAGGACGACCCGTACTGGATGGAGGGCTATCTGTTCCCGGACACCTATGAGCTCTACAAGGACGGAGACGCCAAGGTCGCACTCTCCAAGATGCTCTACAACTACTCTCAGAAGTTCGACTCCGACATGAAGGAGCGGGCGGAGCTTCTGGGGTATTCCCAGCACGATATCATGATCATCGCCTCCATTATCGAAAAGGAGACGGACGGCGAGGATCAGAAGGATATCGCCTCTGTTATCTACAACCGGCTCCAGCCCACGGGAGAGACCCTGGGCAAGCTACAGATGGACTCCACCATCCAGTATATCCTGGAGGAGCGCAAGGAGCAGCTCACAGAGGAGGACCTGGCCATCGACAGTCCCTATAACACCTATCTCTATGAGGGGCTCCCCGCCGGAACCATCTGCAACCCCGGCATGGAGGCCATCGAGGCGGCGCTTTATCCCAATAACACCACCTATTACTACTTCATTCTGGGCGACGATGATACGACTCACTTCTTTGCCACCTATGAGGAGTTCAACAATTACCGCAATGGCATTACGACCGACACCTCTGACAGTGAGATCACCGACGATGATTTCTATGTGGAGGACGAGGATCTGGGCGAATGAGCGCAGAAAACCCACCTCTGCTGGAGCTGCTCGCTCCCGCAGGGGACATGGAACGGCTCCGCATGGCGGTAGCCTACGGCGCAGATGCGGTCTATCTGGCAGGGACCTCCTTTGGGATGCGCGCCTTTGCCGGGAACTTCGATCAGGAGACCATCTACCAGGCCGTCAGGCTGTGTAAACAGCATGGTGTCGCCTGCCATGTCACCATCAATACCATGCCTAGAAACAGTGAGGTCAAAGATCTCCCCGCCTGGCTGGAGGTGCTGGAGGACGCAGGAGTGGACGCAATCATCGTGGCCGATTTGGGTGCCTTTACTCTGGCAGGACGATACGCTCCCCATGTGAAACGCCACATCTCCACCCAGGCCAGCATCTGCAACTATGAGACCGCCCGGGCCTGGTACGACCTGGGGGCCAGCCGGGTCATTCTGGCCCGGGAGCTGAGCCTGGATGAGGTTGCCAAGCTGCGGGCCAAGACCCCCGCCGACCTGGAAATCGAGGCCTTTGTCCACGGGGCCATGTGCGTCAGCTATTCCGGCCGGTGTCTGCTCTCCAACTACATGACGGGGCGGGACTCCAGCCGGGGGGCCTGCGCCCAGCCCTGCCGCTATCGCTACACGCTGATGGAGGAAAAGCGGCCCGGGGAGTACTTCCCCGTCTTTGAGGATGAAAAGGGAACCTATCTGCTCAACAGCCGGGATATGTGCATGATCGACCACATTCAGGAGCTGTACGACGCAGGCCTGAGCTCCGTCAAAATCGAAGGCCGGGCCAAAAGCGCTTATTACGCCGCCATCGTCACCGGGGCCTACCGCCACGCCATCGACGCCATAAAGTCGGGGCAGGCCCTTGACCCGGTCTGGCGGAATGAGGTGGAAAAGATCAGCCACCGCCCCTATTCCACCGGCTTCTGGTTCGGACAGCCGGGGCAATATCTGGCGGATGAGCGCTATCTCCGGGAGTGGCAGATCTGCGCCATCGTCCAGAGCTGCGACGAGCAGGGGCTTGCCACCCTGAGCCTGCGGAACAAATTCCACGCCGGGGACCCGGTGGAGATCGTCGGCCCAGACTGCAAGCCGGTATCCTTCCCCGCCCCGGTCATGGAAGCGGAGGATGGGACGTCCCTGGAGGAGCCGAGACATCCCCAGATGCTGTTTCGGATGCAGTTGCCCGGGCCGGTGCCGCCGTTGAGTATTCTGCGGCGGGAGACGGAGCTAACAGCAAAAAACGCATAGTACAATAACAGACCCGCCGAGGGAATTCCTCCGGCGGGTCTGTCTGTTACTGTTTTCTCTTTCCAAATTGATATGAACGGCTACAGGTCATTCTCCGGTGGCCTCCCGATACTCTGCGGAACCTACGTCGCTCCAGCTATGTTTGTCGCCGGGAATGACCTCACCGGACTGCTGATTCACAGCATAAAATTCCAGGATGGTGGTGCTTTTGGCCTCGCTGCCGTCGGAGGCGATGTAATCTTCGTAGTAGACGAAAATATCACATTCTCCGTTGTCCGACTCCCGGTCATAGACCAGTCTGCCCCGGACGGTAACCGTCTCATCCTCCTCCCATGGTTCCGACCACAGGATAACGTAGACGGTGCCTTTTGCGGACTCGGTTGGCTCCAGGGCTTCCAGTCCCGTGCTGTCCAGATTTCCGCTATCCGCCAGATATTGGGCAATCAGCAGCAGCTCCTCCTTCCGACGGGTCTGAGCAGCAGTCTCCGCCCGTTCCTCTGCGGTCAGGTAGGCGTCCTCGTCTGTCGATCCGTCATCCACTTCCTCGACGGGAGATTCGCTTTCTACGGCAGGAATACTTTCACCGTTCTCCGTCTCGCTCTCCACAGCGGCAGCCTTGCTTTCCTCATCCCCACTCTCCACCGGGCCATAGTAGTGACGCAGGAAGGGGCCGTCGGCTTCATAATAGCTGTTGGTATTGCCTCCGGCCTCAGGTAGTTTTCCTGGGTGACGATCAGCAGCCCGCCGCCCACGTCCTCCTCTGGGTCCAGCAGGCCGACCTGGAACAGTCCGTTGCATACCAGAAAAACCAACACCAACAGCGTCAATATCGCTGTCACCAATCCGGTGCAGATACGCGACGGGATACGCCGGAAATGCCGCCGAAGTCGGCCTGTCAGCTTGTAAATCAAGGTCAGCGCCAGTATTGCCAAGCCCCAGAAAATCACCAACAGAGAAAATGCGGCAAACGCCGTTCGATATTCATATCCGCTGGGCAGCAGCATGGCAATCCCGTAATACCAGGCGGTATAACCTGTCAGCAGTGCCACACATAGCGGCAGTAACACAGAGCGCTTCGGTTCCGGGCCTCCCCAGTTTGTCACGGCGTTCACCAGTCGGTCGGACGCATTTTCGTCAAACAGGCCGTCCAGCTCCGTATCCGTCAGGTATCCCGCTTTTTCTATGGGGATGGTCTTACAGCGCAGCAGAGCGTCCGTACACAGGGCTTCGTCTCCATCCAATCGGGCAGATGCCGCCTGATAGAAATAGAACGTTTTCAACTGCTCCTTGGTCAGCCTCTCCGTGACAAGCCTGGTCAGGTCCTCCAACGCCTGCTCGGGGCGGCCCAGGCATAAATCAAGCCTGGCCATCGCCAGCAGGCATGCGTTGCGGGTGGCGGTATCCTTTCTCCAATGACAGAGATAGTCATTATAGTCCCGGCGGCTCTGGAGACCTGACCGACTCACTCTCCGCCTGGTCAGTTCATTCCAAACCCGAAGAAGCAGGCACAGAACGAAGACCGTACCCACCGCCAGCAGAAAATATCCCCAACCACGGTCTAAGGTTTCCGTCCCGTCATAAAGCTCTTTTCCAGAAAATACAATGTAGAAAATGAGCAGTATCAATGTCAATACTCGGAACACCAGAGTGTGTCTTTGCTGTGCCCGTCCTGCTCTGTAGCCATAGCTGCCGGTTGCAGTACGCTCCTTTGTAGCGCCAAAGTGTTTCATGCCATCGCTTCCTTGTCAAAATCAGCAGAGCCTTTGACCTTGCCGCTTTTATTATACACCTGCACATCGTCACATGCAAGAAAGGGCGGTCTGGCCTCAAGTGGTCCATAGTTCAGGGAACACTGAACAAGCTCCAATGCGACAACAGACCCGCCGAGAGGGTGTCCCTCCGGCGGGTCTGTCTGTCCTTGTCTGTAGCCTACAGCGTGTCATCCACCAGCTCGTGGAAAAAATTGTAGTAGTCCTTTCTGCCCTCCTTGATGAACTTGATGGCAAAGGAGGGATGAGCATTGAGCTGGCCCGTGAGAAGGTAGGGGATGTCATAGCCCCAGGTCAGCCCCTGCTCCCGGAGAGGCAGGATATAGTTCTCCACAAATTTCAGGATGGGGATGGTCTTGTACTTGGGGTTGCGGAGGAAGCTCAGCAGGCCCTCCAGGTGGCAGTTGCCAGCTCCCCGGCCCAGTCCGTTGACGGTGGCGTCCAGATAGGTGGCGCCCACCCCCTTGTTCATGGCCTCGATGGTGTTGGCAAAGGCCAGCTGCTGGTTGTTGTGGGCATGGATGCCCACCTTTTTGCCGTATTTGTCGGCGACCTCCATATACTGGTCGGTGAGCCGCCGAATCTGCTCCGGGTAGAAGGAGCCGAAGCTGTCCACCAGATAGATGACGTCTACACTGGACTGGCCCAGCAGCTCCAGGCTGTTTTTCAGGTCCTCCCCGTTGACCTTGGAGACGGCCATAATGTTCACCGTAGCCTCATAGCCCTTGTTCTTGGCGTCCTCCACCATATCGATAGCGGTGGGGATGGCGTTGACATAGGTGGCCACGCGAATGGTGTCGATAACGCTATCCGCCTTGGGGATGATGTCCTTTTTGTAGTCGCACCGGCCCACGTCCGCCATGACGGAAATTTTCAGGTCGGTATCGTTGTCCCCCACGATAGCCCGGATGTCCTCCTCATCGCAGAACTTCCACTTGCCGTATCGGTCGGGGCTGAAAATCTTCTTATCGCACTTATAGCCAAACTCCATGTAGTCCACTCCGGCCTTCAGATCGGCCTGATAGAGGGCTTTGGCGAAATCGTCGGAAAATTTAGAATCGTTGACCAGTCCGCCATCCCGCAGGGTGCAGTCCAGCACTCTCAGGTTCGGTACATAGGAGATCAGATTGGCGTTCATAGCAGGCACCTCGTTCCAGTTCGTTAGGGTCTGTCAGACGCAGACCTTTAATAGAATACCGCCCTTGCCTGTTTCTGTCAAGAAAAAGAGCGGAAAAAATCGGAAATGCCCTCAAAGGACTCTGTTCTGTCCGTCCGCCCTGTGCCAAGTCACACCTTCCCTCCCAGCAGTTTCATATGAGTTTTTTTCATTTGTTCCCCCCTCTGCTATTGACCTTTTTCCCGTAAATCTATATAATTACAACGTATGAAAAAAATAAATTCCTGTCAAAAATCGCGAATGAAAACGTTTCGGCATCGGTTGCCCAGACCGCTGCCGCACGGAGGAGGTTCAATATGAGCTACACCATCCCCATCGGCCCCTACCATCCCGCGCTGGAGGAGCCGATCCACGCCCGTCTCACGGTGGACGGAGAGGAGATCACCGACGCCAGTGTGTTTGTGGGCTACAATCACCGGGGCATCGAGAAGCTGGCCCAGGAGCGGAATTTCATCCAGACCCTGGTGCTGGTGGAACGGGTCTGCGGCATTTGCTCCCACTCTCACTCTCTGACCTATGCCATGTGCATCGAGCACATCGCCGGGATGGAGGTTCCCAAGCGGGGACAGTATATCCGGGTCATCATCGAGGAGCTGGAGCGCATTCACTCCCACCTGCTCTGGCTGGGCATCGCCTGCCATATTGTGGGTCATGACAGCATGTTCATGCAAATCTGGAACGACCGGGAGCGCACCATGGACACGCTGGAGGCCCTCACGGGCAACCGGGTCAACTACGCCATGAACACCATCGGCGGGGCACGGCGGGATTTGGACGACAACAAGCGAAAGCTCCTGATGGAGGCCATGGACGACCTGGAGCAGAAGATGGGTCCCATCACCCATTTCCTCACCACAGACAAGACCCTTGCCATGCGCACCAAGGGAGTAGGCGTGCTCACCACTGAGGACGCCATCCGGCTGGGGGCCGCCGGGCCCCACTCCCGGGCCTCCGGGGTGGACGCCGACGTCCGCCGGGACGCTCCCTACTCCTCCTATGAGGACTTTGAGTTTGCCGTCCCCGTCCAGCAGTCCTGCGATGTCTATGCCCGGGTGGTCATCCGGGTGCAGGAAATCTATGAGAGCATCAAAATCATCCGTCAGGCGGTGGACAATCTGCCGGAAGGGCCCATCAATCTGGGCAACAAGATTCCCAAGGTGCCCGCCGGAGAGTTTACTGCCCGGCATGAGGCCCCCCGTGGGCCCCTGGTCTACAAGGTGGTCACCGACGGCGGCCTCACCAACTACCGGCTGAGTCTCCACGTCCCCACCTTCCGCAATGCCCCCACCGTTCCCACCATGCTAAAGGGAAACACTGTGGCCGATGCCGGGCTGATCGTGGCCTCCATCGACCCCTGCTTCTCCTGCCTGGATCGGTAAGATGCACGAGCTGGCCATCACCCAGAGTATTCTGGACATTGCTCAGACCGCCGCTCGGGAACACAATGTCACCCGTGTGCGGGAGGTGCGCATCAAGCTGGGAGAGTATTGCGGTGTGGTCCCCCAATGCGTCCAGTATTACTTCGACGTCATCAGCAAGGGGACTGTCGCCGAGGGCGCAGTATTGACGATGGAGCGTCTCCCCATCCTCATGCGCTGTGAGGACTGCCGATGGGAGGGGCAGGTGGACAAACTGCACATTGTCTGCCCCGACTGCGGGAGCACCCGTCTGAAGCTGCTTCAGGGCAGAGAATTTTATGTAGAGAGTTTGGAGGTAGATTAGACTTTTATGGAAATCAAGGTCATGCATCAGGTCATGGAGTGGAACGAGGATGTCAGCGACGCCGTCAAGGCAGAGCTGTCCCGCCATCGGGTGTGCCTGATCAACGTGCTGGGCTCGCCGGGAGCCGGAAAGACCAGCACCATCGTCTCCCTGGTAGAGCGCCTCCGGTCAAAGTACCGGATCGGCGTCATCGAGGGGGACATCACCGGACAGATCGACGCCGAGCAGATCGACGCTCTGGGCCTGCCGGTGGTCCAGCTGGACACCGACGGGGCCTGCCACATCGAGGCCATGAGCATCCAGCATATTCTTCCCCACTTCGACCTGGACAGTCTGGACGTGCTTTTTGTGGAGAATATCGGCAACCTGGTCTGCCCCGCCGAGTTCAACATCGGCGAGAGCTTCCGTCTGGCCATCCTCAGCGTCCCTGAGGGGGATGACAAGGTGGAGAAGTATCCCCTCATGTTCTCCACCTCCCAGGCCCTGGCCATTAACAAGTACGATTTGAAGGACTACTTTGGCTTCGACGACGAGCGGGTGGAGCGCAGCGCCCGGGGAATCAACCCGGAGATCGTCCTCTTCCGCACCTCCAGCCGGGACGGGCTGGGTCTGGACGAGCTGGCAGGTTGGATTGACCGCCGCATCGACGCCGTTCTGTCGTCGGAAGATGAAAATAAGGAGGGATAATTGTGGAAAAACCGTCGAAATTTGCCGTCTGGCTGTCCACCTTCCTCTTCTGTATGCTGTTCTGGCTGCTGCTGACCTGGTCTGTAGAGCCGGTGGAGCTGATTCTGGGGGCAGTTGTCAGTGCTGTGGTCGCCGCCTTCTCCGGTCGGTTCCTCATTCACAACCGGGCATTCTACCTGTATAACCCGGTTCGGCTGGTGATGCTGCTGGTGTACAACATCTTCATCTTCTTCTGGGAGATCATCAAGGCCAACGTGAACATGGCCCGCATCGTGCTCAGCCCCAATCTGGGCAACTATCAGGCGGGCATCATCCGCATCCCCGCCTCCCCGGACATCAAGAGCGACTACGGACAGGCCACTGTGAGTAACAGCATCACCCTGACTCCCGGCACCATCACCATGGATGTGGCCGAGGACGAGGAGGGCAATACCTACTACTACGTTCACTGGATCAATGTGACCGAGACCGACCGGGAAAAGGCGGGCGAGGTCATCAAGGGCCGGATGGAGCGTTGGATCGGGAGGATTTGGAAATGATCGAATTTTTGATTGCGGCAATCGTCTGCGTGATACTGGACCTGTTCCTGCTCTACCGCATTTTCAAGGGCCCCACCGCCGCTGACCGGATGTGCGCCGCCGACAGCCTGGATTTGATGTCCGCCCTGGCTCTTGCTCTGTACTCTCTGTATTCCGGCCGGGCCATTTACCTGGACATCGCCTTGGTAGTCGCGCTGCTTGGCTTCGTGGGTACGGTTTTCGTGGCCCGCTATCTGGAGGGGAGGATCTAATGGCTGTCAGAATCATTGTGGATATTCTCCTGGCCATCGGGCTGTTTTTCCTGATCGTAGGTACCCTGGGGTACATCCGTATGCCCGACGTGTTTGGCCGTCTTCAGGCCTCCACCTGCATCGCCACCCTGGGGACCATTGCGGTGGTCCTGGCGGGGGTGGTCTATGCGGTCGTGGACGGCAGCGAGGTCATCGCCTATGTCAAGCTGGGACTGATCCTGGTACTCATTATGGGCACCAGCCCTGTCTCCAACCATGCCCTGTGCAAGGCCGCCTACAAAATGGGCATCAAACCCGCCAAGGACCTGGTGATGGACGACTATAAGGAGGATGAGGTGGAATGAACGGAGTACTCGTATTTATCCTCAACACCCTCGCCATCGTGGGCGCTGTGGCCGCCGCCGCCGTGGCCGTTCACGCCGTCCGAATGGTGGACTCGGTGATCGCCCTGGCCGCCACCGGCTCCTTTATCACCCTGGAGTTCATCCTGCTCCAGGCTCCTGACGTGGCCATCGCAGAGGCCAGCGTGGGCGCAGTGCTGTCCACCATCCTGTTTATCATCGCCCTGCGCAAGGTCAACGCCCACAAGGAGGATCGAAAATGAAGCTGAAAAAGATCCTGCTCGCCGCCAGCCTGGCCGTTCTCATGGTGTGCGGCGTCTATATAGCGGTGCTCATGGGCACCAGCGAGCCCACCTACGATGGGTCGAATACCGACCTGTTGGCTCTCTATGAGGACCCGGAGTCCTATGACAACTCGGACGCCGACGGTGTAGCCGCCATCATCGTCAATGAGAATTTGGACAAGACCACTGCGCTCAACGTGGTATTCAGCGTCGTCTTTAACTTCCGCGGTTACGATACCATGGGCGAGAGCTTTATCCTCATCGCCGCCATTGCGGGCTGTCTGGTCATTCTCCGCAAGGCGGCAAAGAAGGCCGTCCCGGCAGACGCGACGGGGGCCGACGGTGAGACGGAAAAGGAGGATGAGCGCGAATGACACCGGAATCCAACAAACCGAAAATGCGCCGGAAGGACGTGATCGTCCGCTGTGCAGCGGATGTGTTCCTGCCTCTGGCCTGTATGTTTGGCTGCTACGTGGTATTCCACGGCAGCTCCAGCCCCGGCGGCGGCTTCCAGGGCGGCGTGCTCATCGCCAGCGCCATCCTGCTGGTCTTTCTGGGCCATGGCGGCAGTCAGGTGAAGGACTCGTTCAGCTCCCGGCTGCTCCACAGCAGTGAGACGATTGCGGAGATCATGTACGTGGTCATCGCCCTGCTGGGTGTCTTTACCGGACTGAACTTCTGCTTCAACTTCGTCTTTGCCGGATTTGAGATGGAGACCAGCATCCTGATGAACGACGCCGTGGGCTACCACGTCATGGCGGGCATCACCTGCCTGCTTATCCTCATGCTGGGCGCTCTGGACCCGGAGGAGGAGGGCGGCGATACGCCCTCTGACGGAAAGGAGGATATCTCCAAATGATGATCGTGAACTATATCGGGGCCTTCGCCCTGATCGTACTGGGCATTTACTGCATGGTGGTGAAGCACAACCTCATCAAGACTGTCATCGGTATCGGCCTGGTGGACTACGGAGCCAATCTGCTCATCGTCTCGGTAGGCTTTAACGACGGTGGCACCGCCCCCATCTTCAACCTGGCGGAGCTGACCCAGTCCAGCTTTTTCGTGGACCCGGTGCCCCAGGCCCTGACCCTGACCTCTATCGTCATCGGCGCCTGCACCACTGCCATGAGTCTGTGCCTGGTCATTATGATTCATGAGCAGTACGGCACGCTGGATACCCGTAAGATCAGGAGGTTGAACGGCTGATGGAAAACTTCCCGATTCTTGCCATTATGACCCTGTTCGTGTGCGCCTTCATCGTCTCCCTGGTGGGCCGCCGTAATGTGGTGGTACGCAACGTGGTGGTGACCATTGCCGTCACCGTCCCCCTGGTCATGATGCTCTGCCTCATCCCCACCGTTTTCATCGACGGAGGGACCATCGTCTACTGGCTGGGCAACTGGGCCCCGGAGGCTGACTGGGCCATCGGCATCTGCCTGGAGGTGGACGCGCTGAGCCTGTTTTTCGGCCTGATCGTCACCGTTGCGGTCTTTGTCTCCGGGCTGTACTCCTTCACCTATATGAACCATGACGACAGCCTGGTGAACTACTACACCCTGTTCCTTATGCTCTCCGGCTCGGTGCTGGGTCTGGTGCTCTCCGGAGACCTGTTCAATATCTTCGTCATGATAGAGATCATGACCTTTACTGCTGTGGCCCTCACCGCCTTCCGCAACACCTACGAAGGCGCATTGGAAGGCGCATTCAAGTATCTGGCGGTGGGCTCCCTTGGCTCCACCTGCGTGCTGCTGGGTATCGCCATGCTCTACTCCCAGCTCCACACCCTGAACCTGGCCCAGGTCTCCGCCCTGCTCTCCAGCCAGGGCACCAACCCGGTGACCATCGCCGCCTTTGCCTTCCTGTTTATCGGCTTTGGCAGCAAGGCGTTCCTGTTCCCCTTCCAGCCTCTGGCGGCGGACGCCCACGCAGTCGCTCCCGCCTCCATCTCCCTGATGATCTCCGGCGTGCTGACCAAGTGCGGCGTCTACGGCATCATCCGTCTGGTCTATGTGCTCTATCAGAACTATGACCAGCCCATCGTTCAGTATCTGGTCACCGGATTCGGGGCGATCAGTATGTTCGTCTGCGTCACCATGGCCTTTAACCAGCACAATTTCAAGCGGCTGCTGGCCTTCCACTCCATCTCTCAGGTGGGGTATGTCATCACTGCTGTGGGTCTGGGCTCCATCCTGGGAGTGGGCGCAGGACTGTACCACGCCATGAACCACACCATTTTCAAGGGTCTGCTCTTCCTCACTGCCGGCGCTGTTCAGCACCAGACCGGGAGCCTGGATCTGGATCGGCTGGGCGGCCTGGGCAAGCGGATGCCCAAGACCTGTCTGCTGTTTCTCATCGGTGCGGCCTCCATCAGCGGTCTGCCGCCCTTTAACGGCTTTGCCTCCAAGTGGATGATCTACCAGGCGGCCTTCCTCCACGGCGTCACCACCGGCAATTTCTACTTCATCTTTATCTGTGTGGTCGCCCTCATCACCAGCGTCCTGACCCTGGCCTCCTTCATCAAGGTTGCCCATAGCGTCTTCTTCGGCCAGCTTCCGGAGGAGTACAAGGACGTAAAGGAGGTCCCCCTGACCATGCGGCTCCCCATGTGGGTGCTGGCAATCCTCTGCATCCTCACCGGCCTGTTCCCGGACTTCATCCAGGAAAAGCTTCTCACCCCGGCGGTGAACGCTGTCTTTAACGTGGTAGGCTATATCGACGCCGCCATGGGCACCGGTTACGCCGCCGCCAGCGGCGTCACTGCAGCGGGCATCGAGGGCATCGCCGTCACCGGCACCTGGTCTCCCACCTCCTGGCTGATGCTGCTGTTCTGCATCACCTGCGCCGTGGCTATCGTGTTCCTGCTGGCCAGCCCGGACGACAAACAAAAGGGCATCCCCGTCTCCTCTGCCGACGAGACCGCCCAGCCGCTGGACGCCAAGTATGAGCCCTTCTTCTCCGGCGAGGAGGCTGTCTACTCCCAGGTGGGGGGCAGCGACCTGTTCTGGGGCTTCAAGCACAGCTGGCGGCGTTACTTCCACTTCATGCACGACTGGCACAGCGGCATCGTCAACGACTACGCCCTCTATGGAGCGGTAGCCATCGCCTTTGTCCTGCTGTTCTGCATCGTGCTGCTGTAAAGGAGGCGGGATACGATGAACGAACTACTGCTCAACCTGTTCTATGTGCTGGTGTTTCCCGGCCTCCTGTTCTGTATTCTCATGGGCATCCTCCTGCCCGGTCTGGACCGGGTGTGGGTGGCCCGGATGCAGCGCCGGGTGGGCCCTCCCCTGCTCCAGCCCTGGTATGACTTTCTGAAATGCTGCGGCAAGGAGACCATCGTCCCCCGGCACGCCAAAAAGGCGGTCTACTTCGCCGCCCCGGTAATCGGCTTTGTGGCCCTGATGACCATTTCCCTTTTTCTCCCGGTGGTCAAGGGAAGAGCCGCCTTCTCCGGCACCGCCGACCTGGTGGTCATTCTCTACCTGCTCACCCTGGTCAGCGTGTGCATGATGGTGGGCGCCTCCGCCACCGGCTCCCCCTTCGCCGGGGTGGGCCTGAGCCGGGAGATGGTAGCCATGATCTCCTATGAGCTGCCCTTCGTCCTGGTCATCCTGGCCGTCAGCCGGGCAACCCTGTCCTTTGACGCCGGGACCGGTATGCCTCTGACCTTCTCTCTCCAGGCTATTATGGAGTATCAGGAGGCCAACGGCCCCCTCATCACCCACTGGAGCCTGATCCCCGCCGCCATCGCCATGCTGTTTGTCATCCCCTGCGAGGTGGGGATGCACCCCTTCGACGTGTCCGAGGCGGAGACGGAGATCTGCGAGGGCACCCTGGCGGAGTACAGCGGCCCTCCCCTGGCGGTTTACAAGCTGACCCACATGGTCAAAATGTACATTATGACCGCTCTGTTCTGCGTTCTCTTCCTGGGTGGCCTCTCCACCGGTATTCTCTTTTTCGACGTGGTGATCTTCATCCTGGCCTGCGCCCTGCTGACCTTTGTCACTATGAGCCTGCCCCATGCGGTTTGCGCCCGGTTCAAGACGGAACAGGTATTCAAATTCTACTGGACCGTGGTGGCCGGTCTCGCCGCAATCAGCCTGATCCTGGTCTGGCTGGGGCTTTGAGGAGGGGTATCTATGTTTGAAAAACTGATCGACAACAGCATGGCGAAAAGCCCCTGGATCTTCCACATCAACGCCGGCTCCTGCAACGGCTGCGACATCGAGCTGGTCAGCGTACTGACCCCACGGTACGACGCCGAGCGGCTGGGCTTCAAGCTCACCGGCACCCCCCGTCAGGCGGACATCGTGGTGGTCAGCGGTCCCATCACCGTTCAGACCCGCGACCGGCTGGTCCGCACCCTGGCCCAGGTCCCGGAGCCCCGGGTGGTGGTGAGCCTCGGCTCCTGCCCCCGCTCGGGCAATGTGTTCAAGGGCAGCTATGCCATCGACGGCCCCCTGGAGAAATATACCCATGTGGACGTCTCCGTGGGTGGCTGCACCCCCAAGCCAGAGGCCATCATGGCTGCCCTGGTCCAAGCCGCTCAGATTCTGGCGGAAAAGAGAAAGGAGATGCGCAAGTAATGCTTCCCTATCTCACAAAGGCGGTATCCAACCTGTTCCACAAGCCCAGCACGGAGCAGTTCCCTGCCGGGGACCCGCCTAAGGCCGCCGAGGGCTACCGTGGCCGTCTCAGCTATGACCCGGAAAAGTGCGTCAACTGCGGCATGTGCATCCGGGTCTGCGCCCCCCAGTGCATGGAGCGCACCATTGAAAAGCTGGAAAACGGCGACCAGAAAATCACCTTCACCTTTGACATGACCAGCTGCACCTTCTGTTCCATGTGCGCTGATTTCTGTGCCCGCCACGCCATCACCCTCACCGATGACTATATGATCGTGGGGACCAAGCCGGAGGACTTTCTGGTGACCGGCTCCTTTGTCAAAAAGGCGCCACCTCCCAAGCCCAAGCTGACCCCGGAGCAGATTGCCGAGATGAAGGCCAAGGCGGAGGCGGCCAAGAAAGCCAAGGCGGAAGCCGCCGCCAAAGCTGCCGCAGCAGCGGCCGACAATGGCTGATCGCTCCCGCGTCCATTTTGAGATCGAGGGCATCGTACAGGGGGTGGGCTTTCGTCCCTTTCTCCACCGGCTGGCTCTGAAATGCGGTCTCTCCGGCTGGTGCCGGAACACCGTCTTTGGGGTAGAGCTGGAGGTAGAGGGCACCGGGGAAGCACTCGCCAGGTTTCGGGTCGGACTGCGGGAGGAGCTGCCTCCCCTGGCCCGGATCGACGCCCTCCGGGAGACTCCCTGCCCTGCTCCCCTGGGAGAGAGCGGTTTCCACATCCGGGAGAGCCGCCGGGAGGGGCATCCGGACGCCCTCGTCAGCCCGGATATCGCCACCTGCCCGGACTGTCTCCGGGAGCTTCGGGCCCCGAAGGACCGGCGATATCGCTATCCCTTTCTCAACTGTACCAACTGCGGCCCCCGGTTCACCATCGTCCGGGAGCTGCCCTATGACCGCAGTGCCACCTCCATGGCGAACTTTCCCATGTGCCCGGACTGTGAGGCGGAATATGGAGACATCTGCAGCCGCCGGTATCACGCCCAGCCAAACTGCTGCCCGGACTGCGGCCCTGCGTTGACCTTTTCTCTGCCGGGGGAAGCTCCTTCCACAGACGACCCCATTGGGCAGGCGACGGCTTTACTTCAAGCTGGGAAAATCGTCGCGGTCAAGGGGCTGGGAGGCTTTCACCTGGCCTGTCGGTGCGATCTGCCGGAGACCGTAGCTGAGCTGCGCCGCCGAAAACGGCGGGATGAGCGGCCCTTCGCTCTCATGTGCCGGAACGTTGCAGCGGCGGAGCAGTTCTGTCACGTCTCCCCCCAGGAGGCCGCCCGGCTTACCAGTCCCCGGGCCCCCATCGTCCTGCTGCGGAAGCGGCCTGACGTTCCCTCCGGTCTCAGCGAGACGGGAGAGCTGGGGGTGATGCTCCCCTATACCCCCATCCACCATCTGCTGATGGAGCAGTTTGACGCCCTGGTCATGACCAGCATGAACGTCTCCGACCTCCCCACCCTCTGTAAGCTGGACGAGGGCAGCGAGACGCTGGCAGACGGGATTTTGTCCCATGACCGGGACATCGTCAACCGCTGTGACGACTCCCTTCTCCGGGTGTTCCGGGGCACAGATTTGTTCTTCCGCAGGAGTCGGGGCTACGCCCCGGAGCCGGTACGGCTCCTCTCCGACTGCACCGGAATCCTGGCCTGCGGGGCCGAGCAGAAGGGCGGCTTTGCCCTCTCCCGGGGACAGTACGCCTTTCTCGGTCAGCACATTGGGGATTTGAAGAATTTTGAGACCTACGACTTTTACCTCCAGCAAATCAGCCGGTTTGAGTCCCGGTTTGGCGTTGCGGTGGACCGCTTAGCCTGCGACCTCCATCCGGACTACCTCTCCACCGAGTACGCCCGGGAGCGGAGCCGCCGGGAGGACCTGCCCCTGACCCTGGTCCAACACCACCACGCCCACATGGCCGCCTGCATGGCGGACAACGGTCTGGAGGGGCCGTGTATCGGCCTGATCTGGGACGGCACCGGCTACGGGACGGACGGGACCATCTGGGGTGCGGAGTGTCTCACCGGAGATTACTCCGGCTTTCAGCGCCGGGGCACCATCCGGCCCGTCTCTCTCCCCGGAGGGGATGTGTGCACCACAGAGATTGGCCGTGTGGCGTTCAGCCTGCTGTGGGACGCCGGACTGCTCTCCGGGCAGGACGCAGGCCGTCCTCTGGCCCGGATGCTGGAGGCCAACGTGAACTGTCCCAGGGCAACCAGTATGGGGCGGCTGTTTGACGGAGTCTATTCCCTGCTGTTCGGGCGGGAAACCGTCACCTATGACGGCCAGGGGGCCGTTCTGCTGGAGGCCAACGCCGCCAGAGGCGTGGCGGATGCCTATCCCCTGTCCTGTTACCGTATGGACGGGCTGACCGTGTGGGACACCCGTCCTCTGGTGACGGCGCTTCTGGAGGAATTACAGGCAGGAACGGCGCCTGAACGACTGGCCGCCCGTTTTATGAACACCCTGGTCTCTCTGGCCGTGGCCCACTGTCGGGCCGCCCGGGAGGAGGCCGGTCTGGAGCGGGTCGTCCTCTCCGGAGGCGTGTTTCAGAACAGCTATCTGCTACCCAGAGTGGTGGATGCTCTGACGGCGGACGGTTTCCGACCATACTATCACACCTGCGTCTCCCCCAACGACCAGGGCATCGCCCTGGGGCAGACGCTGATCGCTGCAAAAGGAGGCGGCATATCTGATGTGCCTTGCCGTACCACTGAAACTGACAAAAATTGACGGCAACGACGCCGTAGGCGAGCTGGAGGGCATCCAGCGGCGTATCCGGGTGGACTTTCTGAAGGACCCCCAGCCGGGAGATTACGTCATTGCCCACGCGGGATTTGCCATTGAAACGCTGAACGAGCAGCAGGCCCTGGACAATCTCCAGGCCCTCCGGGAGGTCGCGGATGCTCTCTGAGGCAGATTTCCGCCGTCTCCCCGGCTCTGACCGACTGCTCCGGGCCATCCGGGAAATGGAGTTGCCGGAGGTCCGGCTGATGGAGGTCTGCGGCACCCACACTATGGCCATCGCTCAGGCCGGACTGAAGCAGCTGCTTCCGGCCCAGATCCATCTGCTCTCCGGACCGGGATGCCCGGTCTGCGTCACCCCTGCCGGAGTGATGGACGAAATTTTGCGTCTCAGCGAGACCCCGGGCCTCATCCTCACCACCTACGGCGACCTGATGCGTGTCCCCGGCTCCGACCCGGAGGACAGCCTGCAACGGCGAAAGGCCCTGGGGGCAGACGTCCGTTGGGTCTACTCCCCCATGGACAGTCTGGATATTGCCCGGGAAAACCCGGAGCGGCAGGTGGTTTTTCTGGGGGTAGGCTTTGAGACCACCGCCCCCGGCACAGCCCTGGCGGTGCTGGAGGCAAAACGGCGGGGGCTGGGCAATTTCTCCCTGCTCTGTCTGCTGAAGCAGACGCCTCCCGCCCTCCGGGCGCTCATCGCCCAGCCTGGATTCCGGGTGGATGGATTTCTCTGTCCCGGCCACGTGGCCACCATCGCAGGTGCGGAGGCCTTCCGGTTTTTGCCGGAGGAATACGGCCTCCCCGCCGTGGTCTCCGGCTTTGAGGCAGGGGACCTGCTGGTCTCCCTGTACAAGCTGCTCTGCCAGATTCGGGACGGCGCGCCGACATTGGAGAACGAATATACCCGGGCTGTCTCCCCCCAGGGGAACCAGGCGGCCCAGGCACTGATGGCCCAGGTGCTGGAGCCGTCGGACGATCTCTGGCGGGGACTGGGAGATATCCCGGCCAGCGGACTGCGGCTGCGGCAGGAGTTTCAGGATTACGACGCCGCCCGGCGCTTCTCCTTCTCCCCCGCTCCCCGGTCCGAGTTGCCCGGCTGCCGGTGCGGACAAATCATCTGCGGGCAGCTCTCCCCGGCAGACTGTCCTCTTTTCGGAAAGCGCTGTCAGCCGGAGCATCCCGTTGGCCCGTGTATGGTCTCCAGCGAAGGGGCCTGTGCGGCGGCTTACAAGTACGGAGGGGTGGAGGAGTGCCTATGAATCAGGATATTATCACACTGGACCACGGCAGCGGCGGAAGACATACCGCCCAGCTCATCGAGGAGCTGTTGCTTCCCGCCTTTCACAACGACGCACTCAGCGCCCTGGGAGACGGGGCGACCCTGAACCTCTCCGGGCCGCTGGTGTTCTCCACCGACAGCTTTGTGGTAGACCCCATCTTCTTCCCCGGCGGGGACATCGGAAAGCTGTCCGTCTGCGGTACGGTGAACGATCTGGCCATGTGCGGCGGCGTCCCCCGGTATCTCAGCCTGTCCTTCCTCATCGAGGAGGGCTTTCCCCTGGCCGATCTTCGCCGGGTGGTGGACTCCATCGCCCGGACCGCTCAGGAGGCGGGGGCGGAGATCGTCACCGGCGACACCAAGGTGGTGGAGCGGGGCAAGGGAGACGGGCTCTATATCAACACGGCGGGCATCGGGACCCTGGCCTGGCCCGGTCTGTCGCCGGACGGGATACAGGTGGGAGACGATGTCATCATCTCCGGCTCCATCGGTGACCACGGGGCCGCCGTCATGATGGCGCGGAACGGACTGCTGGAGGGCAGCGCCCTCTCCTCCGACTGCCGTCCCCTCCATGCTCTGGCCAGGGCTGCGCTGGAGTGCGGCGGCGTCCGGGTGCTCCGGGACCCCACCCGGGGCGGCGTGGCCACCACGCTCAACGAGTTTGCCCAGAACCGTTCTTTCTCCATTGAGCTGGACGAGGATGCACTCCCCATCAACGCCTCTACAGCCGCCGCCTGCGGCCTGCTGGGGCTGGAGCCGTTGTACTGTGCCAACGAGGGCAAGCTGCTGGCGGTGGTGGACACCGAACGGTCGGAGGCGGTGCTGGAGGCCCTCCGCTCCACCCCCGGCGGTGAACAGGCGGCCCGCATCGGCCGGGTGACCTCCCGTGCCCCCGGCAAAGTGATTTTGAATACCTTCCTGGGAGGCGGCCGGGTGCTCTCCATGCTCACCGGCGCACAGCTCCCCAGAATATGCTAAAGGCGGTGTTTTTGATGCAGACGAATACGAAAATTTCCATCACAAAGGACGAGATCGTTCCCACGGCTCAGAAAATGCGGGACGAGGGCCGAACGCTGGTCATGATCCACGGCCATCTGGACAAGGAGGGCAGGCCGGTCATCAGCTACGACTACTCCCTGGGTGCGGAGCTGGCCTGCTATGAGGTGGTGGGAGAGGACACCGTCCCCTCCATTGCCACCATCTACTCCGCCGCCGCCGAGTGGCCGGAGCGGGAGATTAACGAGCTGCTGGGCTTCACCTTTGAAGGGCTGGACACCAGCGAACGCCTCTTTCTTCCGGACAGTATGCTGGAGGGCAAGGGACAGATTATCGTCACCCCCATCAATGTGCTCAAGGAGAAAAACGGGCTGCTGTAAAGCAGACAGGCCGGGCTGCTGCGGTATGATTCCGCGGCGGCCCGGACTTTTTTGGTGTCTGTTACCCCGTGTCAGAACTTGTCACCATCTGCCCCTCAGACGGGTAGAAATATGAAATATTCTTACAATCCGGTACAGTCCCTTGCGGCAGTCGGAAGGGGCTGATATAATCATGATCAGGAAAGGAAAGGTTATCTGCACACCTGAAAGGAGGTCCCTGTGAGGAACACAAGCAAGTGGAACCGGTTATCTCTGCTTCTGGCGTCCCTGGCACTCCTGCTTCCGCTGCTGGCGCTGCCCGCCTGGGGAAATTCGGCGGAGCCGCCCTGCTTCACCGTCCTGGTGATCGACCCGCCGGAGGGTCTGACCATCACCCTGGTCTCGCCGGACAACGAGAGCCAGGAGCCGCTGGAGCTGACGAGAGACGACCGTGCGTGGGAGAGCTACTACCGCTTCTACTACTGGCAGGACGACAGCGAACAGGGTGCCAGCGCCGAGGGGGCCGCTCTAAGCGTCTCCTATGGAGGAACCAGCTTCACCCTGGCCCTGCCGGATCTGTCAGACCAGTATTACAACAACCTGCTCACTCTGGATATTGCCGGTCAGACCCTGACCGACGACGCCCCCGCCTGGCGGACGCCGTTGCTGGTGGCTTTGCGGGTGCTCTCTACCCTTGTCATTGAGGGAGTCGTGTTTTTCCTGTTCGGTTTCCGGGCGCGGCGGAGCTGGCTGGTGTTTCTGGGAGTCAACCTGGCGACCCAGCTGCTGCTCAACTGGTCGATCACCGGCTCCTTCTCTACCCTGACCACCTCCGGCTACTGGTGGTTCCTCTACGTCTTTGGAGAGGTGCTGGCCTTTGCCGCCGAGACGGTCGCCTTTGGCGTACTGCTGAAGGAGAAGGGGCAGGGCCGTGCCGTGGGGTGCGCCCTCACTGCCAACGCCGCCAGTCTGGTACTGGGCGGACTGCTTCTGACCTATTTGCCGGTGTAAATACGTAAAGCGCCCGGACATCCGAACCGGATGCCGGGCGCATTTTGTGTCGTGTATTACAGGGTAGCCAGGCTGTCGAGGAACTGCACCGCAGAGCGTGGGGTCCGGTTGGGGTTGCGGACATCCCAGCGGACAGCCAGGGCCATGAGCTGCTCCTCCTCCATGGTGACGCCACGGAGGGTGGCCAGCTGCCGGATGAGATTGAGAAATTGGGCCTTGGTCAGCTCCTGGAACAGCACCCGGAGGCCGAATCGCTCAGAGAGGGAGGTCTTTTCCTGGATGGTCTCGCTGGCGTCCACCTCGTCCCCCAGCCGGTCGGAGAAGGTCTCCCGGACCAGATGGCGGCGGTTGGTGGTGGCGTAGACCGCCACGTTGTCCGGGCGAGGCTCCACGCCTCCCTCTAGGATGGTCTTGAGGACAGAGTAGTTGTGGTCATCCTTCTCAAAGGCCAAATCGTCGATAAAGAGGATGAACTTCTGGGGCTGATGGCCCAGAAGCCGCACCAGCTGAGGGATGCCACCTAGATCGGTCTTGTCCACCTCGATGAGACGGAGGTTTTCCATCCCCTCCATCCCCAGCAGAGCCTTGACGGTGGCGGATTTTCCGGTGCCGCTGGCTCCATAGAGCAGCATATTGTTCACTCGCCGACCGGAGAGCAGCGCACGGGTATTGGCGGCCACCTGGTCCCGCTGACGCTGATAGCCCAGCATCTCCTCAGTGGGGAGACAATCCGGCCGCTCCACCGGGATGAGCTCCCCGTCCTGCCAGACAAAGGCCCGATACCGGGCGAACTGCCCGCAGCCGTTTTCCTCATAGAACTGCCGGAACTCGTCAAAGGACGGCAGGGGTGTGCAGTTCCACCGGGGCAGTCCCCCCTCCTGACACAGCTCCTCCCATGGTAGGGCCAGCAGATCGTTGAGCCGTTCAATGTCCCGCCGGGCAGCGGCGGCGATGACCGGGCTGAGGGTTCCCTTGGCGGCGGACAGGGCTACCGGGGACTCGTCATAGCGGATATGCTCCTCCAGATATCGTCCCAGGTCGTCATAGCCCTCCGCCGTCAGCGCATAGAACGCCTCGCAGTAATGTACCGTCCAGCCGGGTCGCTCCCGACGGAGATTGTGGAACATCCGCCCCAGGGCGGACAGTACCGGCAGCTCCAGCAGGTTCCGACAGGCAGTGAGCCCGCTGAGAGGGTCATTTTCCCAATTTTCCACATTCAGTGCCATCGTCAATCTCTCCCCGCGTCAAAACAGGCCGCCGATCATGCGGCGGCCTGCCAAAATCGTTTTGTCTTTATCCCATATCTACCGTAAAGCTGGTGGTGATGCCGTTGTAGGTGATGTCACCCGAGGCGCTGACCGCATCGATGCGGACGGTGATCTCATATTCTCCCGTCCCCGGGTCATAGGCGTCCGTGACCGTCCACTCGTCGCTCTCCCCCGGCTGGACAGTGGCGGTATAGAGCACCTGGCCGTCAGAGTCGGAGATGGTGAAGGTAAAGACCGCCTGGTTGCTGGCATCGTTGGTGAGCTGAATAGAGTCCTGACCATCGCCGATGCTGAAGTCCACAAATCCGGGGAAAATCAAATCGCCGATGTTCTCCAGCTCTGTATCGCTCTCTGTGTCGTCACTGCTCTCCGCCGTGTTACCATCTGAGCTGGCTACGCCGGTGCCGCCGCCGGAGGAGCCAGTCCTGCCTGGGGCGTCGCTGGCGCCGGGAGGGTCTATAATGTCCAGCGTGAAGCAGAAATAGGCCATGGCGGCCAAAATCAGCGAGATGAGCAAAATCAGGCCGGAGGTCAGCAAAAGATTGGACTCATGACTCGGCATACGGGTGCGCTTTCCCATCAAATAAAACCTCCCGGTGATTGCTGGCGGGTAGACATTCTATCCATTAAAGCCTATTATAGCGGGTCTGTGAAAAAAATACAAGAGGCAACATGGTCCTGAAAATGACAGAAACGCCGGTAAGAGAGAAAATCATTCCAGGAGAGGCAAACTCCTTGCGAATTTAGGTCTGTGGCATTATAATGGTATACAGATACTGACTGTTTCTCTTCCGAGGAGGAGTATTTCATGAAAAAACAGCATTTTCGCCGTGACCTCATTCTGACGCTCCTAGTCCCCGGAGCGTTCCTGGCAGTGTGTCTCTCCCTGATGTGCTTCTCCTATGAGGTCAATGACGATCTGGCTATGATTGCCATTCTCAACGGCTCCTATACAGGGACGCCGGATGCGCACTGTGCCATGATCGGCTATCCCCTCTCCCTGCTGATCTCCACCCTCTACAGCCTGTGCAACAGTGTGGGATGGTATCAGGTAGTAATGATGGTCTGTATTTATGTTGCAATTGCCTCTATCCTGTGGCGAGTGCTCCAGCGGTTGCCGGAGCGTCCGGTGCTGAGCTGCGTGATGGTGATAAGCGTAGTGACTATGCTGTGGGGCTTTCGGATCATGCGGTTCACCTACTCCACCGGGGCGGCTTTCCTGTTGGCGGCCACGATTCTCTGCTTTGCCCTGCAAACTGCGGAGGAGGACGCCAAACCGGGATACTTGATCAATATCCTGCTGCTCTTTTTCCTGGCCCATAATCTGCGGCACCAGTTCGGCTATCTGGCGATCCCCTTTGTGGGCGTTTTGTGGCTGGCAAAGCACTGGAAGGAGCTATTGTCCAACAAAAAATGCTGGCTTGTCCCCCTGTCTGCTGCCCTTGTGTTCGGCCTGTCCTACGGGGCAAATGAGCTGGCTTACCTGGATTGGAACGATTTCTATGAGTACAACGAAGCCCGGTACACCCTGCAGGATTACTACGGCGTCCCAGACTATGAGGAGTGCGCCGAGCTGATCTCATCCTATGGCCTGACCGAGGATGAATACAACATGATCGCCAATTACGACTACTGTCTGCTGGAAAAGTACAGCCCGGAGCTGATGGAGGAGCTGAGTGAATATGTCCTCTCCAGTCAGGAGGACGCCGGTCTGCTCAGCACATTGAAATCCACCGTCAAAAAGACGCTGAACTACTATCTGGTGTCCAAGCTGTCCTCGGTGAACCCCCTGGTGGCCTGCTCCTACCTGCTACCGGCACTGCTTCTGGTCTGTTCGGTGGTGCTCTCCATCAAAGACCGGAAGTGGTATATCGTCTTTCCCTTCCTGCTGCTCTTTGGCGTTGGGTGCAGCTGGCTGCTCATCGCCTATATGGGGCGGTTCCCGTCACGGGTACAGACCTCCCTGCGGCTTCTGACCATCGCCGCCTCTCTGGCGGGACTCATCCTCCTGTTCCGGGAACGGCCCCTCCGCTTTGGTGGGGAGCGGTTCCGCCGCTGGGCGCCCATTCTGCTGGCGGCTGTCTGTGTGGTGTCCGCCGGGAAGTGGTTCCTGTATACTATGAACTATCAGCAGGAGCCCCGGGATGTAGCGGTGGACTATGAGGTGTACGCCGCAGAGCACCCGGAGAACATCTACTTCCGGGAGACCCGCAGCGCAAAGACCAGTACCTATATGACCGAATTCCCCCGCCAGCCGGTAAACCTGATCGCTACCGGCAGCTGGATCGCCTACAGCCCTCTGTATGAGGAAAAGCTGGCGTACCTGGGTCTGGAGGACGGCATCAGCCGGGACACGCTCCTGGAGGACAACGTCTATCTCATCTGCCGGGAGGATTACAGCCTCCGGGTCATCATGGGACTCCCCTCCGGCTCCACTGTGGAGTATGAGGTGGTGGAGGAGTGTGAGAATGACATTTACATCATCAAAATCACCGGCTACACCCTGCCCGAGTCGGACAGTACGGAATGACAGGAGGTGCGCACCGCTGAATCAGACAACGAAGCGAGGGAGCTTCGCCTGTGGGGATAGATGGAAATGCCTTCGCTCCCTCTATGGCCCTCCCCTGCTGGCGGTGATCCTCCCGTCTCTCCTGCTCCTGCTTCTCAGGCTGCTATGCACGTCCGAGTCTCTGGTCAACTGGTTTATCCAGGATGTCACCACGCCGGTCAAACACGGCATCGCCTGGCTGTGCGGCTATCTGCCCTTTTCCCTGGCCGAAATCGTCTGGACGGTGGCGGTGCTGGGTATCCTGGGCTTTGTCCTCCGCTCTCTCTGGGTGGTGGGAAGAAGTCTGGTGCAGCGTATCCGGGGTCGGCAGACCCATCCCCTCCGACGGCTGCTGCGGCGGGGAACGGCCTTGCTCTCGGCGGGGCTGATCATCTACTCCGGGTATACGTTGACCTGGGGCATCAATTACTACGGGGATACTTTTTCGGAGGTGAGCGGCCTGGAGGGCCGGGAAACCTCCGTCTCCGAGCTGTACGACCTGACCTGTCTCTTTGCGGAATACTGCAATGCTCTCTCTGACAACGTGCTCCGGGACGACGCCGGAATTTATGTGGGAGACAGCGAAACTCTGTTCCAGCGGAGCAGCGGGCTGTATGAGGCCCTCTATAACCAGTTCCCCTGTCTCGATCTGGAGGAGGCCCAGGCAAAGCCTATGTTTTACTCCCGGCTGATGAGCTGGCTTGGATTCACCGGATTCTATTTTCCCTTCACGGGAGAATCTCTGGTGAATGTGGACGCTCCCGCCGCTCTGGTCCCCGCCACCATTCTCCACGAGCTGGCCCATCAGCGGAACGTGGCCCAGGAGTCGGAGTGTAACTTCCTGGCCGTTGTGGTGGGACTGAGCAGCGATGACCCGGAATTTCAGTATTCCGCCGCACTGATGGGTTACATTCACGTGGGCAACGCCCTCTACTCTGCTAACCGTGACCTGTGGCGGGAGGTGCGGGCCACCGTCAACGAACAGGTGTTGGCTGACCCGACCTACAACAACGCCTACTGGGCGCAGTTCGAATCCCCCGTCTCTGAGACCGCCGAGGCAGTCTACTCCTCCTTCGCCAGCAGCTACGGCCAGGAGGATATCATGAAAAGTTATGGGGCCTGTGTAGACCTGTTGGCGGCCTACTACCTGCCCACATCAGATTGAACGCTGAAAGGAGTTTTGTATCATGACCGATCGTGAACTGGTGGAGCTGGCATTCACCATGCTGGAGCGCTCCTATGTCCCTTACTCCCATTTCCCCGTGGGCGCCGCCCTGCTGTGCAGGGACGGCACCGTCTTTACCGGCTGTAATGTGGAAAACTCTGCCTTTGGCTCCACCATCTGCGCCGAGCGCACCGCCCTGGTCAAGGCGGTCAGCGAGGGGCACCGGAATGACTTTGTCACACTGGCTGTGGTGGGCAATTCCAAAGACTACTGCTGGCCCTGCGGGGCCTGCCGCCAGATGCTCTACGAGTTTGCCCCCCGTCTCCGGGTGCTGGTGGCAAACGAAAAGCATGAGTATGTGGAGCGGACGCTGAATCAGCTGCTTCCGGACGGCTTTGGGCCGGACGGGATGGACTGACAGAAACCTCACCAGACAAAAAGGGGAGCAGACCTGTTTTCGGTCTGCTCCCCTTTTGTGCGCTCTGTCACCGGCCGCCTCGCTTTTTCAGGGGCCGCTTGTTCCCCTGGGCGTCCACGATATAGGTGTTGTCCAGCTGGCTCCGCAGAGACGCCTTGACCGCGTCGATGTACTCCCGGCGGAGAGCGTCCCGCTCTGTCAGCTCCTCCTCCGTCAGGCCCTCTGCCTTGGCCTTCCGGGCCAGCTCGTTGATGCGGTCGATCTTTTCCTGGTTCATGTGTTCCCTCCGACTGTTACAAAAAGCGTTCCACTTCGATGTTGACCCGTCCCTTTTTGGACAGACCGCCCGTCTCCGCCAGGCGGCACCGGCCCAGGCCACGGCAGGAGATCACGTCTCCCGCCTTCACCGCCAGGTCGGTCCGCTCCGTCTCCTTCCAGTTCACCGACACCCGGCCCGCCCGGATGTAGTCCGCCATCTTCGCCCGGCTGACGGAGAAGCCCGCCGCTGCCACGGCGTCCAGCCGCAGCGTGGCCACCGTGTCATGGATGCGTTTGACCTCCTGGACGGGGATGTGGAGCTGCTCAAGACCCACCTGACTCACGGACAGCTTTGTCCGCCCGGCGGAGGTGAAGTTTTGCAGCAGCCAAGGGGCGACCTCGGAGAGCACCAGCAGGTCGCAGCTGGACGGGGCCACCAACAGGTCGCCCCCCGTCTCCCGCTTGATGCCCTGTCCCATGAGGGAGCCCAGAATGTCCCGGTGGGTCAGGCTGTCCCCGGCATACCAGGTAGCCCGGAGGACGGCGATGGGGGTCTCGTCAAAGTCCTCCCACTCCATCCAGTCCGGCATAAAAACGCACACCTTGCGCTGGGCCTCCTCATAGCCGCCCCAGAATTTGTGGGGTGGGTCGCCCAGGGCGCGCAAAAGGCTCCCCACGGCGTTCTGCTCGTCGGGAGAGAGAAAATGGGTCACCTGGGGGACGGAACGCTGCCCTGCAGCCTGTATCTGGTCCCACGTCCGGCCCAGGAGCAGCCGCTCCTCCGGGGTGCGGGACAGTTTGTTTAAAAGCTCTGATCTGTTCATGGTCTGATTGTAGCAGATGACGGGGGAAAGGTCAATCGTTCTCTTCCGATAGATTCATCGAAAAAACAGGCCAGCCCCTTCCCATTTTCCTTCTGAACCGGTATAATAGAGCCTGTGAGGACTGCAAAGTCCCCTTTTCTTCGAGAAGGAGGCCCCCCTTATGGAACAACAAACCCGCGTGGCCCTGCTGGCCATTGTGGTGGAGGACCCGGACGCTGTGCCACAGCTCAATGAGCTGCTCCACCAGTACAGCCCCTATATCATCGGCCGGATGGGACTGCCCTATCCGGCGCGGAACGTCAGCCTGATTTCCGTCATGCTGGACGCCCCCAACGACGCCATCTCCGCCCTCTCCGGCAAGGTGGGACGGCTGGAGGGGGTCTCCGCCAAGGTGGTCTACGCCAGATTGGAGGAGTGAGCGATGGAGCGGATGTTTGCCTATTCCTGCGGCCCGGAGGAAATAGAGCGGTATGCCCGGTTCGGCCCGGAGTTCGGCTTTCAGGTGACCTGCACGGCGGAGCGCCCCCTGCCGGAAAACGCCGCCCTGGCCCAGGGCTATGACGCCGTGGCCATCGCCGCCGCCCGGCAGATCACCGCCGGGATGATCGACGTCTACCAGGCGGGCGGGGCAAGGCTCATCAACGCCCGGCCCATCGGGGTGGACAACATCGACCTGGCCCACGCCAGAGCGGTGGGGATGGCCGTCACCCGGAACACCTACTCCCCCTCCAGCGTGGCGGATTACGCCGTTATGCTGGCCCTCATGGTCACCCGACACACCAAGGCTGCCCTGCTGCGCAATCAGGGGCAGGACTATCGGTTCGAGCCCTTTCTGGGCCGGGAGCTCCACACCATGACGGTGGGCATCCTGGGCACCGGGAGCATCGGCAGCGTGGCCGCCCGGCGGTTTGCCGCCTTTGGCTGCCGTGTGCTGGCCTGGAGCCGCCATCAGCGGCCCGAGCTGGCGGATATCGTTCAGTATGTCCCTCTCGAGACGCTGCTGGCAGAGAGCGACCTGGTCACCCTCCATCTGTCCTCCAACCCGGCCACCCGCTACCTTCTGAACGGGGAGACCATGGGGCGGATGAAGCAGGGGGCCTATCTCGTCAACACCGCCCGGGGAGACCTGGTGGACAACGCCGCCCTCATCGGTGCGCTGGAGTCCGGACATCTGGCGGGGGCCGCCCTGGACGTATTCGACGGGGACCGGTCGGTCTACTATCTGGACCACTGCAACCAGGTCATGGGCAACCACGACATGGCCATTCTCAGCGCCATGCCCAACGTCATCATGACCCCCCACCTGGCCTTCTGGACGGAGAGCGCCGCCGACGATATGGTGCGCAATTCTCTGGAGGCCGCCCGGCAGTTCTTTGACGGGAAGGAGTGTCCTCTGCGGGTGGTATGACGAAAAAACGGCTGGCAGTCCTGTGCCAGCCGTTTTGATTCGGTTATGTAGAATCTCCCTCAGGCTTACCCGATCAGGACCCAGGCCACCTCCGGGAAGGTGGCAGAATAGCGGTAGGCCGGGAGGATGCCGTCCTCCTCGTAAAAGTAGACCATGACCACCTCCGGAGAACCCTGCTCCGTCCCATAGCGGCTGTCGTGGGCGGCTGTGTACGCCGTCTGGAACGCCTCATCTGTCACCAGCTCCTGCAGCTCTGACAGGAAATCCTCGGCCTGCTCCTCCGTCCAGCTGTCCCGGTAGCAGGTCACGGCCAGGTTTTGGGGGAACCAGTAGGTCACGTCGATCTGGCTCAGGTCCGGGTCGGCCTCCCGCATCTCAGACCGGAACTCCGTCACCTGCTCCACGTCCAGGGACAGGGGCGACACGCCCCGGTATTCGCTGTAGCGGTACCAGCCCACTGCCGCCAGCACCGCCAGCACGATCAGCAGGATGATGACAGGCGGGGAGAGCCGCCTCTGTTTCTCTGTCTCTCTCATCGGGGGAGCCTCCTTTCCTGAGTTGAAATTTTTTCTGTTTGCCACTATATCAGATTTGCTTTATTTGAGTAAGCAGTTACGTAAAACTGTGAGGAGTTTTAAGACGCTATCACCTCTCCCCTTTTGTAGTTTGCTTTGCTTATCCTGCTTTTATTATACACCCTCCATTTATTTTGTCAATGACAAATTTAATTAATTACAAAAATATTTATGCTTCTTGATTTTCTGCCATTGACATTTTTCCACCGACGGACTAGAATAGGAAAAAAAGAACAGGAAGGAACACAGATGTCCCCTACGCCAGAAGAAAAACGAAAACCGGACTCTCTGGAGGACAACCTGAAAAAGGCGATGACCGAGCTGCTGGTGCTCTATCTCCTGTCTCAGCAGGAGTATTACATCGGCGAGCTGGCCAGCGCCATTCAGGAAAAGAGCGGCGGACGGCTGAACATCGTTTTTCCCTACGCTGCCATCTACCGGATGGGTCGGAACGAATATATCACGGAAAGCAAAAAGCGCTTCGCCCCGGACGGGCGTCTGCGCCAATACTACACCATCACGGAAGAGGGCCGGGCCTATCTGGACGGCCTGCTGGCGGTCTATCGCCGGTTCACCGCCGGGGTGGAGGAGCTTTTGTCGTCCGGAGGTGAGAAGAGATGAATAAAACCTGGTCTGCCTACCAAAAGGCTATCAAGCGGGGGCTGTATTGCGGTCGGAAGGTCAAAAAGCGTCTGCTGGCGGAGCTGGACGGGATGGCCGCTCCCTTGCTGGCAGAGAACCCTGCTCCCACCCGGGAGGAGCTGGAGACCGCTTTGGGCACGCCGGAGGCGGTGTCCGCCTCGCTCATGGAGGGCGTGTCCCAACAGGAGCGGGCGACCTATCGGAGAAACCGGCTGTTGCTACGCATTGGGCTTGTAGTATTCGTACTTGCGCTGGTCATTTTTACGCTTTGGCTGGTTTATATGTACAGTATACCTATTGAAGTTGTTGAGACGACTTACGTTTATTACGATTAACAAAGCTCCCAGCCATTGGAACACAGTTCCGACAGGCTGGGAGTTTTTGTGTCGTTGTATCGTTTTGCTCAGAAATCCGCGCTTCCCACGGTGCGGGGATGGGGCAGGACGTCCCGGATGTTGGAGATGCCGGTCAGGTACATGATGAGCCGCTCAAAGCCCAGGCCGAACCCGGCGTGACGGCAGCTGCCGTAGCGCCGGAGGTCGAGATACCACCAGTAGTCCTCCTGCTTCAGCCCCAGCTCGTCCATCCGGGCCTGGAGCAGGTCCAGGCGCTCCTCCCGCTGGCTGCCGCCGATGATCTCCCCGATGCCGGGCACCAGGCAGTCCGCCGCGGCCACGGTTTTGCCGTCCTCGTTCATCCGCATATAGAACGCCTTGATCTCCTTGGGATAGTCGGTGACGAACACCGGGCGCTTGAAATACTCCTCGGTGAGATACCGCTCGTGCTCCGTCTGGAGGTCACAGCCCCAGGAGACGGGGTAGTCGAACTGTCTGCCGGACTTCTGGAGGATGTCCACCGCCTCGGTATAGCTCACCCGGCCAAACTCAGAGGAGGCCACGTGCTCCAATCGCTGGACCAGGCCCTTGTCCACAAAGGAGTTGAAGAAATTCATCTCTTGGGGACATTTCTCCATGACGGTGCGGATGACGTATTTCAGCATCTCCTCCGCCAGATTCATGTCGTCGTCCAGATCGGCAAAGGCGATCTCCGGCTCGATCATCCAGAACTCGGCGGCGTGACGCTGGGTGTTGGAGTTCTCCGCCCGGAAGGTGGGGCCGAAGGTATAGACATTGCCAAAGGCCATGCAAAAGCTCTCCACGTTCAGCTGGCCGGAGACGGTCAAGTTGGCGGGCTTGCCAAAGAAGTCCTTGCTGTAGTCCACCGTGCCGTCCGGGAGCCGGGGCGGGTCGTTCATGTCCAGGGTGGTCACCTGGAACATCTCCCCGGCGCCCTCGCAGTCGGAGGCGGTGATGATGGGGGTGTTGACGTAGACAAAGCCCTTGTCCTGGAAGAAGCAGTGGATGGCGTGGGCGGCCACGGAGCGCACCCGGAAGGCGGCGGAGAACAGATTCGTCCGGGGCCGCAGGTGCTGGATGGTGCGCAGGTACTCCACCGTATGCCGCTTCTTTTGCAGGGGATAGTCCGGGGCGGAGACGCCCTCCACTGCAATTTCAGTGGCCTTCAGCTCAAAGGGCTGCTTGGCCTCCGGGGTCAGGACAAAGACGCCCTGAATCACGAAGGAGGCCCCTACGTTCTGATGGATGATCTCGTCATAGTTGGCGATCTTCTCCTTCTCCGCCACCACCTGGAGGGGGGAGAAGCAGCTGCCGTCGTTCAGGGACAAAAAAGCAAAGCTCTTGAGGTTACGAATGGTCCGTGCCCAGCCGCAGACGGTGATGGTCTTGCCCTCGTAGAGGGGGCCGTCCGCATAGAGCCGGGAGATGGTGATGCGCTCCAATATAACTCACTCCTATCCGCCGGAAAACCGTTTCCGGCGGTCAAACTCATGGGTCAATTATATACGGGTTTGACGGTTTTGGCAAGGGATTCCACAAAAACCGCCGGGGCGACTGTGTAGCCCCGGCGGATATTGAATTCAGGTATTCACATCTGCCTGATGGAAGGTCTTCAGGTTTCCGGTCACTCCGTTTCGCCGGTCCAGGGTCTCCCCCAAGGCCTGGGCGGGAATGTTTTCGTTTACCAGCAGCACCAGCAGATGGTACAGCAGTCCGGCGCACTGGGAAACCGTCTCCTCCCTGTTCCCGTCCTTGGCGGCCAGAAGCAGCAGAGCGCAGGACTCCCCCACCTTTTTCAGTATTTTATCTGTCCCCTGTTGGAAAAGATAGGCGGTGTAGGAGCTGCCCTCCCCTGCCTCCTCCAGGACAGGCAAGTCCTTTCGGGCGGCCACGGCGTCCAGCAGAGCGTCCACCGTCTGGCCCTCCGTGCCACAGCGGCGATTCAGTTTGGCGAGCACGTCGGCAAAGGGGATGTCCAGAAAGCAGAGCAGGACGGTGACGTGGTAGAGTACATCGCCCAGCTCCCCCAGCAGCTCGTCCCGGTCGTCTCCCTTGGCGGCGATGACCGCCTCAAAGGTCTCCTCGCCGCACTTTTTCAGAATTTTGTTCAGCCCCTGGCTGTAGAGATAGCTGGTATAGGACTTCTCCCCGCCGGGGTTTTGCTTCCGGTCCAGCACCACCCGGTACTGGGTCCACAGGGCGCTGTCGATGCTCATAGCATGCTCTCCTTTACGCTTCGCCCGCCCCCTGGGTCACGGATACTGACATGGCAGAGACGGTGATGTGGTCTGAGCTCCCGTTATAGATATAAAATTTGTAGGCTATGACCTGCGGTATATGGAATGTTTCCTGCATCACGGTGCCGCCGGATGCAGACAGCACTTCTACCATCTCGGTGTCAGAGGTGGACAGGTCGAGATAGCCCAGCTCCACCGTAGCGGGAGCTTCCCGGTCAAAGATAACGCTGGCTGAGACGGTCACAGACTGATCTCCACCGTGGTTGATTTGGAAACAGCTGTTTCCCTCTGCGGACAAAATCACCCGTTCTCCCTGGCCTATGGAGATGTCGCTCCAGACTGCCTTATAGGAACCGGCAGCAGCATCCGGGTCTTCTGTGACAATATCCGCCGCGTATTCGGTCTCCAAAACAGATGCCGTGGCAACGCTGTTTTCACAGGAGGCCAATATACACATCAGAGCCAAAAGAGTAATACAAAGAACAACCTTCGCCTTTTTCATGAGATGTCTCCTCCTTCGGAATTGGTTTTCCTGTAAAGAAGACTATCACGGTTTTACTGACGAAACAAGGTTTCAATCCTTAAGAGTTCCTTAAGAATCGCTTAAAATGCAGCCGTTCTCGCCTGGAAGAGACCCGTCCTCCCAGATGTCGTTGAAGAAGCAGCTCCGCCGCCCGGTATGGCAGGTGGGCCCGTCCGGGTCGCAGAGGTACAGCAGGGTGTCTGTGTCGCAGTCGGTGACGATCTTTCTCACGTGGAGGAAATTCCCGGAGGTCTCTCCCTTGTTCCACAGCGTTTTTCGGCTCCGGGACCAGAACCAGGCGGTTTTCGTCTCCAGCGTCCGCTCCACCGCCTCCCGGTTGGCAAAGCCCAGCATGAGGATGTCTTTGGTGGCCCGGTCCTGGATAATGACCGGGATAAGGTCGGATTTTTGAAACAGCAGGTCTAAATCAAACATAGCAGTCTCCTCACCGGCGCACCGGGATGTCTTGTGTTCTGAGATACTCCTTCACCTGGGGAACGGTCAGCTCCCCGAAGTGGAACAAGGAGGCCGCCAGCGCCGCGTCGCAGTCGGTCTCCCGAAAGACCTCTGCAAAGTGGGCCAGGCTGCCGCAGCCACCGGAGGCGATGACCGGGATGCGGACCGCCTGGGTCACAGCCCGGGTCAGCTCCAGGTCGAAGCCTGCCTTGGTGCCGTCGGCGTCCATGGAGGTCAACAGAATTTCTCCGGCCCCCAGCCGCTCCCCCTCTCTGGCCCACTCGACAGCGTCCAGACCGGTGGGGATGCGCCCTCCGGCCACCACCACCTCGAAGCCGCCCTCGGGCCGACGCCGGGCGTCGATGGCCAGCACCACGCACTGACTGCCGAACCGCTCCGCCGCCTGGGAGATGAGGGCGGGGTTTTTCACGGCGGCGGAGTTGACGGAGATCTTATCCGCCCCCGCCCGGAGGAGGAGCTGGAAGTCCTCCAGCGTCCGGATGCCGCCCCCTACGGTCAGGGGAACAAACACCTGAGCCGCCGTCCGCTCCACCACGTCGGCCACCGTTTTTCGGGCCTCGTGGGTGGCGGTGATGTCCAGAAAGACGATCTCGTCCGCCCCCTGGTCGGAGTAATAGGTTGCCAGCTCCACCGGGTCCCCGGCGTCCCGGATGTTGACAAAGTTGACCCCCTTGACCACCCGGCCGTCCCGGACGTCCAGACAGGGGATAATGCGTTTGGCTAGCATGGACTGCCCACCTCCCGTACCGCCCGGGCCAGGTCCACCTTTCCGGCATAGTAGGCCTTGCCGATAATAGCCCCGTAAAGGCCCATCTCGTTCAGGCGCACCAGATCCTCGTTGCAGGACACGCCCCCGGAGGCGATGATGTCGCACTTCACCGACCGCTGGAGGGCCGCCAGCCGGTCAAAGGAGGGGCCGGTGAGCGCCCCATCGGTGGCGATGTCGGTGAAGATGATGATCTCCACCCCCAGCGCCTCCATGGAGTGGGCAAAGTCCAGATAGTCCAGACCGGAGTCCTCTACCCATCCGGCGGTGCGCACCCGGCCGTCCCGGGTGTCGATACCCACGGCGATGCGGCGACCGTAGCGCTGTACCGCCGCCCGGACCAGCTCCGGGTCGCTGACGGCGGCGGAGCCGATGACCATCCGCTCCACCCCCAGATCGTCCACCGCCTCCAGGTCGGCCATGGAGCGGATGCCGCCCCCCAGCTCCACCCGGAGACCGCTCTTCCGGGCGATACGGGAGACGATGTCAGAATTCACCCGCCGTCCGCTTTTTGCCCCGTCCAGGTCCACCATGTGGATAAACCTGGCTCCGGCCTCATAAAAGGCGGCAGCGGTCTGAAGGGGGTCCTCCGCCACCTGATGCACCGTGTCGAAGCTCCCCTGATAGAGACGGACCACCCTCTGGTCCTTTAAGTCAATGGCAGGCAGCAGTATCATCGGTTCAGACCTCCAAAATTCCGCAACATGGCAAGGCCGATCTCCCCGGACTTCTCCGGGTGGAACTGGGTGCCGAAGACGCTGCCGCTCTGGACCGCCGCCACCACCTCGGTTCCGTAATCGGTGGTAGCGATGACCTGGGACGGCTCCTCCGCCCTGCCGCAGAAAGTATGTACAAAATAGACGTAGGCCCCCTGGGGAATGCCCCGGAACAGGGGGGAATCGTTGTGAAAGCGCAGACTGTTCCAGCCGATGTGGGGCAGCTTGAGGTCGGTCTGAATCCGCTGCACCGGCCCCCGGACAAAGCCCAGCCCCTCACAGGGGCGGACCTCCTCCCCCCGCTGAAAGAGGAGCTGCATTCCCAGACAGATGCCCAGAATCGGCTTGCGCTCCGCCTCCCGGCGGAGGATTTTGTCCAGGCCGGGGCCGGAGAGCTTTTCCCAGGCGTCCGGAAAGGCCCCCACGCCGGGAAGGATGATGGCGTCTGCCATCTCCAGCCCGGCGGCGTCTCCGGTGATTTTGGTCTCCAGGCCCAGGTAGCCCATGGCGTTCTTCACGCTCATGAGATTGCCCACGCCATAATCTACAATGGCAGTATATCCCATCTCACAGCACGCCCTTCGTGGAGGTGACGCCGTCTCCCTGCACCTGAACGGCGTCCCGGATGGCCATGCCCAGGCTCTTGAACAGGCCCTCGGTGATGTGGTGGGCGTTGGCACCATAGAGGCACTTCTGGTGGAGGGTCAGCCCGGCGTTCACCGCCAGGGCCCGCATGAACTCCACTGTCAGCCAGCTGTCATAATCTCCGATGCGCTCCTGGGGCATGGGGGCGTCGAACACCAGATAGGGGCGGTTGGAGAAGTCCAGGGCGGTGAAGGTCAGCGCCTCATCCATGGGGACGTAGCAGGAGCCAAACCGGCGGATGCCCGCCCGGTCGCCCAGGGCCTGCTTCAGCGCCTGCCCTAAAACGATGCCCGTGTCCTCCACCGTGTGGTGGCCGTCCACCTCCAAATCCCCGTGTACCTCCACGGAGAGGCCAATTTTGGCGTAAAAGCCGAAGGCGGTGAGCATATGGTCGAAAAAGCCGATGCCCGTGGAGACGCTCACCGGTCCCCCGTCCAGGTCGAGGGAGATCGCGACCTGCGTCTCCCTGGTATTGCGTTCAATGGCTGCGGTTCTGGACATGGAAATCACCTCACTGTTCAAATCGGACCTGGATGGAGTTGGCGTGGGCGGTCAAATGCTCGGCCTGGGCCAGAGTGATAATCTCGTCCTTCAATCCGGCCAGGGACGGCTGGTCGAAGCGGATGACCGACATACTCTTCAAAAAGGCCTCCACGCTCAGCGGGGAGAAGAACCGGGCGGTGCCGCTGGTGGGCAGCACATGGTCCGGCCCCGCCAGATAATCTCCCAGGGGTTCCGGAGACCAGGCACCCAGGAACACTGCCCCGGCGTTTTTGATCTCCGGGAGCAGGGCCTCCGGGTCCTCCGTGACGATCTCCAGATGCTCCGGGGCCACCAGATTGGCCAGCTCCGCGCACCGGTGGAGGTCAGGGCAGACGATGGCCGCCCCGAACCGGGCCACAGATTCCTCCATAATCTCGCTCCGGGAAAGGTAGCCCGTCTGCCGGGCCATCTCCCCGTCTACCGCCTGGGCCAGCTCCAGAGAGTCGGTCAGCAGCCAGGCGGAGGCCAGACGGTCATGCTCCGCCTGGCTGAGCAGGTCGGCAGCCACGAATTTAGGGTCAGCGGAGCGGTCGGCGATGACCAGCACCTCGGACGGCCCGGCCACCATGTCGATGTCCAGGGTGCCGTAGGCCAGACGCTTGGCGGCGGCCACATAGGCGTTCCCCGGCCCCACCAGCTTGTCCACCTGGGGAATCCAGTCCGCCCCGTAGGTCAGGGCTGCCACCGCCTGAGCCCCGCCCAGGGCGATGACCCGGTGGACGCCGGCGATTTTCGCCGCCGCCAGAACGGCGTCGTTCAGGTTCTCCGTGGGAGGCGTCACCATGACGATCTCCTCCGCCCCGGCCACCTGGGCAGGGACGGCGTTCATCAGCACGCTGCTGGGGTAGGCGGCGGTGCCGCCGGGGACGTAGATGCCCACCCGGGTCAGGCCACGGACAACGCGGCCCACCTGTCCCCCGTCCGGGGAGGTCCACCGGTTGGAGCGGGTCAGCAGCTTTTCGTTGTAGTCCCGGATGTTCCGGGCGGCGTGCTCCAGGGCGGAGATCAGGGCCGGATCGCAGGCGGCGTAGGCCTCCTCCAGCCGGGAGGCGGGGATCTCATACGGCTCCGACCGGTCAAAGCGGAGGGAATACTCCCGCACCGCCTCATAGCCCCGGACCCGGACGTCCTCCAGAATATCCGCCACCCGCCGGGTGATCTCGCCGTTGGCCTGAGCGGCACGGGCTTTCAGGGCGGCGATCTGCCGCTGCTCCGCCTGGCCGTCGGCGATGACGATCTGAATCATAGCTTCTCCTTCCCCATCGCCTGCTCACAGCGGCGAATGAAATCCTCGATGGCGTTTTTATGGAGCTTGATGCTGGCCGTGTTGACAATGAGCCGGGCGGACACCTGGGCCACCGTCTCAATGGGGACCAGGCCGTTGGCCCGGAGGGTCGCCCCGGTCTCCACAATGTCCACAATGCCGTCCGCCAGCCCCAGGATGGGGGCCAGCTCCACAGAGCCCTCTATTTTAATAATGTCCACATTCATGCCCTTGCTCTGGAAAAAGGCGCGGGTCACATTGGGATACTTGGAGGCGATGGTCCTGGCCTTGTAGCTGCCATAGAAGTCCGCCCCCTCCGGCACTGCCAGGGCGAACCGACAGGCCCCAAAGCCCAGGTCCAGCACCTCGTAAAAGGAGCCGCCCTTTTCCAGGATGGTATCCTTGCCCACAATGCCCAAATCGCAGACCCCGTGTTCCACATAAGTGATGACGTCCGGTGCCTTGGCAAGCACACAGTCCAGGGGATAGTTGGGCAGGGCGTGGATGAGCCGCCGTCCGGGGTCCCGAACGGGGGTGCAGTCCAGTCCGGCCTGTTCAAACAGGGCCACGCTCTTGTCCTGCAATCTGCCCTTGGTCAGGGCGATGCGAAGCCGCTCGCTCACAGGACCGACACCTCCTCCATACCTTCCTCTGAGAGAACAATGACGGTGGGAATCCCCTTCTCCCGGGCCAGCTGCACCGTACTCTCCAGCCGTCCGCAGGGGGACAGCTCGCAGGTACCACCCGGACGGCTGTCCACCAGGGCCAGGGCCTTTCCGATGAGGTGGTTGGGATAGTGGATGACCGCCTCCACCCGGGGCAGCTCTGCCCGGGGCAGGCAGCGGGCCACCTGGTCCACATCGACCGCAAAGCCGGTGGCCTGGGCGGGGCGGCCAAAGCTGCCGCACAGCTGATCGTACCGTCCGCCGCTGAGGACGGCGTTCCCCGCCCCCTCCACATAGCCCCGGAAGATGGGGCCGGTATAGTAACCGATGTGATTCACCAGCCCCAGGTCAAAGCGGATGTAATCCCCATAGCCGGACCGGGAGAGCTGGCTGTAGATATCCCGAAGGTAGCCGATGGCGGGCATCTCCCCCGCCAGGGCCTCCGCTTCGTCCAGGACCTCCGCCCCGCCGAAGAGGTAAACCAGCCGCTGAATAGCCCGGACCCCCGCCCGGTCGCCGTAGGGTGCGAGAAAGTCGTTCAGGGCGGCGAAATTCTTGCTCTCGATCAGGGAGCGCATGGTCTCCCGGGCCTCGTCGTCCATATCCAGCCGCCGGGCAAAGGCGGGGTAGATATCCGCATGGCCCAGCTCGATGTGGAACCGTTCCAACCCACAGGCCCGGAGGGCGTCCACCGCCGTGGCGATGACCTCCAGATCCGCCTTTTTTCCCTTGGCGCCGATGAGCTCGATGCCGCACTGGGGGATTTCGCTGTTCTGCCCCTGGTGGCCGAAGCTGGAACGATAGACTGTCTGATTATAATAGAACCGCTGGGGCAGCACCATGTCCTTTAACCGGGTGGCCGCCACCCGGGCGATGGGGGTGGTGCAGTCCGGGCGCAGGACGCAAATCTTGCCGGAACGGTCGATGATCTTGACGATCTCCTCCTGGGGCATGGCAGCTCCGGTCATGGCAAAGAGATCGTAGAACTCCTCCTCCGGGGTGATGATCTCGCTGTAGCCCCGCTGAGAGAACAATCGGGTCAACGCCGCCTGGACGCTGCGCCGCTCTCGGCACTCGCCAAACAGCCGGTCCCGGGTGCCCTCGGGGGTATTTGGAATGTAACGCATAGACGAAACCTCGGCTCTCAGATTGCGCCGGTTTATCGCTGCACCGGCGCTTTAGCACGCTAATACACTACCATGAAAGAGGGCCCGTGTCAACTGCTGAAATAGACAAAGGCAGTTTCTTTTCCCCTATAATGGGCCTGTCAATGCTGCTGCCGGTCAGAAAAACGTCACCTGACTGGTGTCCGGCATCCCGTCCAGAGCGCCCATCTGACGCAGGGTGTCGATGTGGGCCTTGGACAGCTTGGGGCAGGAGTCTTTCAGCTCCTCCACTGAGATAAACCGCCGTCCCTGCCTGGCATCTACAATGGACTGTGCCTCCGCCTCTCCCAGGCCGGGGATGGCGGTAAAAGGCGGGATGAGGGCCTTGTTCTCCCGGTCCAGAATGAAGCAGGTGGCCCCGGACTCATAGAGGTCCATTTTGGCGAAGTGGAAGCCCCGGATGTAAAACTCGTAGCAGACCTCCAGAGTGGTCAGCATTTTGTCCTCCACGTCGGTGGTCTTCTCCTTGTTTTTGATCTCGTTGAGCTTGTCCAGGCAGGTGTCCAGCCCCAGGCACATACAGGTGGCATCCACCGCCTTGGCCCGGATGGAGAAATAGGCCGCATAGAAGGCAAGTGGGTCGTGTACCTTGAACCAGGCGATGCGGAAGGCCATCATGACATAGGCCACGGCATGGGCCTTGGGGAACAGGTATTTGATCTTCCGGCAGGACTCGATGTACCACTCCGGAATGTCGTGGGCGCGCATCTCCTCCTCGATGCCCTCCGGCCAGCTCTTGCCCTTGTGGATGACGCCCTTCCGGACCGCCTCCATGAACTTGAACGCCTTCAGCGGCTCGATGCCCTTCTGGATAAGGTAGAGCATGATATCGTCCCGGCAGCCCACCGCCTCGGAGACGGAGGCGGTGCCGGACAAAATCAAATCCTTGGCGTTGCCCAGCCACACGTCGGTGCCGTGGGAAAAGCCGGAGAGCCGGAGCAGGGTGTTAAAGTCCTTGGGCTGGGTGTCAATGAGCATCTGCCGGGTGAAGCCGGTGCCGAACTCCGGGATAGCCACCGCCCCGGTGGGGCCGAGAATGGGGTCATTCTCATAGCCCAGCACCTTGGAGGAGCAGAAGATGGACATGGTATCCGGGTCGTCCAGAGGGATGTCGATGGGATTCACCCCGGAAACGTCCTGTAGCATCCGTATCATGGTGGGGTCATCGTGGCCCAGCATATCCAGCTTGAGCAGATTCTCCTCCATGGAGTGATACTCAAAGTGGGTGGTGATGATGTCAGAGTTGGGGTCGTCCGCCGGGTGCTGGACCGGGCAGAAGTCGTAGATCTCCTTGTCCGCCGGGATGACCACCATGCCGCCGGGGTGCTGGCCGGTAGTGCGCTTGATGCCCACGCAGCCGGAGGCCAGCCGGGCCAGCTCCGCCTTGTTCGCCTTCCGGTCCCGTTCCTCCATATATTTCAGCACATAGCCGTAGGCGGTCTTTTCCGCCACGGTGCCCACGGTGCCCGCCTTAAAGACGTGGCCCTCACCGAACAGCTCGAAGGTATACCGGTGGGCGGAGGCCTGATACTCACCGGAGAAGTTCAGGTCGATGTCCGGCTCCTTGGTGCCGCCGTAGCCCAGGAAGGTCTCGAAGGGGATGTTGAAGCCGTCCTTCTTCATCTTCGTGCCGCACACCGGGCAGTCCCGGTCAGGCAGGTCTGCCCCGCAGCCATATTTCACGGAGTCCACGTCGAAGTCAGAGTGCTTGCACTTGGGGCAGCGGTAGTGGGGCGGCAGGCCGTTGACCTCGGTGATGCCGGAGAGGAAGGCCACCAGAGAGGAGCCCACCGACCCCCGGGAGCCCACCAGATAGCCGTGGGCCAGGGAGTCCGCCACCAGCTTCTGGGCGGACATATAGATCACGTCGTACTTTCGCTGGATAATGCCGGGCAGCTCCAGGTCGATACGGTCCTGGACGATTTTGGGCAGCTCCTCACCGTAAAGCTCATGGGCACGGTTGTAGACCAGATATTCCAGCTCCTGGGCGGAGTTCTCCAGCTTGGGGGCGAACAGGCCCCGGGGCAGCGGCGGGATGTTGTCGCACCATTTGGCAATGCGGTTTGGGTCCTCGACGACGACCTTGTAGCAGTCCTCCTCCCCCAGATAGGCAAACTCCTCCAGCATCTCGTCGGTGGTCTTGAAATAAATGGGCAGGCTCTTGTCCGCATCGTCAAAGCCCTGGGCGGCCTGGAGCACATGGCGGTAGGCCTCGTCCTCCGGGTCCAGGAAATGGACGTCGCCGGTGGCGCAGCAGGGCTTGTTCAGGTCCTTGGCCAGGCGGAGGACGGTGCGGTTGAACTCCCGCAGCTCCTCCTCGTCTTTGGCCTTCCCTGCTCCGATGAGGAATTTGTTGTTGCAGAGGGGCTGTATCTCCAGAAAATCGTACCAGGAGGCGATCCGCTTCAGCTCGTCGTAGCTCTTGTGGTCAACAATGGCCTGGAACAGCTCGCCCGCCTCGCAGGCGGAGCCGATGATCAGCCCCTCCCGGTTCTCGTTGATGAGGCTCTTGGGCATGATGGGATATCGCTTGAAGTGCTCCAGATGGGACAGGGAAATCAGCTTGTACAGGTTCCGCAGGCCGCTCTGGTTTTTCGCCAGAACAATCAGGTGCTGGGCCTTCTGGCGACGCTTGCCCTTTTTCCGCAGGGACTGCATGGCGGGATTGATCTGGTCGATACGGGTAACACCCAGGTCGGCGAGCATCTGCTTGAAGGGGACCAGCATATAGCCCACCATGGCCCCGTCGTCTGAGGCCCGGTGATGGTGAAACTCCGGCAGGTTCAGCCGGTTTGCCACAATATCCAGCTTATACCTGCCCAGGTCGGGGAGCAGGTTCTGGGCCAGGATAAGGGTATCGATGGAGGTGTTGGGGAAGGGTCTCCCCATCCGCTGGCAGCCGACCGCCAGAAAGCCTATGTCGAAGTCGGCATTGTGGGCCGCCAGGGGACGGTCCCCCACCCAGTCCAGAAAGTCGTTGAGGGCCTCGCTCTGGCTGGGGGCGTCCTTCACCATGTCGTCGGTGATGCTGGTCAGCTCCACCACCTCCCGGGGGATGGGCCGGCCCGGGTTGACGAAGGTGTTGTACCGCTCCTCCACCTGGCCGTTGCGTAGGACTACGGCGCCAATCTCTGTGATCCTGTCCCGCTCCTGGCTCAGGCCGGTGGTCTCGATGTCAAAACAGACGATCTCGTCGTCCAGGCTGGCATTACAGTCCCCGTGGACCACCACCCGGTCGTCCACATCGTTGATATAGTAGGCCTCCACGCCATAGAGGATCTTGATCTTGTCCCCCGCCGCATGCCAGGCGTCCGGAAATGCCTGGGCCACGCCGTGGTCGGTGACAGCGATGGCGGAGTGGCCCCAGGAAATGGCCCGCTTCACGGCGTCCTTGATCTCAGTCAGACCATCCATGGTGGAGAACCGGGTGTGCAGGTGTAGCTCCACCCGCTTCTCTCTGGCGTTGTCCATCCGCCCCTTGGGTGCCTTGGCAGGGGCGATGGCGTAGGGGCTCAGCTCCATCTCGCCGGAATAGCTGTTGATGCCCAGCTTGCCCTCTACGATGACGTACATTCCCACCTTGATCTGGTCCAGGATGGGCTGTGCCTGGCGATTTTCCAGGAACCGGGCCACCACCAGGGAGTTGGTGTAGTCGGTAATGTAGAAGTTCACCACCCAGGCCTTTCGCTTGGGCAGCTCCCGATGCTCCACAAGGAACACCTTGCCGCAGACGGCCACCATACCCATGTCCAGCGTCACCTGCGACATGGGCATGGGCTTGCGGTGGATGCCCTTACCGAAGATCATGTTGCCCACAGGGGCCTGGGACGTCTCCCTCCGCTGCTTTTTGGCAGAGCCGGAGGAGGGCTGATGGGCCGCCGCCTCCCGGAGGGCAGCCTCCCGGAGGGCCGCGGTCTGGCGGAACACGTCTCCGTCCGAAACGGGCGGCTCCTCCTCCGGCCGGAAGGGTTCCTCCCGCTCCGGGGGAGCCTCCTCCGGCAGCGGGGGACGCTCCTCCTCGGTGGACTCCGCAGAGGGGAGCGGCTGATATTCCTCCTCGGGGACAGGCTGTGGCTGCTCGTATATCAGGGTAACGCCGTTCATCCCATAGCAGCCGGAGAGCACCGTCCCCATGCCCCGGAGACTGGCGGAGTCCGGCTCTGTAGATGCAAACGTGACCTCCAGCTCGGCGGTGCGCTCCTTCTGGTGGAGCCGGAAGTCCCGGACGGTGCAGTCCCGGGCCAGCTCCCCCAGATAGCCGGTGGGCTGCCAATGTTCAAATAGCCGCAACAGCGGGATAGGTTCCTTGAGTGACATGGTGTCTCCTGTTCTCAGTGCGTTCTCCGGCGTCACCGGCGCATTGCTCATTTCATCCTGCTATTATACCATGTTCCGGGCAAGAGGGACAGGGGCAATTTCGACAGAACAGGACCCCGGTGCAGCTGTGTTCTGCATCGGGGTCCTGTCTGAATACAAACGGATCAAATCCAGGTCTCCTCGGTCTCGTCCTTTTTCTGCCGGGTCATCAGGTTACGGAACACGTCCTGAATCTCCCGGCCCTCGTACATGACCTCATAGGCGGCCTCTGTGATGGGCATTTCCACCCCGGCCTTCCGGGCCAGCTCGTGGGCGGAGGCGGCTGCATAGTAGCCCTCCACCACGGCGCCGCCCATCTCGTCCATGGCCTGCTGAATAGTCTTGCCCTGTCCCAGCAGCAGTCCCGCCCGGTAGTTCCGGGAGTTCATGGAGGTGCAGGTGACGATCAGATCGCCCACTCCGGTCAGTCCGGCAAAGGTGGACTGCCTGGCCCCCAGGGCGACCCCCAGCCGGGCAATCTCGGTCAGACCCCGGGTCATGAGCATGGCCTTGGTGTTGACCCCGAAGCCCATGCCGTCAATGGCCCCGGCGCAGATGGCGATGACGTTTTTCAGCGCTGCGCCGATCTCCGCCCCCACCACGTCGCAGGAGGCATAGACCCGGAACCGCTCGTTCATGAACAGCTCCTGGACCGTGTGGGCGGCGTCGCGGCTCTCACTGGCGGCGACGATGGCGCTGGGAATCCTCCGTCCCACCTCCTCAGCGTGGGTGGGGCCGCAGAGCACCACGATGGGGCACTTGTCCTCCACCTCTTGGGCGATGATCTGGCTCAGGCGCAACGAGGTATCCTTCTCGATGCCCTTGCCTACGCTGACCAGGATGGTGCCCGGCTTCACCAGAGGGGCGAGCGGCCGTGCGGTGGAGCGAACGGCAAAGGAGGGAGTGGCCAGCAGCACCACGTCGCTGTCGGCGGCGCAGGCAATGTCTGCGGTGAGCTTCATCTCCTCCGGGATGGGGACCCCCTTCAGCATGGGGTTCTCCCGGTTCTCCCGGAGCTGATCAGATTCCTTCTGGAAGTAGGACCAGAGGGTGACGTCGTTGCCGTTCTCCAGCAGGACCAGAGCCAGCGCGGTGCCCCAGGCGCCGCTGCCCAAAACTGTGACCTTCATTGCTTGTCCTCCTTCTCTCCGTCCTTGTGAAATTCCAGCTTGCTCTCCTCACCCCGGATAATCCGCTGGACATTGCCCAGATGCCGCCAGCAGACCAGCAGGCCGATTCCCGCCGCCAGCACCAGCAGCAGCCAGTCCTGGTACACGAACCAGGTGGAGATGGGGAACGTGATGGCGGCCCCCACAGAGCCCAGGGAAACCATCCGGGAGATCACCACCAGAACAAGGAACACCCCCCACACCGCCAGAGCGATGCGCCAGTCGATCATAATTGCCACCACTCCACCGGAGAGGATGCCCTTGCCCCCCTTGAATTCGAACATACAGGGGAACATATGCCCCAGCAGGCAGAAGATCCCGGCGATATACTTGCCCAAAACCTCCCAGCCACAGAGCGTGCCCAGTACCCCTCCGCCGATGAGACAGGAGAGCACCGCCTTGAGCACGTCCAGCAGGATGACCCAGACCACGTTTTTTACGCCATAGACCCGGTAAAAGTTGGTCAGCCCGGCGTTTCCGCTGCCGTGCTCCCGGACGTCGTCCTTCAGGACATATTTGGAAATGATAATGGCGCTGTTGCAGCAGCCCAGCAGATAGGATACCGCCGCCACGCCCAGAATGGCGAGTACCGTCGTCAACGTCAGTCCAGTCATCTTACGATTCCTCCTTGTCTCCCTTTTGCCGGATGGTCAGCCGGATGGGCGTCCCCTCCAGGCCAAAGGTGGCGCGGATCTGGTTTTCCAGATAGCGTTGGTAGGAAAAATGAAACAGCCTGGCGTCGTTGCAGAAGACGACGAAATGGGGCGGCTGGATACCCACCTGGGTCATATAATAGAGCTTCAGCCGCCGACCCTTGTCGGTGGGGGGCTGCACCCGGTTGGTGGCGTCTGCCAGGACGCTGTTCAGGGTGCCGGTGCGGATGCGGAGCATGGACATCTCCCGGACGGCATTGATGCGCTCAAAGAGCCTGTTCACCCGCTGCCCGGTCAGGGCGGAGAGGAACACCACCGGGGCGTAGGACATAAAGGAGAAGCCCTCCTTCACCTGGCTGCGCATCCGGTCCATGGTCTTGTCGTCCTTCTCCACAGCGTCCCACTTGTTGACCACAATGATGGAGGCCTTCCCCGCCTCGTGGGCCAGGCCCGCCACCTTGGTGTCCTGCTCGGTGACCCCCTCCTGGGCGTCGATGAGGATGAGGCACACATCCGCCCGGTCGATGGCCATGGTGGCCCGGAGAACGGAGAACTGCTCCACCCGGTCGTTCACCTTCGCCTTTTTCCGCATCCCGGCGGTGTCGATGAAGCAGTAACGACCGTACTCATTCTCAAAATAGGAGTCCACGGCGTCCCGGGTGGTTCCGGCCATGTCGCTGACAATGACCCGCTCCTCCCCCAAAATCCGGTTGACCAGGGAGGACTTGCCCACGTTGGGCTTGCCGATCACCGCCACCCGGATCAGGTCGTTCTCCTCCTCGGTCTCGTCCGACTCGGGGAAATAGGCGGCGCAGGCGTCCAGCAGCTCGTCCATTCCCAGGCCATGAATGGCGGAGATGGGGATGGGGTCGCCCAGGCCCAGGTTGTAGAACTCATACACGTCCGGATCGGTGTGGCCCGGCTTGTCCGACTTGTTCACCGCCAGCACCACCGGCTTGCCGGAGCGCTGGAGCATACTGGCCACGTCCATATCCGCGGCGGTGACGCCGGTGAGCAGGTCGCAGACCAGGACGATGACATCGGCGTGGGCGATGGCGATCTCTGCCTGGGCGCGCATGAATTTCAGTATCTCGCTGTCGGTGTTCGGCTCGATGCCGCCGGTGTCGATGATGGTGAAGCTCCGCCCCAGCCACTCGCTCTCGGCATAGAGCCGATCCCGGGTGACGCCGGGGGTGTCCTCCACGATAGACAGCCGCTTTCCCGCCAGCCGGTTAAACAGCATGGACTTGCCCACATTGGGGCTGCCGACGATAGCGACGATGGGTTTCATTGGGATTCACATCCTCTCTGGGTCGATATGACACCATGAGTAGATTTATTATATCCGCCAAAAAGCCAAAAGTAAAGAGGTTCTATAATAAATGTTGGGGTCAGGTTCAGAGCCTGACCCCAATTCTACAAA
>JAJQFJ010000041.1 GCA_021201185.1 Clostridiales bacterium
TCATCCGCATCCACGAGCTGCACATGGAGGAGGACGCGGGCAAGCTGGTCCACGACAACTGGATCGACCAGACCCGGGCGGACTACAACCGCTGCGGCGTCCCCCTCATCGAGATCGTCACCGAGCCGGACTTCCGCTCTGCCGACGAGGTCATCGCCTATCTGGAAAAGCTCCGCTCCACCCTGGAATATCTGGGGGTCTCCGACTGCAAGATGCAGGAGGGCTCCCTCCGGTGCGACGTGAACCTGTCCGTCCGTCCCATGGGCTCCTCTGAGCTGGGGACCCGGACGGAAATGAAGAACCTGAACTCCTTCAAGGCCATTGCCCGGGCCATCCGCTACGAGGCCCGCCGCCAGCAGGAGCTCATCGAGATGGACCACAAACAGGTCGTCCAGGAGACCCGCCGCTGGGACGAAAACAAGGACGCCTCCTTCTCCATGCGCTCCAAGGAAAACGCCCAGGACTACCGGTACTTCCCGGAGCCGGACATTCCCCCCATGGAGCTGAGCGAGGACTATCTGGCGGAACTGCGCGCCGGTCTGCCGGAGATGGCCCAGGCCCGGCAGGAGCGGTACGTCCGGGAATTCGGCCTCCCGGAATATGACGCTGGGCTGCTCACAGGCACCCGGGCCCTGGCGGACTTCTTCGAGGCCACGGTGGCTCTGGGGGCCCCACCCAAGGAGGTCTCCAACAGGATGATGGCAGAGCTGCTCCGCACATTAAAGGAGAAGGGCATGGAGGCCAAGGACATGGCCCTGACGCCGGGGACCCTGGCCGCCATCATCCAGATGGTGTCCGACGGCAAGCTGAACCGGAGCACCGCCTCCCAGGTGTTCTCCGCTGTCTTTGACGACGACGCCGACCCGGTGGCCTACGTGAAGGCCCACGGCCTGGAGCAGATCAGCGACGCCGGACTGGTGGAGGAGACGGTAAAGACCGTCCTGGCCGCCAACGCCGCCCAGGTGGCGGAATACCGCTCCGGCAAACAAAAGGTGTTCGGCTTCCTGGTGGGCCAGTGTATGCGGGCTCTCAAGGGCAAGGCCGACCCCAAGGTGGTCAACCGTACCCTGCGGGAGCAGCTGGACGGGTGAGGGGTTGGTGCGGATTCGCCGGGGGATTTATGCTCATCGAAGGTGCGTGCTGCACCCCTCCACCGGCTTATGCCGGTCCCCCTCTACCGCTTTGCGGCACTTACGCCCTTTCAGGGGAGGTAGGGGTGTAGCGGTTCCATTTGGCTCCCCTGAAAGGGCAGGGAGCGAAGCGGAAGTGCCGCTTGACGGCGGAGCTGGCTGCCCAAAGGGCAGACTGAGAGGTGCAGCAGGCACTCACAACACCATAAAATCCCCCGGCGAATTTGCAACTCCCTCTGTTTTGCAGGATACCTTGCAGAACAGAGGGATTTTCTTTTACACGGTAAATCGTGTTAGCGAAATATGCACAGAAAAATCCATGACTGAACGACAAATTTTCCAAAAATGTACTTGACAAGCGGAATCCTCCGGCTATAATAGGAGTTGCAAGGGAGATGGTTCTCCCACACGAAGGAATACGTTATTTGGACTGGAGGAAATTGTTATGAAGCATTTCATTCAAAATTTGCTGCGGTGCAACCACACCAGGGAGCGCACCTGGCGGACGGACAGCTGGGACGAGTACTGCGTCCTGCGCAACGCCTGGAGCTGCTGGCGCTAAGCAGCTCCCAGAATATCATCGCACAAATACAGTGACCCACCCTGTGGAAACGACCTCCGGCGGGGGACGGCTGCTCCTGTAAGCGATGAAGCCTTTGTTCTTTTTCACCCTCTCCCCGCATATCCGTGTGGGGAGAGGGTGATCGTTTTGTTTCGTGAACTGCCCCTGGTCTCCGGCGGCGTGTGCGTGGGTCAGGCGGAGTATGAGGAGAGCCAGCTTCGCCTGCGGTTCCGGTGCTGTCTGCCCGGACGGCAGGAGCTGTGCAAGCTGTGGCTTGTGGGAAAGGACGGGCGGCTGCTGCTGGGCACCCCCGCGCCCCAGGGCGATGGGCTGTATCTGGAGCGGAGCCTGACCCGCTCCGCCCTGGCGGAGGCGGGGGCCTACCCGCCGGAGCGGGTGGAGCGGGAGCCGACACAGACGGGGCCGGACCCGGAGCCGCCTCCAAATGGCCTCCCCATCCGGCCCGGCGACCCGGTCATCGCCGCCGCCCTGGCCGCAGAGCGCCCCGGCCGCTGGCAGCGGGTGGGGGATGCCTGGCAGGTGGCCTATCCCTGGCAACTGGGGCAGCCCATGCCCCTGCTCCCTCTGTTCTGCTTTGCCCGGGTGGGCCGGGGGGAGGTGTCCTTTCTCCTGACCGACCGGGGGTATCCGGCGGCGGAGGGGTGAAGGGGAAATTTTTCTCCGGCAGGGCGCATAATCCCGGCGTCCGGTGGAAGGATAAGGTCTGTAAAGGAGATGATTCCAAATGGCCAATCTGACCACCAAGGAACTGGAAGCCCTGGACGATCAGCTCAATTTTGAGCACGTCTGCGTGACCAAATACCAGGCCGCAGCCGCCGAGACCCAGGAAAACACCCTCCGGGAGTGCTACAACAAGCACGCCGGACAGCATCAGCAGAATTTCAACACCCTGCTGACCTTTTTGAGATGAGGAGGGCACAGAAATGAACGACCAGGAGCGCATCACCGACCTGATTCTGCTGGAGAAGAAGATGAGCACCAACTACAACGAGTTTGCCAGCGAGTGCACCAATATCCAGCTGCGGAACCAGTTTCTGTCCCTGCTGAGCAAGGACCACGACATCCAGAGCGATCTCTACCAGGCGGCCACCAGCCAGGGCTGGTACCAGACCCGCCCCGCCGACGGGGCGCAGATCAACCAGACCTATCAGAAATTCTCCCAAATGTGACCCAGTGCAGCCCCCTCCGGCCGGAGGGGGCTTTTTACGGCGCCGACAGGATTTCTCCCGACGGAGGCGTTTGATTTGCCCCGCCGGGGTGGTATAATAGGGGCATTACCGCACAAATGTATCTGCGGGGCAGAAGGGAGACAGGACCATGAAGATCGCAGTGGTCACCGGGGCCTCCAGCGGCCTGGGGGCGGAGTTTGTCCGGCGTCTGGCCGCGGAGGAGGAGCTGGAGGAGATCTGGCTCATCGCCCGGCGGGAGGACCGGCTGAAGGCGCTGTGTGCCCAGGTGGAGAGTACCGCCCGTCTGCGGCCCCTGCCCCTGGACCTGACTCGGGAGGCCGACCTGGACGCCTACGCCAAGCGGCTCCAGGCGGAGCAGCCGGAGATCCGCTGGCTGGTCAACGCTGCAGGCTTCGGCAAGATGGGGACCTGTGAGGAGATCGGCCGGGCGGCCATGGACCAGATGGTGCTGCTCAACTGCAAGGCGGCCATGGACATGACCCAGCTCTCCATGCCCTGGCTCACCCGGGGGAGCCACGTGCTGGAGATCTGCTCCACCGCGGCCTTTATGCCCCTGGGCGGGCTGGGGGTCTACGCCGCCAGCAAGTCCTTTCTCCTGAGCTACAGCCGCTCCCTCCACTTCGAGGTGCGCAGCCGGGGCATCGTGGTGACGGCAGTCTGCCCCTATTGGGTCAAAGATACGGAGTTCATCCCCGTGGCCCGGGAGACGGAAAACCCCGACGCCGTGAAGCACTTCCCCTTTGCCTCCAAAGCCCGGACTGTAGTCTCCTGGGCACTGACCGACGCCCGGCTGGGCTTTTCCGTCTCCACCCCCGGCCCGGTCTGCACCCTCCACCGCCTGGCGTGCAAATTCATCCCCCGGGACCTGCTGATGCTGGCCTGGGCGGGAATCAGGAGGGTGTGAGGGTCACTGTTTGGGAAGTGCGGCCCTCTCCTGGCTCCCCTGAAAGGGGAGCTGGCTGCCCGAAGGGCAGACTGAGGGGTGCGGCAGGCACTGTCGTCTTGTAGAAAGCCTCCGGCGAATTCGTAAAAACTCGAAAAAGCAATCATAAGCTCGAATTCGCCGTAATATTTGCGTTTGTCGTGAGTGCCTGCCGCACCCCTCCACCGGCTTGCGCCGGTCCCCCTCTACCGCTTTGCGGCACTTAC
>JAJQFJ010000035.1 GCA_021201185.1 Clostridiales bacterium
CATACGCCCTAGGCGGCCGTCTCGTGGGCGCGGAGATGGTTATAAGCCCGCTGCCGGGAGATTCTCAACCTGGCCGCCCTGGGCCTGCGCAAGCGGCTGGAGCACACCCACGCCAAAACGGCGGTGATCGGGCTCTCCGGCGGTCTGGACTCCACCCTGGCCATTCTGATTGCCAAGACGGCCATGGGTATGCTGGGCCGTCCCGCCAGCGACATTCTGGCTGTGACCATGCCCTGCTACGGCACCACACAGCGGACGAAATCCAACGCCGTCCTGCTGGCGGAGGAGCTGGGGGCGACGCTGAAAACGGTGGACATCGGGGAGGCGGTCTCCGTCCACTTCCGGGACATCGGGCAGAGCATGGACGACCACTCCGTCACCTTTGAAAATGGACAGGCGAGAGAGCGCACTCAGGTGCTCATGGACCTGGCCAACAAGACCGGCGGCATGGTCATCGGCACCGGCGACCTCTCCGAGCTGGCCCTGGGCTGGGCCACCTACAACGGCGACCACATGAGCATGTACGCCGTCAACGTCTCCATCCCCAAGACTCTGGTGCGCCATCTGGTGGCCTATGTCCGGGACGATGTGGCCCGGAGCCAGCCCCGGCTCTCCGCCGTCCTCCAGGACATTCTGGACACTCCCGTCTCCCCGGAGCTGCTGCCCCCGGAGCAGGACGGCCAGATCGCCCAGCGGACGGAGGAGCTGGTGGGGCCCTATGAGCTCCACGACTTCTTCCTGTACTACGTCGTCCGCTGGGGCTTCCGGCCGGGGAAGGTCTACCGCCTGGCGGTGTACGCCTTCCGGGGACGGTATGAGCCTCAGGTCATCCTCCGCTGGCTGGAGAACTTCTACCGCCGGTTCTTCACTCAGCAGTTTAAACGCTCCTGCCTCCCCGACGGCCCCAAGGTGGGCACCGTCACCCTCTCCCCCCGGGGAGACTGGCGGATGCCCAGCGACGCCATGGTCCGGCTGTGGCTGGACGAGGTAAACGAACTGAAAAAGAGAGAGGGAATCTGCTGATATGAACGTCTATCTGGATCTGTTCCTCACCTTTGCCCGGGTGGGGGTCTGCACCTTTGGCGGGGGATACGCCATGCTCCCCATCCTTCAGCGGGAGGTGGTGGAGAAAAAGGGCTGGGCCACCGACGCGGAGCTGACCGACTACTACGCCATCGGCCAGTGCACCCCCGGCGTCATCGCCGTGAATACCGCCACCTTCATCGGCCATAAGTACAAGGGCATTTTGGGCGGCATTGTGGCCACCCTGGGGATGGTGTTCCCCAGCCTGGTCATCATCTCGGTCATCGCCGCCTTCCTCCAGAACTTTGCGGACAACGTCTATGTCATCCACGCCTTCAACGGTATCCGGGCCTGCGTCTGCGTGCTCATCTTCAACGCCGTCATGAAGCTGCGCAAGTCTACCGTCATCGATATGCCCACCGCAGTCATCTTCCTGGTGGTGTTCCTGCTCTCCGCCATCTGGGGCATCTCCCCCGCCATTCTGGTGCTGGTCTGCGGTGTCATCGGCCTGGCCCTGAAGCTGATGCAGGAGCGTCGGGGACAGAAGGGAGGGGATGAGGCGTGATGCTTTACCTGCGTCTGTTCTATGAATTTTTCAAGGCGGGCCTCTTCGCCGTGGGCGGCGGCCTCGCCACCGTCCCCTTTCTCGCCGACATGGGGGCCTCCACCGGCTGGTTCACCAACGCAGAGCTGGCCAACATGATCGCCATCTCCGAGTCCACCCCCGGCCCCATGGGGGTAAATATGGCTACCTACGTGGGCTTCGAGGTGGGGGGCGTCCTGGGCGCCGTGATCGCCACCCTGGGCCTGGTCTGCCCCTCCATTATCATCATTATCATCATTGCGGCCTTCCTGGAAAAGTTCCGCAGCAGCAAGTATGTGGAGTACGTCTTTTACGGCCTGCGGCCCGCCTCCACCGGCCTGATCGCCGCCGCCTGCTGGGGCGTGGTGACCATCTCTCTGCTCACGGTGCTGAGCACCGAGGGGGCGGTTGTCACCTTCTCCCTGAACTGGCAGCTGGTGCTCCTGGCGCTGGTCGTCTATATCTGCACCAACGAGGCGCATTTAAAAAAGCTGCATCCTATTATCTGGATCGCCCTGTCCGCCGTGGCGGGGATCGTGTTCCAGATGTAATCGCCGTTAAGCACCGTACAGCAAAGGCCCGGAGCCAGACGCTCCGGGCCTTTTCATTGCTCTCACTATGCCTTTTTCTTCGGGTATGCCGCCCGGAGGATGTCCGTCAGCGGCATCTGGAACAGGTTCAGCTGCTTCTCGCCAGGATCAGGTCGCCGGACGGCGCAAAGATGGCAAAGCACTCATCCTCCGAGATGACGCTGTCCACCATGCAGCTGTCTCCCAAGATGTCCCACGGAACGGTGCGGTAGCGCTGCTCCTGCCGGGCCTGGGTGACGGCGGCATAGACCTCCTGCCGGGTCTCCTCCGGGCGCATCAGCATGGTAAACGCAGCCCCAAAAGGCTCTGTACAGGCAAACAGCTCGCCGCTCCGGATGTCCGCCAGCTCCTCCGGGCCGTAGGGGACATAGACAGCGTAAAATAGCCCCATCTCCCGCATCCGGCGGCAGACCTCCTCCGTCCCGTCCTCGTAGCGGACCACCGGCAGCAGGTTGTAGAGGGTAGCGGCCTCCTCCAGCAGAGCCCCGTCCCACTCCTCCGGGGTGCAGAACAGGGCAAAGGCGCAGTCCTGGTACTTCCGGGGCAGGGCCAGCAGCTCCGCCGCGTTTCCCTGGGAGAAGAGCTGCCAGGAGAAGATGCCCAGCTTCCGCCCCTGGTCGATAAGACTGCAATAGGCATCCTCCCGCTCCAGGTATTGATCTCCGCTGACCATGACGGTGGCCAGCCAGGGGATGTTATACCCCTCGTCGGCCTCTATCCTGCGGATGGTCTTGGCCCCGCTGGTGCAGCTGTTATAGCCCAGGTTCATGCTGAAGGTCATCAGCCGGTCGGCGTCCACCCGGTTCACCAGGTCGTAGACCAGCTCATAATAGGCGCTCTGCTCATTCTGGAGCAGTCGCTGAGCGGACTCAAAAAACGCCCGCTGAAAGCGTCCATGGCAGAAATTCAACGCCAGGTCAACCATATTCCGGATGCCCCGCCGGGGTGTGCGCTTTAGCTCCCTGATCGCTCCCCGGGCGGTGATCTCGATCAAAATGCGGGGAATATTGTTCTCCATCTGACCTACTCCTTCCTGTGCTGTCGCTTCGCCGTCAGTGTAATACACGTTGCCGCCGGGGGCAACGGACAAATTAAGTTCTGTGTCCGAATCGGTGTTTTTTCGGCCGAAACCAAAAGGGAATCACGACATGGTGGTGAACAGCCCGTCTCTGGCCCGGACCAGTCCGTCCACAAGGGCGTCCACCTCCTCCCGGCGGGTCTCGCCGGAAAAGGACACCCGGAAGGAGCCGTCCCGCTCCCCCTTGCTCAGGCCCATGGCGGCGTAGACGTGGCTGGGTTTTCCCCGGTGACAGGCGGAGCCTGCGGAGACGCAGACCCCCATATCGCCCAGCACCCGCACCAGCACCTCCGCCTTGTATCCCGGCAGGGTCAGGGCCAGGATGTGGGGGGCGGTCCCCGCCCCGATGCGCTTCGCCTCCGGCACCCGGAGGGCCAGCTGCTCCAGGGTGTAGACCTTCAGTTCCTCCATGTGGGCCACGTCCCGGTCAAACCGTTCTTTTCCCTCCCGGCAGGCGGCGGCCAGGGCGGCGATCTGTGCGGTGGCCTCCGTGCCGGAGCGGAGGCCCCGCTCCTGTCCGCCTCCAAGAATGAACGGCTCCAGCCCCAGGCCGGAGCGGATGTACAGAGCGCCCACCCCCTTGGGGGCGTGGATCTTGTGGCCGCTGACGGTCAGCAGGTCCACCCCCAGCTCCTTCGGGGTGAAGGGGATCTTCAAAAAGCCCTGGACTGCGTCGGTGTGAAACAGAGCCTTCGGCGCCAGCCGCCGGGTCAGCCGGACCGCCTCCCGGACGGGGAGGACGCTCCCCAGCTCGTTGTTCACCAGCATCATGGACACCAGCACCGTGTCCGGCCGGAGGGCGGCCTCCAGCGCCTCCAGGCTCACCGAGCCGTCCCGGTCCGGCGGGAGACAGGTCACCTCGTAGCCCGCCTGCTCCAGGCGGCGGCAGGGCTCCAGCACGGCGGCGTGCTCGATGGCGGTGGTGATGATATGCTTCCCCACCCGGCGGTTTTTGTGTACGGCGGCCTGAATCGCCCAGTTGTCCCCCTCGGTACCGCAGGAGGTGAACACCACCTCCTCTCCCCGGCAGCCCAGGGCGCGGGCTACCGTCTCCCGGTCCTGCCTGACCCGGGCGGCGGCCCGGCTCCCCAGGGGATACCGGGAGGAGGGATTGCCCCAGCCCTCCCGCATGGCCTCCAGCGCCGCCTGGGCGGCGGCCTCGCTCACCGGGGTGGTGGCGGCGTTATCCAGATATGCAGTCATTGACGCTTGCCTCTCTCACAGGGCCGGCTTCGGCCCGTATCAATAGATGATCTCCACCTCGTCCTCCCCCACGCCGCAGGCCCGGCAGAAGTCCCGCCGTTCCTCCGGGGTGCGCAGGAGCATGATCTCCTCCAGCCTGCCCGTCTCCCGGTCCCGGAGACAGGCGGTCTGCTCCCCGGTGCAGATGCTGGCCCGGATGACCGGCTGCTGCCGGGCGGGGTCGTAGGCCAGGGGCCGGGGCCGCTTCCGTTGGAACCACATGGGGCATGCTCCTCTCTGGGCGAGGTGGAAAGATTTCCCTGTTTTCGGTACCGATATTGTAGCAGTATTGTCAGGGTTTTGCAAGGGAAACAGCGTTTGAAACGTGGGGGGAAGGTAGATCGTTCGCCTTTGGCTCCCCTGAAAGGGCAGGGAGCGTAGCGGAAGTGCCGCTTGACGGCGGAGCTGGCTGGCCGCAAGGCCAGACTGAGGGGTTGCGGTAGGCACTTACGACAAGTAAAAGTCTTTCGGCGAATTCGTTGTGGATCGATACGAATTCGCCTGGGGATTTTCAGTATTATGAGTGCCTGCCGCACCCCTCCACCGCCTAGCGGCGGTCCCCTCTACCGCTTTGCGGCACTTACGCCCTTTCAGGGGAGGCAAAAAGCAGGCCGGACCCCGTCAGAGGTCCGGCCCGCAGGCATATTGGATTTATTCGTCCTCGGAGGTGTCCGTATCGGCCTCGTCCTCGGAAGCGTCCTCCTCCTCCGTCTCGCCGGTGAGGATGGACACCAGCTCGTCGGCGATGCTCTCCACATCCTCCCGGTCACAGAACAGCCGGGTCTCCCCGTTGAGCTCCACCAGACAGGAGGAGCTGTCGTACTGGTAGAAGGTGAGGGTCACCGTCTGATAGGTGTCCGTGTTCCGGTGGAAGGTGAAGGAGGCGATGGCGCTGCGCTCCGGGGTGGCGGAGTCGTCGCTGTCGGTGGCGGTGAGGTCGGTGAGGTCGTCCAGCGTGTCCTCAATGTCCACTTCCCCGCCGTCCAGCAGCCAGATCGTCTCCTCGGTGGTCTCGCCGTCCTCGTCCTCCACCTCCTGGGTGGTGCGCTCCACCGTGTAGGTGACGTCGTCGATGGTGATCTCTGCGGAGGTGACGGTATCCCAGTCCATCAGGAGAATGTCGTCCGGGCGGAGATCGTCATAGCCGGTGTACAGCAGGACATCGCACACGTCGGCGTCGATGAGATGGACCATCTGGGAACCGGCAATGCGGGCATAGCAATATTCGCCCTCGTAGTAGTCCCCGATCTCCAGGACAAAGGTGGCGTCCCGCTCCTCCGTCTCGTAGATCGTCTCCCCGTCGTCGTCCGTCTCGCCGGTGTCCACCTGTACCGTCTCGGTGTAGGCCACCGTCACCGTCACCGCGGGCTCATCCAGGCCGCAGGCGGCCAGCTCGTCCTCGTCAGCGTTGTAGTCCGCGCAGGACGCCCAGGAGAGGGACTGGACATAGTCCAGCAGGGCCTCGGTGGTGTCGTTGTCCAGGGTCAGATAGTCCTCCCCGTCCAGCAGGAACCAGGTGTACTCGTCGCTGTAGGCCAGACCGCTGTCCTCCAGATAGTAAATGTCCAGGGTCTGGGTCTCGGCGTCCACCGTCACCCGGCTGATGTCGGACAGGTCGGGGAGGGTCTCCATCTCGATCAGGTCGTACAGGCTGTAGGTGAAGGTGGAGAGCAGGCTGTCGTCCACGATATAGACGTTCCCGTCTCCGTTGGAAAGGTAATAACCCCCGTCCAGGGTGTTCTCGTCCCCGATGAGCAGCTCCGTCTCCTCCCCGTCAACCGTGACGGTGACGGTGCAGGCCGGCTCCTCCAGGCCGTACTCGGACAGCTCTGCCGGCTCCTCGATGGTCTTGGTGACCGTCACCTCCGCCAGAGCGGCGACCATGCTCTCCGGATAGCTCTCATCCAGGGGGAAGCTGTCGTCGTCGGCGTCCGTCCAGCCCTCCCCGTCGCTGGTCAGGGAGACTGTCTCCCCGTCGTACGTCCAGGACAGGCCGGTGACGGCGTCCGTGTCCAGATCGGACAGGAGATAGACCGTCTCCACCTCCTCCACCTGGTTGTCCGGGTTCAGGCGGGTGGCCGCCGCGGTGGCCACGATGAGCACCAGCAGGACGCCCAGCAAAATCAGCAGCGTGGTGCTGCGGCTTTTTCGTTTCATGCTCTCCGCCTCCTGGCCCAGATACAGATGCCGATCACCAGATAGACCACAGGCAACACGATGACCACAGCAAGGGTCATGGCGGAGGCCGAGGCGCTGTCGATGGTCAGGTACTCAGAGACGATGCTCTTGCTGCGGATGGAGATGCTGCTCTCCTGGCCGCAGATCCAGTTGACGGCGTTGAGAAAGAAGTCCTGGTTGCCGCCGGAGACGGCGGTGTTGGTGGAGTCGTCCAACAGAGAGGTGGAGCCCACCCAGACGATCTTGCTCTCCGTCTCGTCGTCGTTGGTCTTGGTGATGGCCACCGCCAGGTTGAAGGGGCCCTCGATGTCCCCGCTCTCCTGAGAGTAGGTGGTCATGGCCCAGCCGTCCACCTTGGAATAGGCCTCGTCAGAGGTGGTCAGCAGGGCGCTGACGGACAGGCTGTCGTCCAGGTCGTCGGCGATCTCCAGGCCCTGGGCGACGGGGATGAGCACATAGTAGTTGTCAGAGATGAGGGGAGAGGTGATGGTGTGGCTCTCCAGCTCCGGCAGCAGGTAGTAGGGATAGCCATAGGCGTAGTTGCTCTGGCTGCCCTCCACCACGATGCCCTCCACCGTGGTGACACCGTAATCCGCCATCAGCGTCTCCAGATTGGTCAGGGCGTCGTCCTCCTCCGGGGTGTCGGTGAGCAAGAACAGGTTGCCTCCGGCGGAGAGATAGTCCTGGAGCAGCTCCAGCTCCGTCTCGGAGATGTCGCTGGAGGGGCCGTAGATGAGGATACAGTCCGCATCCTCCGGGACGGCCTCCACCGTCAGCAGGGACAGCTCCTCGATCTCCACGTTCTCCTTCTCCAGAGCAGTCTCAAAGTCGGAGCTGAGGCTGGACTCCCCGTGTCCGGTGAGGACATAGATCTTGGGCAGGTCGTCGCTGGTGACGTAGCTGATGGCGCTGGTCAGGTTGGTCTCACCGGCGAAGCTGATGTCGTAGGTGCCGGTGGTGTAGTAGTCGCTGTAGTCGTATTCGTAGAGATCGCTGGCGCTGACGGTGGTATACCGGTCGCCGCACTCCACGATCAGGTCGTTGTTGGTGGCCCCGTCCAGGCCGTACTGGGTGACGAAGGTGGGATAGACGTCCGGGTCCTTCTTCACCACGGAGACGTGGTCGCTGAGGGACTCATCCCGGCCCAGGAGGTTTTCCAGATAGGCATCCTCGCTGCCGCTCTGCACCACCCAGTAGATGGTCACGTCCTCCTCCAGGCCGCCCACGATCTGCTCCGTCTGGGAGGAGATGGAGAAAATGCCGGTGGCGGTGGTGTCCAGCTGGGTCCAGCTGGAGGGCAGGGCGTTGACGAACAGGTTTACCATAATAGCGATGGCCAGCACGATGGCCGCCGCCGCCACGCTGTAGCCGCCCACCCGGAAGGTCCGGGTGCGGAAGCCCGCCCGGAATTTGGCCATGTCCGGCCGGGGGAGACGGAGCTTCTTCTCCCGGGTCTCCCCGGCCTGCTCTTGCTTTTTCTTGCCGAACATCATTCACTCCACCTCCGCTTCTCCATGGACTGCACGCACAGGAACAGGAACACGCCGATGACCGTCAGGAAGTAGACGATGGCGGTGATGTCAAAGACGCCGTAGACGAACTGATAGAACCGCTCGTAGAGGGACATCCCCTCCATCACCTCGGCAAACAGCCCGGCGAAGCTGTCCTGGAACAGCAGGTAATAGGCGGTCAGCGCCACCTCCAGCACCACGATGGTCACCCAGGCGGCGAAGCTGTTCTTCGTCATCAGCCAGACCACCAGCCCCAGCAGCAGCACCAGAATGGCGAAGGCCACAAAGGAGGCATAGGCGTCACTGGAGACAAAGCTGGCCAGGGAGCTGATGAAGTAGTTGAGCAGCATGACCACAAAGCACAGTCCCGCCGACACCGCCTGACTCTCGGTCAGGGAGGAGATGAACATCCCGATGGCGATAAGGGAGGCGCCCAGCAGGAAGAAGCCCAGGATGGTGCCATAGGCCTCGGGCAGATAGACGCTGCCAAAGGCGGAGAGCACCAGGGGATAGAGGCAGATGATGAGCATGGGGACGGCGAACACCACCAGCAGGGCCAGGTACTTCCCCATCACCACCTGGGTCATGCTCAGGGGCAGGGAGTAGAGCAGCTGGTCTGTCTTTTGCTTCCGCTCCTCCGAGATGACCCGCATGGTCAGGATGGGGACGATGATGAGAAAGACAAATCCCACATAGTACAGCACATACTCAAAGCTGGCCGAGGCGGAGCTGATGCAGATGGACATGGTATAGATGCCCGTGAACAGCAACAGGAATGCCCCGAACACAAAGGCGGTCACGCTGCTGAAATAAGAGGCCAGCTCATGTTTGAAAATCGCTTTCATTCCGCTTCCTCCTCTCCCGTCTCCGATTCGACGGCCAGCTCCGGCACGTCAGGCTCCGGCTCGCTCTCCTGCTCCGACTCCTCCGGGGATACCGCTTCCGGCTGAACAGGGGCCTCCGGTTCGTCGGAGGTCAGCTCAATGAACACGTCCTCCAGGCTGGCCTTGACGGTAGTCGTGCGCAGGATGGGCTTTGCCGCCCCGCTGCACGCAAAGAAGATTTCCCGGCAGGCGTCCTCGGAGCCGTCCGTCTCCAGCTCCACGTCGCAGCGGCCGTCCGCCGCCCGCTTGAGCTCTGCCGCCCGGATGTGCTCCAGGGGCTCCAGCAGTTGGGTCGCCTCCTCCGGCTCCGCCTCCAGCGTCAGCTCCACGGTGGTCCTGCCCGCAAACAGCTGCTCCAGATTTTCCGGCGTGTCGCAGGCCACCAGTCTGCCCTTGGAGATGATCATGATGGTCTGGCAGATGGCCTGTACCTCGGAGAGGATGTGGCTGCTGAGGATGACGGTGTGGCTCTCTCCCAGGCTGGTGATGAGCTCCCGGATTTCGATGATCTGCCGGGGGTCCAGGCCAACGGTGGGCTCGTCCAGGATGATGACCTCCGGGTCGCCCAGCAGGGCCTGGGCAATGCCCACCCGCTGCTTGTAGCCCTTGGACAGGTGCTTCATCAGCCGGTCAGCTACATCGGTGATCTGGGTGGTCTCCATGACCCGCTGAATCTGCCCCTTCAGCTCCCCCTTGGGGATGCGCTTGGCCTGGCCCACGAAGGTCAGGTACTCTCTGGGGGTCCGGTCCAGGTACAGGGGCGGCTGCTCCGGCAGATAGCCGATGAGCCGCTTGGCCTGGGCTGCGTCCTCAAAGATGTCGTAGCCCCCCACCTTCACCTCGCCGCTGGTGGCGGCGAGGCAGCCGGTCATGATGTTCATTGTCGTGGATTTTCCCGCACCGTTTGGCCCCAGGAATCCGTAAATCTGCCCCTTCCCGATGTGGAAGGTCAGGTCGGAGACGGCGGTATGGTTGCCATACCGCTTGGTCAGGTGCTTGACGTCGATCAATGTGAACCCTCCTTTTTCCCGGCAGAGCGAACGCTTCGGTCTGCCAGTACACCTCGTTTTGCATGGTTATTGTAGTTCTGCAATCTGAAAAGAATCTGAAATGCCGGGAGACGGAGGCAATAATTCACAAAACGGTAACAACTCACAAAGCGTTTGACTTTTCCCCGCCGTTCCGGTACAATATCCGGTGCAAGAGGGCTGGACAGCCGCGCGGACGGGGCGAAAGGCCCGCCCGTGAGGAAAGTCCGGGCTCCACAGGGCAAGGATAACGGGTAACGCCCGCCGAAGGCGACTTCAGGACAAGTGCAACAGAGAGATACCGCCGGCGTTTGTCGGTAAGGGTGGAAAGGCGAGGTAAGAGCTCACCAGTCGGCTGGAGACAGTCCGATTCTGTAAACTCTATCCGGAGCAACACCGTGGGGGGACAGATGGTCGGCCCGGCCGTCCCCAGGAGGTGGCTGGAGCCTGGCGGCAACGTCAGGCCTAGATAGATGGCTGTCAAAACAGAACCCGGCTTACAGGCCCTCTTGTACCAAAAAGACCGCCGCACCGACCAAAAAAGGCCGGTGCGGCGATTTTGTATCCGCTGGCGGGAGAGTTGCACTCCGCCCTTGCTTTTTCCCCTGTTTCAGGGTATACTTCTATCAAAGAAACAATATCAGGAGGGTCGTCCCATGTACATCCGCAAGCTGTTTGCCCAGAAGAGCTGTCTCTTCTCCATCGAAATCTTTCCGCCCAAGCAGGAGCTCCACTGGTCCGCCCTCCAGCAGACCCTCCGGGAGATCCAGCCCGTTCACCCGGATTTCGTCAGCGTCACCTGCTCCGCCGGAGGCTCCGGCGTGGGGGGCGTATCCACCGGACAGGTGGCCTCCTATCTGAAAAACGAGATGGGGATGGAGCCCCTGGCCCACCTGACCTGTCTGGGCGGCGACCGGGCGGGCATCGAGGCCAGTCTGGACCAGCTGTTTGCCTCCGGCATCCAGAACCTGATGATTTTGCGGGGGGACCGGAACCCCAGCCTCACCCAGTACCATGATTTTGAACACGCCAGCGACCTGGCCGCCTTTGTCCGGGGCAAATACGAGGCGTTTGGCCTCTCCGGGGCCTGCTACCCCGACGTACATCCGGAAAGCCCCTCCCTCCGGGAGGATGTGCGGTATCTCCGGGTGAAGCAGGACAGCGGTGTGTCCCATCTGGTGACCCAGATGTTCTTTGACAACGCCCGGTTCTACCGCTACATGACCCGTATCCGCAAGGAGGGCATCGACCTGCCCGTCTCCGCCGGGGTCATGCCCATCGTCCGCAAGAGCCAGATCACCCGGACCATCGCCCTCTCCAGCGCCACGGTGCCCCCTGCGTTCCAGGCCATTCTGGATCGGTGGCAGGACGACCCGGACGGGCTGTACCAGGCGGGCATCGACTACGCCGTGGGCCAGCTCCGGGACCTGATCGACGCCGGAGCCGACGGCGTCCACCTGTACGCCATGAACAACGCCGACGTGGTGCTGCGGGTGTATGACGGCATCAAAGATTTGCTCTGACGCACTCAATGGAAGAAAAAACGCACAGGCTCCTGTCTGCCGGGATCATCCGGCGGTCAGGAGCCTGTACTTGACGGAAAATGGTTGCTGTGGCAAAGCATCCCTGTTTCCAACGTTTGGTTTTTGGCAATCGGTCGTCAGAGGGCGCTGTGCTGCCTATTTACGCTCTTCCCATTCGGATTTGTGCTCTTTCCACCATTCAGGGAAGTTGGGGTCATTTGGAGATAATGTTGGTTTTATATGAGTAATAAATCCTGTAGTATCATTTTTTAGGGTTAAAAGGTGCAATTAAATCTATATCATCACATGCTCCTAAAAAAAGTAATTCTAATAAAACAGCTCCATTAGCAGTCCAATTTTCTTTTGTATACTTCTTACAAAAATCTTCTAATGATATGGAGGTTTTTTTCGAATTATGTATAGGTTGTAGCTGTCCAAATAGATATTCAATGTTTTTTCTGTTAGCTATTATCGTATTCTTATCAAAATAAATTTTATCTTTAGAAACATCATATCCTAATTCTTTTAAAAACAAAAAACTTCTTGTAGATACTTGCCTATGCCTATTATTTTCGTTAATTAAACATCTTTTGAATATTTCCTGCACATTTTCTTCATTTAAGTCTCTTACTATTCTGTCAGTATCATCTAATCTAATAATACCGCTTCTTGCGAGTCTTCCCACAACAACAACCTCCCTTCACAAAAGCCGACCGTCCTCTGCCCTATTCCACATCAAGCCGCCGTTATGGGCGGGCGTTTTCGTCGTCGAAAAAGGTCACCCCGCCGGTCCGTACATCATACAGGGCACTCATCACAGAGACGCTGCTGCCACGGAGGACCTCCCGGACCGCCGCCGCCGTGCGCTCTGCGTTCAGGCAGCTGGCTTTCCGCTCGTCCGTCTCCCCCCGGATGGCCCGGGCGATCTGGTCGGTGATGGTCCTGGTATAGCCACCGGCCCCTCCGGCGATGGTGGCCGCCACCGCTCCGCAGCTGGAGTGGCCCAGAACGACCACCAGGGGGCAGCCCAGGTGCTCGGCGGCGTACTCCACGCTGCCCAGAACGCTGTCGTCCACCACGTTCCCGGCCACCCGGATGACGAACAGCTCTCCGATGCCGCAGGAGAAGATGGCCTCCGGGATCTCCCGGGAATCGGAGCAGGCGATCGCCACCGCAAAGGGGTGCTGTCCGTGCTCCGCCGTGTAGCGGCGCATTTCGTCGGAGATGTCCCCGATCTCCCTCTTTGCCAGCAGATAACGGGCGTTTCCCTCTTTCAGCCGCTGCAGGCTCTCGGTCGCATTCACCGTGACACCTCCGTTTTGACGTTATGTAAACGTCTCTCCTGACGGGCGCAGAGAAACCGGTCCGTCTCACCCGCGCTCTGCTATCCGGTTTTATTTTATCACAATTCGTCCGGAGGGTCAACCGGAACGGAGACGTTTTGGCCGGACTTTTTCGGCCGCTCCGGTGCGCCTGTCCAAAACAGGGAAGTTCCCGCACCTAACAGCGGATTTTTTGCTATAATAGCGTCAGATTTCCCTGCTGTTTTCCGACTTAATCAGTGAAGGGGAAAACACGAACAGAGAGAGGAGCGCGCCTATGGAGGACTCTGCCATCGTCCAGCTCTACTGGAACCGCTCGGAGGAGGCGATCCCGGAGACGGACGCAAAATACGGACGGCTGCTGGCCCAGGTGGCCCGGAACATCCTCCGGGACGCCCTGGACGTGGAGGAGTGCGTCAACGATTGCTATCTGGGGGCATGGAACGCCATGCCGCCCCAGCGGCCCTCCGCCCTGCGGAACTTCCTCTGCCTCATCACCCGGAACCTGGCCCTGGACCGGTCGGACTACCACCACGCCGCCCGGCGGAACGTAAACTGCACCGTCTCCCTGGAGGAGCTGGACAGCCTGGGAGACGACCGGGCGCCGCTGGAGGACGAGGTGGCGCTGGCCGACCTGATGGAGCGGTTTCTGGCCGGGCTCAGGCCGGAGGCCCGGGTCATCTTTCTCCGGCGGTACTGGTTCTTCGACCCGGTGAAGGACATCGCCCGGCAGCTGGGCTGCTCGGAGGACCGGATCAGCGCCATCCTCTCCCGCACCCGGAAGCGGCTGCGGAGCTATCTGCGACAGGAGGGATATACCGTATGAACCCACAGGACATTCGCCGGATGGTGGCTCTGGCCCCGGACCGGTATCTGGACGAGGCCCGGGACTGGCGGCCCCGGCGGCCCTACTGGCAGCGGGTGACGGCGCTGGCCGCCTGCCTGTGTCTGGTGGCGGGTCTGGGGACGGCCCTGGCCCTGACCCTGTGGGCAGCAGGAGACGATGCCAGCGGCAGCAGCGGGGACGGCCTGCTCTTCGACAGCAGCGGCAGCTCCGGCTCCTCCGAGGCTGGCGTCTCCGACAACGAGCCCATCGGCGTGGCGGACGTCAACACCTTTATGAGCTACGCCGGGCCCCTGCTCCCTCTGACCCTGGAGACGGCCAACGACAGCATCACGGCGGAGCGGGCGCTGACCTACGATTTCTCCGGCAGCTGGACTGCCGAGGGCATCGCCGTCACCGACTGCTACACCCTGACCAACACCTCTGGGGAGGACCAGACGGTGACGCTGCTCTACCCCTTCGTGGGGACGCTGGACGAGGTGGACGTGCCCGACCTGACCCTGGACGGGGAGGCGGTGGACGCATCCCTCTCCTTCGGCGGACGGGCCGGGGGATATGCCGGCGTGTGGGACGAGGACGGGCTGGACGACAGCACCTATAACCTGGACGAGCCGGACTGCTGGACGGACTATCAGAGCCTCCTGGCCGACGACAGCTATCAGGCGGACGCCCTCTACGGGGACTGGTCCGTGGAGGGGACGGTGGTGGTCTACTGGTTCACCGACACGGAGATCTTGTCCGGGGAATCGGACGCCGCCACCCTGGCCCTGTCTGCGCAGATCGACTCCGACGCCACCACCGTCTACAGCTATGGCATCAACGGCAGAGGATGGGACCCGGAGACCGGCGACTTTTCCGCCAGCTACTTTGTCCAGGAGGGAGCCGAAAGCCGCCTCCGCTGCCTCATCGTGGTGGGGGAGGACTTCACCGACTACACCCTCCAGGGCTATGAGGACGGGGGCTGCACTCCGGGAACGGAGATGGAGATCTCCGCCACCGTCACCCGCCAGGAGACCACCTGGGCCGAGCTGCTGGACACGCTGACGGCGGACTACTGGATGGCGGATGAACCGGCCCACCAGCGATTCCTCCGGGGGGTGTGCGAGTGCCTGCTCCGCTACGGCGGCCTCTCCGGCAGCACGGCGGACCGATACGAGGACGGCAGGCTGGAGGAGCTGTTTCTGGATACGCTGGTGTGCGACCGGGTGTTCTACGCCGCCGTCACCGTCACCGTCCCGGCAGGGGAGAGCGTCACCCTCACCGCCCGGCTGACCCAGGCCCCCAGCTATGACTACGACTGCGACGACAGCGGCGGGGGCCTCCGGGGATTTGACCTGCTCACCTCGGTGGGCTCCAACCTGACCTTCACCGATCTCACGGCGGCGCTGGTGAATGCGGAGGACGTGGAGCTGGTGATGGACGGCTACGGCTTCGACCCGGTCAACGAAGACGGCTTCACACAGGCGGTCCTTGACCCGACGTGTGACCGCTATTTCCTGGGGGTGCGGAGCCTCTCAGATGAGGAGGAGAACTGACATGAAAACGATGAAAAGACAGGCCCTTCCCATGCTCCTGGCCCTGCTGATGCTGGCGGCTCTCTGCGGCTGTACCGACGCCAATGACTATTCCGCCAAGCCGGTCATCTACCTCTACCCGGAGGAGGAGACGGAGGTCACCGTCCTGCTGGACTATGACGGGACGCTGACCACCACCTATCCCGCCTACGGCTCCGGCTGGCAGGTCACTGCCCGGCCCGACGGCACCCTCATCGACGACCAGGGCCGGGAGTACAGCTACCTGTTCTGGGAGGGAATCAACGACAGTAAGACGGACTACGACTTCTCTCAGGGCTTCTGTGTCCGGGGAGAGGACACGGCGGAATTTTTACAGCAGGTTTTGGCGGAGATGGGCCTGCTCCCGGAGGAATACAACGAGTTTATCGTCTACTGGCTCCCCCAGATGGAGGGAAATGAGTGGAACCTGATCAGCTTTCAGGGGGCGGCGTACACCGACCACGCCCGGCTCACCGTCACCCCGGAGCCGGACAGTGTCCTCCGGGTGTTCATGGCCTGGAAGCCGGTGGATGAGGAGGTGGAGCTCCCCGCCCAGCAGTTTGACGCCTTCCAACGGGAGGGCTTCACCCTGGTGGAGTGGGGCGGCTGCCGGGTGCAGGAGTGACAGAGAAGGAATGAGACTGTCAAAAAAAACGCTTGAGACTTCCGCGACAGAGCAGCGGGGGTGCAGAGGAGGGGGCAAAAAGCCCCCTTCGCGTGCAATAAAAGACGGTTTTTAGAACTTTTTCAAAGTTCAAAAATCGTACTCAGCGTGGCAAAAAGGATTTTTGACACGCTGAAGGAATAACGAATGAGTGGACAAAAGCGCCGCCAGATGGGACCTCCCGTCTGGCGGTGCTATTCCTTTACAAAAGTATTTTTTTGTGCTATGCTATCCAAAGAAACATGCAGGAGGAATCGCCATGCCGAACTATCCCACCCCTCACATCAACGCCCGTCCGGAGGATTTTGGGGAGACCGTCCTCATGCCCGGCGACCCCCTGCGCTCCCAATGGATCGCGGAGCAGTTCCTCCGGGACGCCGTTCTGGTCAACAATGTCCGGGGCGTCCAGGGCTATACCGGCTATTATGGAAACCCCCGCGTCTCCGTCATGGCCTCTGGCATGGGGATGCCCTCCATGGGCATCTACTCCTGTGAGCTGTTCCGCTTTTTCGGGGTGCGGAATATCATCCGCATCGGCTCGGCGGGGGCCATCCAGCCGGAGGTGGGGCTGAGAGACATCGTCATCGGTCAGGGGGCCTCCACCGACAGCAGCTGGGCGGAGCAGTACCACCTACCGGGGAGTTTTGCGCCTCTCTGCTCCTTCTCCCTGCTACAGGCCTGCGTCGCCGTGGCGGGGGAGCGGAATCTGCCCTTCCATGTGGGCAATCTTCTGTCCTCAGACCGGTTTTACGGGGACGACGAGGGGCTGCCCCAGGCCCTCCAGACCAACGAGAGCTGGCAGAAGATGGGGGTGCTGGCGGTAGAGATGGAGAGCGCCGCCCTCTACATGAACGCCGCCCGCTGGGGCGGGAACGCCCTGACCATCTGCACCGTGTCCGACCACATCCTTCGGGGCGAGGCCCTGAGTCCCCAGGAGCGAGAGAGCGGCTTTTCCCGGATGGTGGAGCTGGCCCTGGAGACCGCCCGGCGGGTGTAGATTATCCCTTCTTTTGTCCGTAATAGGCGTTGGGTCCGTGTTTGCGGAGATAGTGCTTGTCCTGGATGCGCTGGGGGGCCGGGGCGGCGTTGGGGGCCACCTGCCGGGTGAAAATGGCCATCTTCGCCACCTCCTCCAGCACCACGGCGTGGTACACCGCCTGGGCCGCATCCTTGCCCCAGGTGAAGGGGCCGTGACTGTGGCAGATGACGGCGGGGACCGCCACCGGGTCGATGCCCCGGGCGCGGAACTCCTCCACGATGATCTTGCCGGTGTTGCGCTCATAGTCCTCGTCCAGCTCCTCCCGGGTCAGGTGCCGGGCGCAGGGGATGGGGCCATAGAAATAGTCGGCGTGGGTGGTGCCGTAGCAGGGGATGTCCTCCCCGGCCTGGGCCCAGCCCACGGCGTAAGGGCTGTGGGTGTGGACGATGCCGCCGATCTGGGGGAATTCGTTGTAGAGCACCAGATGGGTCTTTGTGTCCGAGGAGTGGTTCAGCTCCCCCTCCACCTGGTTGCCCTCCAGGTCCATGACCAGCAGGTCCTCCGGCCGCAGCGCGTCATACTCTACCCCGGAGGGCTTGATGACAAACAGGCCGCGCTCCCGGTCGATGCCGCTGACATTGCCCCAGGTATAGGTGACAAGGCCCCGGCGGGGCAGCTCCATATTCGCCTCATACACCTTTTGTTTCAATTCTTCCAGCATAATAAAGCCTCCGTTTTTGTCTCCGATGGAAACGGAGCCGGTTCCGTGTTCAGTATACCACGGTTCCGAAGATTCGCAAAGAGAAATTCCCCGGAAATGCCCGGGCAGTTCTGCACCAAAGGAGGGAGCGACCCATGGCAGAGATATTGCAGCAGATCGCAGAGAATGGCCTCTGCCGGTTTGCGGACAGCGTTTCCTCCTGGGAGGAGGCCGTCCGGCTGGGGGTGGAGCCTCTGGCCGAGGGCGGATATGTGGACGCCGGTTACAGTGAGCAGATCATCGCCTGTATCCGGCAGTACGGCCCCTATCTGGTCTTTGACCACGGCGTCGCTATGCCCCACGCCCAGCAGGAGCCCTCCTGCGTGCACCGGACAGGGGTCAGCTTTCTGCGGCTGAGAGAGGCAGCAGACTTTGGCCCGGGGGCGGATGGGACCCCCAGGACCGCCCGTCTGCTGTTCACCCTGGCCGCCCGGGACCCGGAGGAGCACCTGGACGGTATCCAAAGCCTGGTGCGCGTGTTCACCAACGAGCCCCTGCTGGACGCCCTCATGGAGGCGGATACCCCCGGTGATGTGCTGGCGGCGGCGGAGCGATATCCCCTGGAGGATTGAGGCGGAGGCCGCCGCAGGGGAACGATCTCTGCGGGAGCGGACGCCGTTCCTGCAATCATCGCCCTTGCCATTCGGCGCAAAACCGTGTAAACTATATTGCAATACAAAATCAGCTTCGGGAGGAACCTGTCATGTACGATGAGGATAGCAACTACTGTGAGACTCTGATCACCCCCACCATTCCCAAATCGGTGCGCTTTGCCAGCGCCGCCTATATCGTGCTGGCGGTGCTGTGCGTCATTGCGGCGGTGTTTGTGACCTGGTGGACGCTGATCATCGCTGTGCTCAGCCTGGTGCTCCGGTGGAAGACCCTCCAGGTGACCTCTACTGAGTATGAGTATCAGTTCTGGGGCTGTCAGCTGGACATCGAGGCCATCGAGCGGGGAGAGAAGCGCCGCTCCCTGGCCACCTTCCAGCTGGACGACGTGGAGTGCATGGCCCGGGAGGACGCCCCGGAGATCGCGGCCTATCGCAAGGTGCTGGGCAGCGAGGGGACGCTGCGGATGGATCTGACGGATCGGAACCCCGCAGGGGTGCCCGTCTACCTCATGTTCGTCCGGGACGAGGTGCTCCGGGAGGTGCGGCTCCAGCCCAGCCGGGAGATGCTGCGCAAGATGTGGCGGGCCGCTCCCAAGGCGGTGCATATCCCGGAGTCGCTGAAGACGGAGGAGGAGGAATGAACCTTCCCGCTCCGGCGAAAAAAAGTAAAAACAGGGGTTGACAAAGCCAGAAGTGAGTGATATATTATCACTTGCGTCCGATACCGGGCCGCTTGACGGTATGCACGAGTGGTGGAATTGGTAGACTCGCTGGCTTCAGGTGCCAGTGCTCGCAAGGGCGTGCGGGTTCGACTCCCGCCTCGTGCATCGAGGGGTCTCAGCTGTAACAGGCTGAGGCCCTGATTTTTTGTTTTTCCGGACAGAGCGCGAAGCCGCCCCCTGGCCCAAACCGGGTTCAGGGGGCGGCTTTGTCTCACATCTGGAGTTGAATCAATAGAAGGTCTTTTCCGTCAGCCAGTCCTTCAGCTCGCTGATGGGGATGCGGACCTGCTCCATGGTGTCTCGGTCACGGACGGTGACGGCGTTGTCGGCGGGCTTTTCCCCGTCGCCTACCGTCTCGAAGTCCACGGTGATGCAGTAGGGGGTGCCGATCTCGTCCTCCCGGCGGTAACGCTTGCCGATGGAGCCGGTGTCGTCGTAGTCCACCATGAAGTACTTGGAGAGCTCGGCGTACACCTCCTGGGCCTTGGGGGCCAGCTTTTTGGACAGGGGCAGCACCGCCGCCTTGAAGGGGGCCAGGGCCGCCGGGAAGTGCATGACCACCCGCACGTCGTCGTTGCCCTTCTTGTCCTGGCCCACCACCTCCTCGTCGTAGGCCTCCACCAGGAAGGCCAGGGTGACCCGGTCTGCGCCCAGGGACGGCTCGATGACATAGGGGATATAGCGGCTGTTGTCCGAGGGGTCAAAGTAGGTCAGATCCTTGCCGGAGACGTTCTGGTGCTGGGTCAGGTCGTAGTCCGTCCGGTCGGCCACCCCCCACAGCTCGCCCCAGCCGAAGGGGAAGAGATATTCAAAGTCGGTGGTAGCCTTGGAGTAGAAGCACAGCTCCTCCGGTGTGTGGTCCCGGAGACGGAGGTTCTCGTCCTGCATCCCCAGACCGGTGAGCCAGTCGTGGCAGAACTGCCGCCAGTAGGCGAACCACTCCAGATCGGTGCCCGGCTTGCAGAAGAACTCCAGCTCCATCTGCTCAAACTCCCGGGTGCGGAAGGTGAAGTTGCCCGGGGTGATCTCGTTGCGGAAGCTCTTGCCCACCTGGCAGACGCCGAAGGGGACCTTCTTCCGGCTGGTGCGCTGGATGGAGGGGAAGTTGACGAAGATGCCCTGGGCGGTCTCGGGGCGGAGGTAGACGGTGTTCTTGGCGTCCTCCGTGACCCCCTGGAAGGTCTTGAACATCAGGTTGAACTGGCGGATCTCGGTAAAATTGTGCTTGCCGCAGGTGGGGCAGCAGACGTGATTGTTCTCCACGAAGTCCGCCATCTCCTGCTGGGAGAATGCGTCGATGGGCTTTTCCAGGGTCACGCCGTTTTCTGCGCACCAGTCCTCAATGAGCTTGTCCGCCCGGAACCGCTCGTGGCACTCCTTGCAGTCCATCAGCGGGTCGGAGAAGCTGCCCAGATGGCCGGAGGCCACCCAGGTCTGTGGATTCATCAGGATGGCGGCATCCAGGCCCACGTTGTAGGGATTCTCCTGGACGAACTTCTTCCACCAGGCTTTTTTTACGTTGTTTTTCAGCTCCACACCCAGGGGGCCGTAGTCCCAGGTGTTGGCCAGGCCGCCGTAAATCTCGCTGCCCGGGAAGATAAAGCCCCGGTTCTTGCAGAGGGCGACCACCTTTTCCATTGTCTTTTGCTCGTTTTTCATAAAATCTCCTCCTACCACTAAAAACGCCCCGAGCAGTTTTCTGCTCAGGGCGAACGATGTCCGTGGTACCACCTGAATTTGGCGCAGCGCGCCACACTCTAGCTCCCGGTAACGGGGGAAACCGGCGGCGCCTACCGGGGACCTCCGTCCCGTTGGGGCCGCAGCTCAAAGGGGCCTTCCGACTGTCCTCCGCGGGGATTTGCTCCGTCCATCCCCTCTCTGGGGCGGCGGGGCAGCCGTACTCTTCCTTCTCATCGCCTGCTGTCTGGGGGTATTTTATCATCTGCGCGCGCAAATGACAAGGGGAATTTCGCCTGCGACGCCTGTTTTTTTCGCCCCGCACGGGAGACGTTGCGGGGTTTGGCGGAGCAAAACCGGGGCAGAATGTCTCCAGTCGTCCCATTTTTTGCCTCTGAGGGCGGTTTTCGTGCATCAGTGACAATTGACATTTGGCTCTTACCGTGATAAAGTTTCTAAGACAATGAAAATTTGTACCCTTTCCGGCCCGGGCAGATTTCACGCCCGCCGGAACGACCACCATATGATTGGAGGCTTTTCAATATGCACGAATACAGCAAGGAGGAGCTCCGCACCCTCATCGAGGGCAAGCTCCGCCGCCACTATGGCCGTATCCCCTCTGAGTCCACCCCCACCCAGATGTTCAAGTCCTGCGCTCTGGTCATCCGGGATATCATGTCCGCCAACCGGATCGTCACCTCCAAGTCCATCGACGTGGCTCAGGCCCGGCAGGTGCACTACCTGTCCATGGAGTTCCTCATGGGCCGCTCTCTGATGAAGAACGCCTATAACCTGGGCGTGGTGGAGCCGCTGACCGAGGCCATCGAGTCCATGGGCTTCTCCGCCGCCGACCTGTTCGAGCTGGAGCCGGACGCCAGTCTGGGCAACGGCGGCCTGGGCCGTCTGGCTGCCTGCTACCTGGAGTCCATGACCACCCAGGAGATCCCCGCCACCGGCTATTCCATCTGCTATCAGCTGGGCCTGTTCAAGCAGAAGATCTCCGACGGCAAGCAGATCGAGCTGGCCGACGAGTGGCTGTCCCTGGGCGACGCGTGGCTGATGCCCCGCCGGGACGAGTGCGAGACCGTCCGCTTCGGCGGCACCGTGGAAAACGACGTGGACGAGGACGGCCGGTTTGTCTGCCGTCAGGTGGGCTACACCGAGGTGCTGGCCGTCCCCATGGACATGGAGATCGCCGGCTACCAGACCAGCCACGTGAACAAGCTCCGCCTGTGGGACGCCAAGAGCCCCACGCCGGTGAACATGGACTACTACTCCTCCGGCGAGTACCTCAAGGCCGTGGAGCAGCAGATCACCGCCGAGACCATCGCCAAGGTCATCTATCCCGCTGACGACCACTACGAGGGCAAAAGCCTGCGGCTGAAGCAGCAGTACTTCTTCGTCTCCGCCACCGTCCAGTCCATTTGCCGGAAGCACAAGAAGCTCTACGGCACCCTGAAAAACTTCCACGAGAAGCACGTTCTCCAGATCAACGACACCCATCCCACCCTGGTCATCCCCGAGCTGATGCGCATTTTCATCGACCAGGAGGGCTACAGCTGGGATGAGGCCTGGTATATCACCACCCACTCCGTGGCCTACACCAACCACACCGTTCTGGCCGAGGCCCTGGAGCACTGGCCCCA
>JAJQFJ010000007.1 GCA_021201185.1 Clostridiales bacterium
GCCGCATAGGGCTTCACGAACCAGATGAACAGCAGCGCGCCGGAGATGTTGAAGATGCTGTGGGCTACCGCCGTCCGCTTGGCGTCTCTGGACTGGCCCACGCTGGCCAGCAGAGCGGTGATGGTGGTGCCGATATTGTCGCCCAGCAGGATGGGGATGGCCCCCGCCAGGCCCAGGATGCTGGTCACGCCGTCGGCGCTGGCCTGGGAGGCGAAGTTTTGCAGCACGGCGATGGTGGCGCTGCTGCTCTGTACCACCAGGGTCATCAGGGTGCCTACGGCCACCCCCAGCACCGGGATGTCCGCCACCTGAGCGATCATGTCGGTGAACACCGGGCTGGAGGCCAGGGGCTTCATCACGTCGCCCATGGTCTCGATGCCCAGGAACAGCAGACCAAAGGCGAACACCGTCCGGCCGATGTTTTTCGCCTTCTCGTTCTTGCTGATGAAGGACATGAGGAAGCCTGCAAATATGAACACATAGATATAGTCCGTGATCTTAAAGGCGATGATCTGGGCGGTGATGGTGGTGCCGATGTTGGCGCCGAAGATGATGGAGATAGCCTGGGGCAGCGTCATCAGTCCCGCGCTGACAAAGCCGATGGCCATGACGGTGGTGGCGCTGCTGCTCTGCAGCACCGCCGTCACCAGTGCTCCGGCCACCACACCCATGAGACGGTTCCGGGTCAGCAGACCCAAAATCTGCTTCATCCGCTCTCCCGCCGCCTTCTGGAGGCACTCGCTCATCAGGTTCATGCCGTAAATGAAGATGGCCAGGCCGCCGAACAGGCCAAAGATAATTTGCAATGTGTCGTTCATCTCAATTTTCCCTTTCTGTATTGATGGTGTTCCAGTCCGCGATGGTCCCGGTGAAGAGGCCGTACAGCTCCTCCATCGTGACGGCGTCCAGGGGATTCTCCCCGTTGACGATGACGGCGATGCCATCCTCCGCAATGACCTCGTAGTCCAGCAGCTCCGCCTCGTAATCCTTCAGCTCACGGGAGGCCGCGCCAAAGTCACATTTGCCCTGCATGGCGTCGTTCAGACCGGTGGTGGAGTCGGAGGCCGTCACCTCTACCACCGCGTTGGGGTTCAGCGTCATGTACTCCGCCGCCAGCTCCTCCAGCAGAGGAGCGGCAGAGGTGGAGCCGTGGATGGTGATGGTGCCGGACTGCTTCCCGGAGAGAAAGGAGGTGGAATCCCCCACCGTCACATAGGACTGGCCCACGATCGTCTGCCCCTTGCCCAGCACATAGGTCAGGAAGTCCTGCTCCAGCTCGCCGAGGCTGCCGCTCCAGGCCAGGCAGAAGGGCCGGCTCAGGGGATAGCTGCCTTTTTTCACATTGTCCAGCGTGGCCTCCACGCCGTCCACCGCCAGGGCCTTCGCCCCGTTCAGGACGTCCAGCGCACCCATGGAGACATAGCCCACCGCCGACGGGTCGGCCTCCACGGCGTCGATCACCGCCTCTGCGTCCGTGACCACAAGGGCCGTGTCCACCGTGGCGTCGGCGCTTTCGCCGTCCGTGCTCTCGTCAAAGCCCACCAGCTCCGCAAAGGCGCTCCGGGTGCCGGAGCCCTCCTCTCTGGAGATGACCTGGACCCCGCCCAGGTCGTCCAGGCCTTCCACCGCCGCGAGGCTCTGCCCCGCCGCTCCGCAGCCGCTCAGCGTCAGAGCCACGGCCAGAAGCAGCGAAAGGATTCGCTTCCTGTTTCGCATGAAGTACTCTACCTCTCTTTTTTTGACTGATTGCAGTCGTTCTGCTCACGGCAGAAAGCCGTACAGTTTTATTCTATCGCCCCTATGTAAGATGTGAAATCAGGCGTCGGTAAAGTTCCGGTAAAATGCGGCGGGTTTCGGGCGACGCTTCGGCCGGAGAGGGCGTCCTGACGCAAAAAACATCGCCGCAGACGCATTTCTGCGGCGATGCCCTGGATTCTTTACTTTTTTGGAGAGCTTTGATATAATAACGCTGACACCATCCTTCACCCTGTTTCTCCCATCTTTCACCCCAAGGAGGGATCACCATGCCACGTATTGCCATTGTAGAGGACGACGCCGCCTGCGCCCGGCAGCTCCAGGAATATGTGGAGCGGTACAGCCGGGAGGCGGGGACGGAGCTGCAAACCACCCTGTTTCCAGACGGGCTGGACGTGGTGGAGGACTACCGCCCGGTGTGGGACGTGATTTTGATGGACATCGAGATGCCCAACCTGGACGGCATGAGCGCCGCCAAACGCATCCGGGAGCAGGACCCGGCGGTGGTGCTCATCTTCATCACCAATATGGCCCGCTTCGCCATCAGGGGCTACGAGGTGGACGCCATGGACTTTGTCCTAAAGCCGGTGAAGTATCCCCAGTTCTCCCTCAAGCTGAAAAAGGCCCTGGGCATCGCCGGACGCCGGAGCCGGCGGTTCCTGATGGTCAGCGACGGGGACCTCTCCCGCCGGGTGGCCACCGACACCATCTCTTATATCGAGATCATCAACCACCGGCTCCACATCCATACCTCGGAGGAGACCTTTGTCATCCGGGGCAGCCTCCAGGACATGGAGGAGCAGCTGGCGGGACTGCCCTTTGTCCGGTGCAGCTACAGCTATCTGGTGAACCTGGCCAACGTCGCCGGGGTGAAGCGGGACGCCCTGCTGGTGGACGGGCAGGAGATCCCTGTCAGCCGCCCCAAGCGGAAGGAAGTGCTGCAACAGCTGTCCGACTATCTGGGAGGTGGGTTTCAATGATCGAATCGTGGGGAGATTTTCTGCTGTCCCTGTCCCTCCCGGCGGAGCTGATGGTGGCCGCCGCCCTCTATTTTGCCCGGTGTCCCCGCAGGAGCCGGTTTCTCCTCCGGCTCCTGCCGGGCGGGATTTTTACACTTCTTCTGCCCATATGGGTGTTGGGCCTGTGGAACGTCCTGCTGCCGGGGGCGTGGCAGGGTCAGATGACCTATTCCCTGATCTACTCCTTCGTCGCCTACTTTGCCGTGGCCGGGCTGACGCTTCTGTGCTTCCGGCTCCCCCTCCGGGAGGCCTTTTACGGAACGACCTGCGCCTATCTGACCCAGCACCTGGCCTATTGCTTTCACCGATTGCTGTTTCCCCAGGTGTTGAACAATACGGCTACCAGCTATAACGTCGGCTATCTGCTGGTCTACGGACTGGTCTATCTGGTGGCCTATTACGCCTTTGCCCGGCACCTGCTCACCGGCGGGGAATATCTGGTGAAGGGGGCCTACTCCCTGGTCACCGGCGTCAGCGCCCTGTCTGTGGCCCTGGTGCTCAGCGCCGTGGCCCAGGAGCTGCGGACGGTGGACGGGACGCTGTACCCCGTCTGTCTGCTCTACGCCATCGCCTGTTGCTCCTTTGTGCTGTGGATTCAGGTGAACCAGAAGCGGCGGCTGGACGACCAGCGGCGGCTGGACGTGCAGGAGCAGCTCTGGCTCCAGCACAAGGCCCAGTACGAGATGGCCACGGAGAACGTGGAGCTCATCAACCGCAAATGCCACGACCTGAAGCATCAGATCGCCGCCCTCCGCAGCATCTCCGACCAGGGACAGCGGGACAAGTCCATTCAGGAGCTGGAGCAGTCAGTGATGATTTACGACGCTATAGTGGAGACGGGCAACGGGGTGCTGGACACGGTGCTGACGGAAAAGAGCCTGCTCTGCGAGCAGCAGGGCATCACCCTGACCTGTGTGGCGGACGGGGCCTGTCTCTCCTTTATGGACGCCGTGGACATCTACGCCCTGTTCGGCAACGCCCTGGACAACGCCATCGAGGCGGTGAGCGCCCTGGAAGATGAGGTGCTGCGCACCATCGCCGTCACCGTCTTTGCCCGTGCGGACCTGGTCTTTCTCCAGCTGGAGAACTACTACGGCGGCACGCTGAAGGGGGAGGGCGATTTGCCGGAGACCACCAAGGCACAGGAGCCGGGGTATCACGGCTTCGGGCTCAAGAGCATCCGCTACACGGCGGAAAAGTACGGGGGCTTTCTCACTGTCCAGGCCGAGGACAACATTTTCCTCCTCCGGGTGACCATTCCCCGGTATCAGTCATAATGCACAACCCTAATCGCACCGTCTTTTCCCCAAGTGGCGCAAGTTACGCCGGAAAACGTGCAAACTGGGTCAGCCTTCCTCCTTTTTTCGTCTCCCTGTGCTATGCTGAGGGCAGCAAGCCAGAGAATCTCTGGAAAAAGGAGGAAAATTTTATGAAAGAAACCGCCCAAGGCGGCGTTCGCCGCCCCGGAAGAGTGCCCTTCGTACTGATGTGCATCCTTCTGGTTATCCTGATCGTGCTCAACGCAGCGCTGATCACCCTGGTCCCCCAGTACTTTGACACCATCAACTCTCTTCTGGCCCCCGCCGCCGACGAGGAGGCCACCGCCGCCGCCGCTCAGGCCTCCAAGGACATGACCCAGGAGATTGAGAGCGAGGGCATCGTCCTGCTGGAGAACAACGACAGCACCCTGCCTCTGTCCTCCGGCACCGCCGTCAACCTGTTCGGCTACGGCTCCCGGGACACCGTATACGGCGGCTCCGGCTCCGGCTCCGGTGACAGCACCAACAACGTGACCCTGGCCCAGGGCCTGGAGAACGCCGGGCTCACCGTCAACCAGGAGCTGGTGGACTTCTACGGCGAGCATTATGTGGAGCGCACCGGCGTGGGCTACACCGGCAACAACTTCGACATCAACGAGCCGTCTGTGGACGAGTACTCCGACGAGCTGCTGGAGAACGCCAAGGCCTATTCCAGCGTGGCCGTGTTCGTCATCTCCCGTCTGGGCGGCGAGGGCGCAGACCTGCCCATGGACATGGACCCCGACAAGGTCACTGAGATCGTGGCCTCCGGCGCGCTGCCCGAGCAGACGGTCAGCGGCGGCGACGCGGGCAAGCACTACCTGGAGCTCCAGCAGGTGGAGATCGACGTGCTGAACATGGTCAAGGAGAACTTTGACACTGTCATCGTCCTGGTCAACTCCACCAACGCCATGGAGCTGGGCTGGCTGGAGGAGGACGGCATCGACGCCGCTCTCTGGATCGGCTGCCTGGGCTCTACCGGCGCCAACGCCGTGGGCGAGGTGCTGGCGGGCATCGTGAACCCCTCCGGCCGCACCTCCGACACCTTCGCCTATGAGGTGGAGAGCGCCCCCAGCTACTACAGCCTGGGCGACTACGACTACACCAATATTGAGTGGACGAACACCAACCCCATCGGTGCCAGCACGGACCCGGACAACTACCACTATGTGGACTACATCGAGGGCATCTATGTGGGCTACCGCTATTATGAGACGGCGGCTGCCGACGGCTTCATCGACTACGACGCCACCGTCCAGTACCCCTTCGGCTACGGCCTGAGCTACACCAGCTTTGAGCAGGAGATCACCAACTTCACCGACGACGGCACCACCATCACCGTGGATGTCACCGTCACCAACACCGGCTCCGTGGCGGGCAAGGACGTGGTCCAGATCTACTACACCGCCCCCTACACCGTGGGCGGCATTGAGAAGAGCGAGGTGGTTCTGGCGGACTTCGACAAGACGGAGACGCTGGAGCCCGGCGCAAGCGAGACGATCACCATCAGCTTCCTCTATGAGGACATGGCCTCCTATGACTACTCCGGCATCAAGGCCGAGGGCGGTGCTTACGTCCTGGAGGCCGGTGAGTATGAGATCAAGCTCATGAACAACTCCCACGACCTCATCGACAGCCGCACCGTCACTGTGGACGCCGACGTCATCTATAACGACGACAACGACGGCGCCCGCTCCACCGACAACATCGCCGCCGTCAACCAGTTCGACGACGTCAGCTTCGGCGAGTGCACCACCTACCTGACCCGGGCCGACTGGGAGGGCACCTTCCCCACCGAGCGGGTTGCCTCCAGCCGGGAAGCCTCTGAGGAGACCCTGGCCGTCATCAACGACACCTCTGTCCCCACCGACGAGAGCGCCGAGGCCATCGTGGTGGCCGACCACGGCCTGACCCTGGAGGACGTGGCCGGGCTGGACTATGACGACCCCCTGTGGGACGAGCTGCTGGAGCAGGTCTCCGTGGACGAGATGGTGAACCTGGTCTCCAACGGCGGCTGGGCCACCCAGTCTGTAGCCTCCGTGGGCAAGTCCGCCTATGTGGAGGTGGACGGCCCCAACGGCATCAACAACATTATGGCTGGCACCACCGGCACCCAGTATTGCGCCCAGTCCGTGCTGGCCTGCACCTGGAACACCGACCTGGCCTATGAGATGGGCGTGACCTTCGCTCAAGAGGCCATCGCCATGGAGGTGGCCGCCCTGTACGCCCCCGCCATGAACATCCACCGCTCCCCCTTCTCCGGCCGGAACTACGAGTACTACTCCGAGGACGGCGTCCACTCCGGCAAGATGGCCGCCGCCGAGGTGCAGGGCATCCAGTCCCAGGGCGTGACCACCTATTGCAAGCACTTCGCCGTCAACGACCAGGAGTCCAACCGGGATTCCGGCGGTCTGCTGACCTGGGTCAACGAGCAGGCCATGCGGGAGATTTACCTGAAAGCCTTTGAGATCGCCGTGAAAGAGGGCGGCACCCGGGGCATCATGTCCTCCTTCAACCGTCTGGGCGCTGTCTGCGCCGCCGAGAGCTCCGCGCTGCTCAACACCGTCCTCCGGGACGAGTGGGGCTTTGAGGGCACTGTCATCACCGACTGCATCCTCCAGCTCTCCTATGTGAACATCGACCGGGCCATCGCCTCCGGCAACGACCTGATCCTGTCCCTGGCCAACATCCAGTCCCCCACCGAGGCTCTGACCGGCACCAACTCCGGACAGCAGGCTCTCCGCACCGCCACCCACAACATCCTCTACACCGCTGCCAACAGCGTGGGTGAGGAGATCAGCTACACCCCCGTGGCCTACTGGCTGTACATCACCGTGGGCGTGGTTGACGTGGCTCTGGTGGCCCTGTGCGTTCTCTACTTCGTCCGCCGCCACGGCAAGATGAAGAAGTGGAAGGCCGAGAACGCCGCCAAGTAAAGACATCCTCTGCTTCCCTAAGCAAAAAGGCCCCTCCGGGAGAGAAATCTCCCGGAGGGGTCGTCTGCGTGAAAAGGGGCATGACGGAGACATCGCTGCGCCGATCTCTCAGAAATCGTCCGGCATACTCAGGATGGTCAATACAATTTTTTTCGCCTGCTCCGTCAGGGAGGAGGCCACGGCGCATTCGTTGGCGGTGTGGCTGGCGTCTCCCCGGACCCCCACGCCGCAGAGGACCGGGATGCCCAGCATGCTGATATAGGCGGCGTCCGAGCAGCCGCCGGAGTACACCGGCTGCGGGCGGGAAAAGCCCAGCCGCTCACAGGAATCCTGATACAGCTGCAACAGCTGCCCGGTGCCCGCCACCGGCTCCATGGCCTTGAAGACGGTCTTCATCTCCATCTCCGCATGGATACGGGGGCCGGGTCGTCGTCGCAGATCGCCTGCAACGCCTTCAGCGCGTCCTCCAGGTCCTGATTGGTGGGGAATCGAAGCCCCACGGTAAATTCACACCGGTCGGGGATGGCGTTGCTGGTGGTGCCGCCCTTGATGACGCCGCAGTTGTACAGCACCCGGTCCGGGTCGGACAGCTCCTCGATTTTCAAAATCTTGCGGGCCGCCGCCCGGATGGCGCTGGCCCCCTTTTCCGGCTCCTTCCCCGCATGGGCGGAGACGCCGTAGACCGTGACCGTCACGATGCCGCCCCCCTTGCGGCGGTAGATCACGTCCCCGCTGAGCAGACCGCTCTCGCAGTTGAAGGCCGCCCCGCAGCCTGCGGCGGCGTCGGCGTAGACCTGACTGCTGCCCCCCTGGGAGAGGGCGTGAGCCACCTCCTCGTCGCCGCTCAAAATCAGCCGAAGCTGCCGTTTCCGGTAGCCGAAGCGCTGCAGGGTGGAGATGACCAGAATCGCCACCGCAATGCCGCCCTTGCAGTCGTACACGCCGGGACCGTAAATGTTGTCCCCGTCCCGGAGAAAGACGTTGTCTCCAAACCGGCCCACCGGATGCACCGTGTCCATATGGGCCATCAGCGCCACAGCGGGGAGCGTTCCCCCCTCCGTCTGGGCCACCAGGGTCGAGCCCGCCTGCTCAAAGGCCACCTTTTTCCGCCACAGGCCCATGGCATCCAGATAGGTGTCCAGGTGCGCCGCCAGGCGGTTGACCTCTGTTCTGTTGGCAGACGGGCTCTCGATGCGCACCATCTGCTCCCACAGCTGGGTCATGGACGGCTCTCTGGAGTCGATATAGTCACAGATCGCCTGAATGCCATATTGCTGCTCCTGCATGAGAAATCCCCCTCTCTTCCGCTCACAGCAGCTCGATCACCAGGCCCGCCATCAGGACGGACAGGATGGTCACCACCGTAATACCGCCCACCACGTAGGGCACATTCAGCGTATCCTCGATGTATGTCTTCTCCTCCGGCGTCTCGCCCACGGCCTCCGCCACCTCCCGGCAGATAACCACATTGCTGGGGAAGCCCAGGAACTGCTCCACACCGATGCCCATGGCCAGGTCCTTGTCCCCCACCAGCAGCTTTCCGATGGGCAGCACGTAGCTCGCCAGCACCACCCCCGCGATCGCCAGGGCAAAGAGCAGGATGGTCTGGACCGCCATGGACCCCAGGTCGGACAGGGAGACCGTCGCCAGGGAGGGGATGATGGAGCCGTAGATGGCGATCATCAAAATCCCGTAGGAGGAGCCCCGCTGCAGGGGCTTGGGCGGGATGAAGCCGCCGATCCCGGACAGGGACCCCAGAATCAGCGCCCACACCGCATAGTTGACGGGGGTCACGCCGCCCAGGCTCCTGGCCAGCCATCCGCCAATGCACACGATGGCGATGTCCAGATTCGCCGTGTACAGCGCCTGATGCTTCTCATAGAAGGGGACCTTTTCGGAGGAGACGCTGCTCTGCTTTGCTTTCAGCGCCGCCATTTTCCCCTCCGGGTCGGTGCGGAACTCCGCCGCCAGCTTTTTGGCGTATTTCAGGCCCATGGCGGAGGCGATGGGCGCGCCCACCAGCTTCTGCACCGAATAGATTACCGCGCAGAGGGCGGCGGCGGTGGTCAGGCCCTTTTCCGTGGCCGCGGCGGTCATCAGCGAGGTGGCCATGGCCCCGCCATTGATGACCGGCATCCCCACCAGGACGGTGTCCAGGCCGATGAGCGGTGCGGCCAGGAGCAGCAGCAGACAGGAGGCCACCATGCAGAGGGCCGCCATCAGGACCGTTTTCCACTCCCGGATCAGCTGCCGGACGTTGATGGTCGTCCCCATATTAAAGAGCACCATAGCGATAGCCAGACTGGACAGCTCGGTCAGCCCCGCCTGGTCGATGATATCCGCGGGGAAAATTCCCGCCAGAAACCCCACCAAAAAGATCAGCATGACGATCATCATGCCGGACAGCCGGCCCTTCGTAAAGTGGGCGACCAGATCGCCCAGGGCGAACACGACCACCACGACCATCAGGTAAAAATACATACTGCTAAACATCCTGCATCGCTCCTTTTCTCTTCTCTCCTGAGCTGCCGATTCCTCCCGCTTTTTCCCCGGTCGCCGCCACAGACCCCCGGCCGCCGGACAGGGAAAAATGTCAATTCCATTATAACATGGAAACAAAAAAAGGAAATGCCAATTTTCAAAAAATCGCTGTTTCCCGGTGCAGGGGGGTAGAAAAAAAGCACGTCCTGCCGTATAATGGACGCATCACTGTGAACCGTCAAAGGAGCCTAACGCCATGAAAATCCTGATCATCGCCAGCCAGTCCCGCTATGAGAAATTTATGCCGGAGGACGGGATCGCCCGCCGGTGCCAGCTGGTCTATCGCCCTGTCGGCACCCCTGACGGGGCGCTTTTGGAGGCCGCCGGAGACGCGGAGGTCATCCTGGCCGACGCCATCGCCCCCGTCAGCGCAGACCTGATCGCCCAGATGCCCAACCTCCGGCTGATCCACTCCGAGGGGGCCGCCTACGACCGCATCGACGGAGCGGCGGCCCGGGAGCGGGGCATCTACGTCTGCAACAACCAGGGGGCCAACGCCCAGGCGGTGGCGGAGCAGGCGCTCCTGCTCATGCTGGGGCTGCTCCGCTTTGTGGACGAGGGCCACCGGGCAGTCCTGGAGGGCAGGCAGATCGATCTGAAGGAGGCGAAAATGGTCAGCGGCATCATCGAGCTGCGGGACTGCACCGTGGGCCTTGTGGGCTTCGGCAACATCGCGCGGGAGACGGCGCTGCTCCTCCACGCCTTCGGGGCAAGCTGCCTGTACTACAGCCCCCACCGGAAGAGCGGGGAGACGGAAGCACAGTACCATGTGGAATACTGCCCCCTGGATGAGCTGCTGGCCCGGTGCGACATCGTCAGCCTCCACTCTGCAGTCACACCGGAGACAGTGGGGATGATGAACCGGGAGACCCTGGGGTGGATGAAGCCCGGGGCTTACCTCGTCAACACCGCCCGGGGGGACCTGGTGGACCAGCAGGCCCTGGTACAGGCCCTGGCCTCCGGCCATCTGGCGGGAGCCGGGCTGGACACCCTGACCCCAGAGCCGGTCACCCGGGACAACCCCCTGGTCCGCTTCGCCGCCGAACACCCCGGTCGCATCCTGTTCTCCCCCCCACATTGGCGGGGTCACCACCGGCTGCTTCCGCCGGATGCACAGCCGGATGTGGGACAACGTTACCGCCGTCGCCGCCGGGGAGCGGCCTACCTGCGTAGTCAACGGCGTGGACTGACCCGGGGCGGTCTGCGGAGGGCCCGCCCCGGCTGACAGAACAGGCCGCCTGCGAAGGCCGGCGCCCAGGGAAATGCGCAGGACGCCCGCCGCTGCCCGTGCACGCCAAACTCTGAACGATTCTTTACATCCCTCAAATCCCTTGACAACCCGGGGGCGGGACGGTAGTATGGTAGTGAGATAAACGACCCCCTTCTTTCAGAAAACAGATGAGGCAACACATATGAGGAAGAAAATCATAGCCCTGCTGCTGGCAGTCGCACTGCTGGCCTCCACCCTCTGCGCCTGCAGCAATCAGGCGGCAGACCGCTTTTTCGAGCTTGCAGAGGAGATGAGCCAGCTGGAGGATGTGTCGGTGGCCCTGGTGATCCCCTATCACGGGGTCAGCCTGACGGTGAACGGCTATATCTGCCGCTCCAGCCAGACGGCGGATCTGACCGTCTCCTTTGTGGGAACGGACGGGCAGGACGGCGATTGGACAGAGCTGCGCATTGACGGGGACCGGCTGTGGCTCAATGTGGGCGAGCTGGCCCGAAAGACGCTGGAGTTTGACCTTCCCGCCTACTACGCGGGAGACATTGAGGAGTTTCTGTCTGAGCAGACCGACGACTGGGTGACCTATACCTGGCAGGGAGACTTCTGGGACGGCATCCCGGGCTGGGACGAGCTTCTGGGACAGCTCTGGGAGAACAGCAAGGAGACGCTGAAAAAGAGCATCTCCGCCCAGGGAGACAGCTATCGCCTCTCCCTGTCCGGCAACGCTCTGGACAAGGCGCTGACCGAAATCGCCACCGATCTGGTGGATGACACGGACGCCTATGAGGAGGGCTTTGTGTCCATGACCAGCCTGGAGGGTGATCTGATGCTGGCCCTGCAAATGGACGGGGATGCCCTGTTTGAGAGCTACTGGTCCGCTCTGACGGAGTATCTGTACGGGGAGGACAGCGCAGAGAACGCCGTGACGGACGAGGTGGTTGACGCCGACGAATCCGGCGAAGAAGATGAAGATGTGGATGCGGACACCGGGGAGGAGGACGCCGCTTCTGAAACTACGGAATCGGAGGAGACCCTTGCCCTGGAATCCGTGATTCTCGACCTCTCCCTCAGCGAGACGAGCTATGGAGCGGCGCTGCTGGTCAACGAGACGGACGCATGGTCCCTGACCCTGACGCCCATGGACGAGGCGCTTTCGATAGACGAGCCGGAGAACGCCATGGAGTTTGGATATTATCGGGACACGGTCTATTATCTGGTGAGCCTGTCCAACAACTACCTGGGCGACCTGCTGGACGGCGTGGAGCTGGACGAGGAGACAGAGCAGAGCTATCTGGAGGCCATCGAGGCGGAGAACACCGTCGAACGGGACGATCTGGAGACCGCCGCCGTGGCGGATTACAGCGGGCTGTTGACCATCCAGTTCTACCCGGGAGAGGAGGACAGCGCGTTGACGGTGCCCATTCTGGGCAGCTATGTCGGAGCCACCGTCACCAGCAGCGACGGAGCAGGCGTCCAGGTCACCGACCTGTCCCTGTCCGGAACGGGATGGTATGAGACGGTGAGCGCTGAGGAAAAGGGCGAGGACGGCCTTCAGGCGTTTCTGACGGACGATCTGTACGACACCTACAACGCCTATCTCATGTCCGGCTATCTGCTGGTAGAGGACCTGTCCGGGCTGACCACCTCCTCCACCGGCACCGGCGCGGTGGCCCAGGGCTTCAGCTACCGGGAGGACGATTACAGCGACCCCATCGTTAAGATCAGGATCGGTCTGCCCCTGGTGAACTGCGATTACTACACCGTCATTGATCTCCAGCTCACCCCCTCGGAGATGAGCGAGGCGGACATGGCGGCGGTGGAGCAGCTGTTCGACTATCTGGGTCTGGACGTTCCTGTCAATCTGGACGTTTAAAAGCAGCAGCGGAGGTATGGCCCGGGGCCGCACCTCCGCTGTGGTCTGTCGTTTTACGACAGACATAAACTGCAACTGCCCGGAGGCTGCGGCCTCCGGGCAGTTTTTGCTTTTTCTATCATTCTCTCTGGCCGGGCGCCCGGACGGACAGCAGGAAGAAGATCAGCCCGATGGGGAACATGAGGGCGAGCACCCCCACGCCCACGTTCTGGGAGCCGGAGAGCTGGGTCACCAGTCCCACCAGCAGGGTGCCGGTAAAGGAGGCTCCCTTGCCGAAGATGTCGTAGACGCTGAAATACTCCCCCGACTTGTCCTGGGGAATGATCTTGGCGAAATAGGAGCGGGAGAGGGACTGGATGCTCCCCTGGAAGATGCCCACCACGACCGCCAGAATCCAGAACTGATACAGGTGGGCCATAAAGGCGGCGTACACCGTGGCGGCGAAATAGGCGGCAATGCAGATGACGATAAGCCACTCCGACCGGACCCTCCGGGAGAGCCTCCCGAAAATGAGCGCAGAGGGGAAGGCCACCACCTGGGTGACCAGCAGGGCCACCAGCAGCCCCACGGTGTCCAGCCCCAGGGAGGTCCCATAGGAGATGGCCATGTCGATGATGGTGTATACGCCGTTGATAAAGAAGAAGAACGCCACCAGGAACCACAGGGCCTTGGGGCTGGCCGCCAGCTCACGGAACAGCCCGCCCAGATTGCGCAGCCCATCCCGGGCAGGGTGTTCTCCGGGAGAGACGGAGTGAGTCTGTTCATAGGTTTTCCAGAGGGGGATGGTCCAGCCCAGCCACCACAGGGCGGTGATGCCGCACCCCAGCGCGGCGGCAGCCCCCATGGGGATCAGATCCAGCATGGCGTACAGCACGTAGATAGCCACGGCGGCGATGAAGGGGGCGCAGCTGCCGATATAGCCCCAGGCGTAGCCCTTGGCGGAGACCTCATCCATCCGGTCCGCCGTGGTGACGTCACGGAGCATGGAGTCGTAAATGACCAGGCTCAGCTGATAGGCCGTCTTGGACAGGGCGAACACCAGCAGGAACCAGAGCCAGTGTACCGCAAAACCCAGCACCACGCAGGACACCGCCCCCACCAGCACGCACCCGGCAAACAGCTTGATCTTCATCTCGCTCAGGTCGGACAGGGAGCCCAGGGTGGGACCGAGAATGGCCACGAGAACGGTGACCACACTGGTGGTATAGGCCCAGTAGGCCAGATAATCCGTTTCGGATACTCCGGCGTCTCCGGCCAGGGTGTGGAAAAAGATGGGCAGGAGGGTGGCCGCCAGCATGGTAAAGGCGGAATTGCCCACATCGTAGCCGATCCACCTGCGCTCCACCGCAGTCGTCTTAAACTTCATAGTGCCGCTCCTCCTCTACAGACAGTACGGGTATCTCCAGCCAGCCGTCGCCCGGGCCAAAGGTCTGCTCCAGCCCGTCCGGGAAGGGGCCGCCCTGCAAAAAGGCGAGATAGGGGCCGATCAGCCGGGCAAACCGCTCCAGCCCACGGTTCAGCAGCTTGTCCAGCCGGAGGTTGCTGTCCCCGCTCTCCGGCAGCGGACGCTCCGCCATGACCATCTTGTGGAGCTTTTCATATTGCCCGGTCAGCCGCAGCCCGGCGTCCACCACCGGCCGCCGCCAGCCCCGTCCGCTGAGCAGGTCACAGCAGACCTTCATGAGGCGGAGCGACCGTCTGATCTGTCCGGCGGTGATGTCGGCAAAGAAGGGGGCGATGACGGCCGCGTTTTCCCGGGAGGGGACGATGTGGGCGGTCACATCGGTGTGGGAGACATCCTTTCCGTCCTTTTCCAGCAGATAGCGGTCAAATTCGCTCTCGATCTGACCGTGGGTCAGGGGGGAGACGGTGAGCTTTTTCTCAATGTATCCGTGACACGCGCTGTCCAGGGCGTAGTGACAGAGAAAGCCGGTCAGATAGGCCAGCGCCCCCTCCCGGTCCTCCGCTGAGGCATAGACGGCCCGGGCGGGATAGAAGAAGTCTCTGGCCGGGCGGTCGTGCATCTCTCCCCCGAGGCGGCCCACCGGGTTACCGGCCAGGGGCTGGTAATAAAACAGGATGTCCGGCCCGTGCAGTCCGATGTCGTAGAGCTGCCGGTTTTCCCGGACGGCCCTGGCCGCCGTCTCCGGCAGCAACGGCTCGGCCCTGCGGCCAAAGTGAAAGTGCGCATAGGTGGTCGGCATTTTGTCACCTCATGATCGATTCAGTGTTCCGGGGGTCAGGCCCCAATGCTATTATCCCACACGGATGTAAAGTCCGAAACCAGACAGGTGTAAAGATCCGGTAAATCTGACTGCGCTTTCCTCCCGGATAAAACGGGGAGAGGGCGCGGCCATCCGCCGCAGGCTGTATTTCGACAGAAATAGTTTACCATATTTTTCCTTGCCTGTCACCTGCCGCCGTCAGATTTCTGTGCTTTAAAGTTATTTTATGGTTTGTCCCTTACAATCTCTTTACAGAAAGGGGTGCTGACGAATGGGCACGCAGATGATCTTCCGGCGGTACGAGCTGAAATACCTGCTGACGCAGGAGCAGAAGCAGGCGGTGCAGGAGGCCATGGAGCCGTATATGGCCCTGGACCGCTATGGGCGCACCACCATCCGCAATCTCTATTTCGACACGGACAGCTTTCTGCTGGCTCGGCACTCCATCGAGCACCCCGCCTACAAGGAAAAGCTCCGGGTGCGGAGCTACCGGGAGGCGTCCCCGGAGCTGCCGGTCTATGTGGAGCTGAAAAAGAAGTACGACTCGGTGGTCTACAAGCGGCGGCTGGCCCTGCCGGAGGAGCAGGCGGTGGACTGGCTGGCGGGCCTGAACGCCCCTCCCGTCTGCACCCAGATCGCCCGGGAGGTGGAGTATTTCCGCCAGTACTACCGGACCCTGGCCCCCCGGGTCTACCTCTCCTACGAGCGGGAGGCGTACTACGACCGGAACGGCGGAGATTTCCGGGTCACCTTCGACGAGAATATCCTCTCCCGCACCGACGACCTGACCCTGGAGGCTCCCCCCTGGGGCCAGGCGCTACTGGAGCCGGGGCTGACCCTGATGGAAATCAAGACCTCCGGGGGCATCCCCCTGTGGATGACTCATGTGCTCACCGAGCTCCACATCTACAGGACGTCCTTTTCCAAATACGGCACCGCCTACCAGAATTTCCTTCTTCCATGCGTCCAGGGAGGCAAACGATATGCTTGATTCTCTCTTTCAGGGGCTGTTCGACAGCTCCACTGCCGCCGTCATCTCGGTGACGGATTTTCTCCTCTGCGTGGGATGCTCCCTGGTCATCGGGCTGCTGCTGGCCGGAGCCTATCTGTACCGCAGCCGCTATACGAAAAGCTTTGTGGTCACTCTGGCCATTCTCCCCGCCGTGGTCTGCGTGGTCATTATGATGGTCAACGGCAACGTGGGAGCGGGGGTGGCCGTGGCCGGGACGTTCAGCCTGGTCCGGTTCCGCTCCGTCCCCGGCACAGCGAAGGAGATCGGGGCCCTGTTTCTGGCCATGGGGGCCGGGCTGATGACCGGGATGGGTTATCTGGGCTATGCCCTCCTGTTCACCCTCATCCTCTGCGCCGTCACCATGCTCTACAGCCGTCTCAGCGAGGGACTGGGGAAGCGCTCCGCCCTGAACAAGACCCTCCACATCACCATCCCGGAGGATCTGGACTACACCGGTGTGTTCGAGGAGCTGTTAGCCCAGTATGCCACCTCCTGGGAGCTGGTGCGGGTCAAGACCACCAATATGGGCAGCCTCTTTCGCCTGACCTACGATCTGACCCTCCGCAGTCCGGACGTGGAAAAGGAGCTGATCGACCGGCTCCGCTGCCGGAACGGCAATCTGGAGATCACCATTTCCCGGCAGGAGACGGCGGTCACCGAGCTGTAAGGGGGTGCAATGGGATGAAACAGCGTATTTCTCTCCTGCTGGCGCTGCTGCTGTGCCTCTCCCTGGCCCTCACCGGCTGCGAGAGTCAGGCGGCTGACACGGACAGCGACGCCGTGACCGACAGCGACGCCGTCTCCGGCTCCGCCGACGCCGAGGCGGTCGCCCTGCTGGACACAGACGAGATGTTCACCGACCGGGATTATGAGGTGGGCTATGACGAGAGCGCGTGCGTGGTCATCACCTTAAACGGCGACTCCGCCTCCTGCGATTCGGACAGCGTCACCGTCTCCGGCAGCACCGTCACCATCACCGATGCGGGGACCTATCTCCTCACCGGTACCCTCACCGACGGCATGGTCATTGTGGACGCAGGCGATTCCGACAAGCTCCAGCTGGTGCTGGACGGAGTGGACATCTGCTCCGGGACCTCCGCCGCCCTCTATATCCGGCAGGCGGACAAGGTGTTTCTCACCCTGGCCTCCGGCAGCGAGAACACCCTCTCCAACGGCGGCAGCTTTGTGGACATCGACGAGAACAGCATCGACGCCGTCATCTTTTCCAAGGACGACCTGACCCTCAACGGCTCCGGCGCCCTGACCGTCCAGTCCCCGGCGGGACACGGGATCGTCTCCAAGGACGATCTGGTCATCACCAGCGGGACCTATGACATCACCGCCGACAGCCACGGTCTCTCCGGCAAGGACAGCGTCCGCATCTCGGAGGGCACCCTGACCATCGTCTCCGGCAAGGACGGAGTTCACGCGGAGAACGCCGACGACAGCTCCCTGGGCTATCTCTATATCGCCGGAGGGACCCTTGACATCACCGCCGAGGGCGACGGCCTCAGCGCCGGGAGCGTCCTCCAAACCGACGGGGGAACGTTTACCGTCAGCACCGGCGGCGGCAGCGCCAACGGGGAGAGCGACCGGAACGACAGCTGGTCCCGGTTCGGCGGCATGCAGTACAGCGCCGACAGCACCGATGAGGACACCGCCAGCGTCAAGGGGGTCAAGTCCTCCGGCGATCTGGTGCTCAACGGCGGGACGTTCACCGTTGACGCCGCAGACGACGCCCTCCACTCCAACGCCGACCTGACGGTCACAGGCGGGACCTACACCCTGTCCTCCGGGGACGACGGGATGCACGCAGACGGGACGCTAACTATCACCGGCGGGACGCTGAACATCGTCACCAGCTATGAGGGCATCGAGGGCCAGAGCATCGACCTCTCCGGCGGGGTCATCTCCGTGACCGCCAGCGACGACGGGCTGAACGCCTCCGGCGGCAACGACGAGAGCGGCTACTCCGGCTTCGGCGGCGGTATGGACGCCTTCAGCGCCGACACGGACTGCACCCTCACCATCTCCGGCGGTACCCTGACCGTCACCGCAGGAGGGGACGGCATTGACTCCAACGGCAGTCTCACCGTCACCGGAGGCACGGTCTGGGTGGACTGACCCACCGACAGCGGGAACGGCGCCCTGGATTATGGCACCAGCGCCACCATCACCGGCGGTATCTTTGTGGCCCTAGGCACCTCCGCCATGGCGGTGAACTTCGGCAGCAGCTCCACCCAGGGCAGCATGCTCATCACCGTCAGCTCCCAGCAGGCGGGCACGGAGATTGCCCTTGCCGACAGCAGCGGTACTGTCCTGGTATCCGGCACGGCGGGCAAGAGCTATAACTCCGTCCTCATCAGCTGCCCCGGGCTGGCTCAGGGGGAGACCTATACCCTGACCACCGGCTCGGACAGCACGGAGATCACCCTGAGCAGCCTGGTCTACAGCTCTACTGGCGGCGGCATGAGCGGCACGATGGGCGACAACCGGGGCGGCCGGGGCGGGATGCACTGACATTTCCCGGGAAAAGACAGAGCAGGGCGGCCACCTCATAAAATGCGAGGTGGCCGCCCTGCCTATTGTGCATCTCTGTCGTAAATCACCAGCTCGTTGCCGTCGGCGTCTGTCAGGGTGATACTGTGCTCTGCCGTGAAGGGACCGTCCGGACCGCCCAGGCCCTCTGCAAAGGTTCCCCATGTCAGCCGGTTATCCAGCCGCTCCTCCATGCTGTTGGGGTCGTGCTTCCGGTAGCAGAGAATATAGAGTTGGTAATTCCCCTCCTCGTCTGTCTCTACACCGGTGGCGGTGGGATACAGGTCGGTGTCCAGACGGAGGACAAAATATACCGTCCCGTCCTCCTTTACCTCACATTCCTCCACCTCTACATCGGACACAGGCAGGCGGACGAATGTATCATAGGTATACGTCCACCAGGTCTGGTAGCCCAGCGTCCCTGCCACTGTCACAAGCACCAGAAATACAAGGGCGAAGGCGGCTGTCGCGAACCCCCGTACCGTCTGTCTGATGCCAGCCAGAACCGATTTTTTCAGGGCGGCCGCCTCCTGCCGTCGCTGTTGTACGGTTTCCTCCGGCATCTCCGGTGTCCGCATCTGCTCCAGCATGGCCCGGCAGCGGGGGCAGTCCGCCAGATGCGCCTCCACCAGCGCCGCCGTCTCCTGACCGCAGGCCCCGTCTGCGTACAGGGGCAGCAGATCGTCCATCACGTTACAGCTCAGCTTCATGTTGACTCCTCCTTTAGCTTGCATCTGGCCCGGTAAAAGGTCACTCTGGCCCAGCTGTCGCTTTTCCCGAACAGCTCGCCGATGTCGGCGAAGGACAGCTCCCCGAACACCCGGAGGGAGAACACCTCCCGGTACGGCTCCGGCAGGCGGTGGAGCCTGCGGTGCAGCTCCATGGCGGACTCCCGGTCCAGCAGCCGCTCCTCCATACTCCCTGGCTGAACAGGCTCCGGGGCGTCCTCCAGAGAGGTGAGCCGTTTATCCCTCCGGCAGCGGCTGAGGTAGTCGTTCCGGGCGATCTGGAGCAGCCAGCTCTTCACGCTGCACTCCCCACGGAAGCTGCCCATCTGCCGCAGGGCCTTGAAAAAGGTCTCCTGGGCGATGTCCTCCGCCAGGTGCGGGTCGCCGCACAGTGAGCAGGCAAACCGGAACACGTCCCGGAAATACCGGTCATATACCTCCTCGAAAGGCTCCACAGGCTCTCTCACCTCCCCTTCTGAACAGTAGACGCAGCTGTGGGCAAAACGTTACAACATTTTTTCATAATAATTGTATCATACTGTCAGGCAACAGGGAACCGGCAGTTCGCCGCAGCGGGTGCTGTGGGGCCGCCGGTCCGCATCGTCCTGACGGAGACGCTGCTGAAAAAATGAAAGCACAGGCAGGACAAGGGCGTCAAGTATGATGAGAAGTTCCCCTTCTTCTGGAAAAAGTGATTTTGGGAGCGCGCAGGAAGGAGAATCGTGCGACAATGATTCGCCATTGTTGCTTGATAGATCTTCCGTTACATTATACAATAATAATATGCACAACATCTGTCGCACAGCAAATGGCGATGGGGAGCGCCCCGGCTCCCCCGATTTGCAGGCGCAAAGGCAGGAACTGAAAATCATCCCATCAGACAAGGAGGCTACTATGACATTACAGGAAGCGATGGCCGCGCGGCACACCGTGCGCAAGTACAAAAAAGAGCCGCTGCCAGCGGACGTGGTTCGTCAGCTTAACGAGCGGATTCAGACCCACAACGAGAAATACGGCCTGAACATCCAGCTCGTCACGGAGAACACGGACGCCCTGCCGGGATTGATCAGCATGACCATGACCAAGGGGGTGCGCAACTACATGATCCTGGCCGGGCCGAACACAGCAGACGTGGACGAAAAGCTGGGATACAGCAGCGCCGACCTGATGCTCTACGCCCAGACGCTGGGGCTGAACACCTGGTGGGTAGGCGGAATGTACAGCCACAAGGGGGCAAAAAAGAATTCTACCGCAGGAGAGAACGCCAAAATCATCGGCGTCGTCGTTGTGGGTTACGGCGAAGAACAGGGCGTTCCCCACAAATCCAAGGCGGCGGAGGCGGTGTCCTCCTATGAGGGCGACGCTCCGGACTGGTTCCGGGCGGGGGTCTCTGCGGCGCTTCTGGCCCCTACTGCGATGAATCAGCAGGGCTTCACCATCCGGGGCACCGGCAATCAGGTGTCCATGACCTACGCCAAGGGCTCCTTCTCCGGTGCTGATCTGGGCCTCTGCAAGTATCACTTTGAGCTTGGCGCAGGTAAGGAGAACTTTAACTGGTGTTGATGTCACCCGGAGGTGTTCCGAATGTTGCTCCAGATTTTCAGGGCATGGCTCAAGTGGCGGAAGGACTGGGACTCCCTGTGTAACTGCTGCGGAAAATGCTGTTATGTCCGCTCTGTCCGTCCGGACGGGAAGGTCATCATCCACTACAACAGTCCCTGTGAACATCTGGACACAGAGACTCATCTGTGCACGGTTTTTGACGACCGCTTCCGCAAGTGCGATCACTGCGGGAAGGTCGGCCTGTTTGCGGCACTGTTCAATCCGTCTCTGCCGAAGGACTGCACCTATGTGCAGACCTTCCGGCTGTGGGACAGGGACAAAAGCGAGTCGTGAAATCACCTTTCGGCATCATCCGACCGGCAGCGCCCACGAGAGGATAAGCTTCCTCCAGTGGGCGCTGCCGGTTGCGGTGATGCCTTAATTTTTCTTAACTGTTCCCGCTCCTGCCGGAAAATATGATATGATAGAGTCAGGAAAGCACCCCAAAGGAGGATGGTTCGGCATGAAAAAATGGATCACATCGCTTCTCTGCGTGGCTCTGGCCCTATCCCTGACCGCCTGCGGCGGCAGTACCGGAGACGCCGACACAGAGACACAGACCGGTATGGACGGGGAAAATATCATTGAGAACGTCGGCGGCGAGGAGACTGCCAGTGAGCGCACCGACGATGGGGAAAAGGCCGCTGAGAACACAGGCAGCGGGGAAAGTACAGAAGATTTAGATGCTGTGTCAGAGGCAGACGTTCAGGAGGCTTACCTGGTTCTGGATGCCCTCGATGCCTGTGAGCAGCCCTGCTCCTTCGTCACCGACGGGGCGGGCACCTATACCTTTACAACGATCAACGCCGAGGGATATGAGGATATCACCTGGAGCATCTACCGCTTTGACGGGGAGGTAGCGGCGATCGAAGAGGGCGAGGTCCCCGCTCTCACCGGCGACGGCTCCATGGAGCTGGCGGCGGGGAAGTATGTCTATTGTGTCTGCTCCTGCAGCGACGCCGCCTCCGGGATGAGTACCCTGGTCATCGAATTTGAGGCCTCTGAGGAGGAACAGGCGGATACCATCCTCATGACGGTGGATGCCTCCGAGGTCTACAACAGCGGCTCCTTCTCCTTCCAGGCCTCCCGGTCGGGGACCTGTCAGGCAGTCAGCGTGACTGCGGAGGGATTCTCGCCTGCCGATGTGGGCTGTGACGCCGGGGAGGTTGTGTGGAGCTTCTACGTGCTGGACGAGCCCTTTGACGACGCCATCCGCTACCTGCCCCAGGCGTATGACAGCGTGCTGGAGGGAGGCGGCAGCTTTGAGGTGACGCAGGGGCAGTACGTCTACTGCCTGTGCAACATCAACCCCTTCACCGCAGACGAGATACCGGAGGGGCAGAACCAGCTGACCATATCCCTGCTGCCGGTCTCATGAGCGGTCTCTGGAGGATTGGGCTGCGGCCGTCCTCCGGGCTGCTCTGCGGAGCGGATTGGTAACGATTTGGCAAGAATGTGCATTGCCCGGGCATGTGCGGGCCGCTATAATAAAAACAACTAGATATCATGAGACTGTCAAAAAAACGCTTGAGACTTCCGCGACAGAGCAGCGGGGGTGCGGA
>JAJQFJ010000087.1 GCA_021201185.1 Clostridiales bacterium
GGTCTTGCCGGTCTGCCGGTCGCCGATGATCAGCTCCCGCTGGCCCCGGCCGATGGGGAACATGGAGTCGATGGCCAGCAGACCGGTCTCCATGGGGGTGTCCACCGACTGCCGCTCAATGATGCCCGGGGCGGGGTTCTCGATGGGCCGATAGCCCTCGGCCCGGATGTCCCCCAGGCCGTCGATGGGAGCGCCCAGAGCGTCCACCACCCGGCCCAGAAATCCCTCGCCCACCGGCGTACCGGCGGTTTTCCCCGTGCGGCGGACGTAGCTGCCTTGGGTGATCTCTGCATCGTCTCCAAAGAGGATGCAGCCCACCTCGTCCCGGCGCAAATCCTGAACCATGCCCTTGACGCCGGAGGAAAAGAGCAAAATCTCGCCGTAGGTGGCGTGCTCTAGGCCCCGGACAGTGGCGATCTCGTCGCCTACGGTGATGACCTCACCGATCTCCTCCGGCTCCACCTGGGGATTCCAGCGCTCCACCGCCTCCCGCATCAGGGGGATAAAGCGGCCACTGTCGGCAGAGTCGGCCTTGACCTCCTCCAGCTCCTCTCTCAGCTGCCGGAGACGGCCCTCCGCCGTCCAGTCGTAGATGTCTCCGCCCACGATCAGCTGGAAGCCGTACCCGATGTCCGACGCCTCCTGCCACTCCAGGGTATAGTCCTGCCCGTACCTCCGGCGGACAAAGGCCGTCAGTCGGGCCAGCTGCTCCCCGCTGGGGGAGGCGCTGCTCCGAAGCAGTGCCCTGAAAGGCGTTTTCTCACTCATCTTCATGAGCTTCCTTCCCTTCGACAAGGTCTAAAAACTGGTCATAAGGGTCGCTTTCCGATTGCAGCAGCATCTTTTCCGTGGCGGTCACTGCCAGGTCGGTCATCTCCCGGCGGGCCGACTGGAGCATCTTCTCATGCTCCATCTCGGTGCTGGCCCTCGCCTTCTCCATCAGCTGCTCCGCCTTCTTCCGGGCCTGAGCGATGGTCTGCTGGGCCTCCTGCTCTGCCTCCTGGGCGGCCCGGGCACGGTGCTGCTCCATCTCCTGGTCCACCTGCCGGAGCTGCTCCTCCCGTTCCGCCTTCAGCTGTTCCGCCTGCTCCAGGCGCTCCCGGGCGTTTTTGTCCATCTCCTGATAGTAGGCCTCCCGCTTTTCCATAAAGCTCTTGACCGGGTTGTAGAGTAGGAAGTACAGCCCGCCCGCCAGGATGGCGAAGTTAAACAGGTGCAGCAAAATCTGCTGCCAGTCGATATTCAGGGGTAACGTCATGACGCTCACCGACCTTACAGGACGAAGATGATCAGAATCACCGCCAGCAGGGCGTAGATGATCGCCGTCTCGATGAACACCAGGCCCAGCATCAGGGTGGTCCGGATCTTGCCCTCCGCCTCGGGCTGACGGGCGATGCTCTCCACCGCCTTGCTGGAAACCATAGCCATGCCGATACAGCCGGCAACAGCGGCCACACCGATGGCGAAAGCGGAGGCGATGGCCTTCATGCTGGTGACCGAATCCTCGCCGGATTCCTCTTCCTCCGCCACCTCTACCGTGGCGGTCTGAGTGCCCTGATCGTCAGCGGCAGCGCCGGTCTCTGCGGCGAAGGCGGGCATGGGCAGCACCAGCAGAGCGACCAGAGCGATCAAGAGCGCGAAAATGTTCTTCTTCATGGTTTTCATTGCAATTACCTCCCAATTATGCTGCGGCCTGAGCCGAACGCTTTTTCTTTGCTTTTTTGGGCTTCTTCTCCCCCGGCTCGGATACCTCGCCGTAGTACAGGGCAGTCAGCATGGTGAGCACATAGCTCTGAATGAGGGCATGGAGCAGGGTGAACAGCACCCCCACCACCACCGGCAGGACGAAGCTCAGGTTGATATAGTAGTACACCAGCTCTGTCACCAGCAGTCCGCTGAGCAGGGCGCCGAAGAGACGGAAGCTCATGGAGATGGGGAGCGAGAACTCCTTCAGCGTCCGCCCGATGCCCCGTACCCCGTTGCCTGCGATGCCGCCGGACATGATGAACAGGTAGGACAGACAGCCCAGGGCGATGGCCCCATTGATGTCGGAGAGGGGCGCCGGGAGGGCGATGGAGTTGCCCCCGGTGGTGACCGCCTGAAAGCCGAACAGCTCAAAGCAGGTGCCCACAAAAATATAGCTGGCCGCCGCGAACAGGTAAGCGCCCAGTGCCCTGTTCCGCCAGGGGCTGTTTCTCTTTGCCATCCCGTCGAACATGCCCACCAGCTGCTCCAGCAGCAGCTGGAGCTTCCCGGGGATCAGCTGAAAACGGGGGATGACAAAAATGCGCAGGAGGGCCGCCAGGATGAGCAGCACCGCCGTCACCGTAAAGGCGGAAATCAGTCCCGGGTTGACATCCTTGATGCCGAACAGGCTGATCTGATTGACATCGTGAAGGACGGCGTCCTTCATGGCCACCTGGACCGACTCCGTCTCGCCCCCGTCCAGGGAGCCTGTCAAAAATACGCCGATCAACAGGGCCGCCAGAATCAAAAGCCAGGAGATCAGCACCTCCTTTTGCTTGCCAATTCTCATGAAACCACCCCTTTTTCGACCCCGGCCAGCAGGCCGCGTCGAAGCAAGCTCGCCCGGAGACCGCTCTGCCCGTCTCCAGGCTCCGTCTCTCGATAACTGCGGCAGATGTGATCGAACTGCCGTCATTTATTACCGATTCGAACCTTTTCCGGCCTCTTAGACGGAGCTATTATAGTCCGGGTCCTGTGATATGTAAAATGTATATTTGACATATTAGCTATATGAATTTTGTATTTTTCTTATCTTTCGTCACAATGTCTTGTTTTTGTCATTTATGTCGTTTTTATTTTATTCGTACTGCACAAATTTTCATAGTATGGCATAATACCCGGCTGTCATTTTCACGGGTGCCGAAAACGGCCCCTCCGTCTGTCCCGGGCTCCATGTAAAATTCTTCTCCGAAAAAACTTGACTTCAACCCCGGAAACCTTTATACTATATAAGCTGCATCGGGGTGTGGCGAAGCTTGGTATCGCGCTTGGTTCGGGTCCAAGAGGCCCCGGGTTCAAATCCCGGCACTCCGATAGAAAACCCGCCGAAATCAGACGATTTCGGCGGGTTTTTCTAACTTTTTGGACTGGTTTATTTTTAGTGATACACTAAAGATACACTATCCCTTGAACGCCCCCAAAGCCCACTTGACTTTTTTGGCCGTTCTCTCACCACGGCAGCAGATAAGCCGCGTCCGCCAGGGACAGGTCCCGGAACAGGACGACGTCCGGCGGCTGTATCGTCCAGCAGACGATGAGCCCGGTCAGCAGGATGACCGCCCCGGTGAGCAGGCTGTCCCAGCGCTCCCCGATCGGCAGCACGGCGGGCAAAAAGAAGCCCAGCCCCATGGTGACGAAATAAAGCGCCAGGTCGGTTCCCAGATCTCCGGCTCCGGTCACGCAGTTGAGATACCACCCCGCCCCCAGCAGCAGGCCGCAACAGAGCAGCAGGGAGAGGAGCCAGGGGGCGGTTCGCCACCGTCCTGTCCCGGTGAGAAAGGCCCCCGCCAGCAGCAGCGGCCAGAACACCAGCTTCATGTGCTCCCAGACGCTCTCGTTCACCGGGGCGATAAACTCCGTCAGGATACTGGGCCAGAAGGAAAACAGGAAGTGCAGCCCACAGCCCAGGGCCACGGCAGCGAAATAGCACAGCAGCAGCGGTCTGTCCAATTCTTTCACAAAATCGCCCCCTCTGGCATACAGGATATGCAGAGGGGACGATTTTCATCACAGATTTCAGCTCAGAAAGTCTCTCAGCTTCTTGGAGCGGCTGGGGTGACGCAGCTTGCGCAGGGCCTTGGCCTCGATCTGGCGGATACGCTCCCGGGTGACGTGGAACTGCTTGCCCACCTCCTCCAGGGTGCGGGTGCGGCCGTCCT
>JAJQFJ010000010.1 GCA_021201185.1 Clostridiales bacterium
CTCCTCCTCCTTCTTGGGGGTGAGCTTGTTGACCACCTTGACGATCCAGAACACCACAAAGGCGGTGATGAGGAAGGTGATGATGGCGTTGATGACGGCGCCGATGCCAAAGCCGCCGGGGGCCCACTCTGCGAAGGTGCTGTCCGGAATGAGCAGACCAAGCAGGGGGGTCAGAAGATTTTCCACGATAGAGGTGACAATGGCGGTAAAGGCGGAGCCGACCACAACGCCGACGGTCATATCCAGCACGTTGCCCCGCATGATGAATTCCTTAAATTCATCGATCCAGCTGGGTTTCTTTTCCATAGAGCGTTCCCTCTTTCTGAATTTTCATCTGTTCCGGCATTGACCGGACAGTGGACAGCGTCGTTATTGGGCCTCCTCGGCGGCGGGCTCGGACTCCTCCTCAGCGGCGGCTTCCTCGGCCACCTCGACGGTGACGTCCACCTCTACCTCCGGCTCCTCAGCAGGGGCAGCCTCCTCGGTAGCGGCGTCTTCGGCAGGGGTCTCCTCAGCAGCGGGAGCGGCCGCCTCGGCGGCAGCCTCCTCAGCAGGGGCCTCTTCCTTCTCCTTGCCGATGAAGGGGAGCAGCTCCATGGTGTAGGTGTCCTCCTCCTCGCCGGGGGTCTTTTTCAGGTTCCAGAGCAGGCCGCCCAGCTCCATTTCGCCGGACTCCTTGTCGGACTTGAAGTGATAGGGGATCAGGCTGGCGGCCAGGGCGACGGCTCCGGCGGCTCCGATGACTTTGACGATCTTTTTCATTTTGTGAAGCACCTCTTTTGTCTTCTTTTTGTGTGTGGTGTGGACGGTACAGACGGGGATGGCTGATGCAATATCAGAAAAGCGCAGGGCTTATGCTGATGGAATGAAACGGCGCTCAATCCTGGGGCGGGATATAGGTTTTGGCCTTCTCCAGCTTGGCCTTGCCGCCCATGTAGGGGCGCAGGGCCTCGGGGATGTCCACGGAGCCGTCGGCGTTGAGGTTGTTCTCCAGGAAGGCGATGAGCATACGGGGCGGGGCCACGCAGGTGTTGTTCAGGGTGTGGGCCAGCTGATTCACCGTCTTGACCTTCTTTTTGCCCTTCTTGTCCACCGTCTCCACCTGCTGGCTGTAGCGGATGCCCAGCCGCCGGGCCTGGGCGTCGCCCAGGTTGGAGCAGGAGCAGACCTCAAAGTACTTCTGCTGCCTGGGAGACCATGCCTCGATGTCGCAGCTCTTCACCTTCAGGTCGGCCAGGTCGCCGGAGCAGCACTCCAGCTGCCGCACCGGGATATCCAGGGAGCGGAACAGGTCTACGGAGTTCCTCCACAGCTTTTCGTACCAGTCCATGGACTCCTCCGGCTTGCAGATGACGATCATCTCCTGCTTCTCGAACTGGTGGATGCGGTAGACGCCCCGCTCCTCCAGGCCGTGACTGCCCTTCTCCTTGCGGAAGCAGGGGGAGTAAGAGGTCAGGGTCAGGGGCAGCTCCTGCTCGGGAATGATCTGCCCGTTGAACCGGGCGATCATAGAGTGCTCCGAGGTGCCGATGAGGTAGAGGTTGTTTTTGGGGTCGGTGACGGTGGGATCGTCGATCTTGTACATCATGGCGTCCATCTCCGGGAAGGACATGACCCCCTCCACCATCTCTCCCCGGATCATATAGGGGGGAATGACATAGGTGAAGCCCCGGTCGATCATGAAGTCCCGGGCGTAGGCCAGTACCGCCTCATGGAGCCGGGCGATGTCGCCGATGAGATAGTAGAACCCAGTGCCGGAGACTCTCCGGGCGCTGGTCAGGTCGATGCCGGCAAAGGAGGCCATAATGTCGGTGTGGTAGGGGATGGGGAAGTCGGGAACCTTCGGCTCCCCGAACCGCTGCACCTCCACGTTGCAGGAGTCATCCGGCCCGATGGGGACGGAGGGGTCGATGATGTTGGGAATGACCAGCATGATCTCCCGGACCTTGGCGTCCAGCTCGGACTGCTTCGCCAGCAGCGCCTCCCGCTCCTGGGCCTCGGCAGTGACCTGGGCGGAGAGCTGGGCGATCTTTGCCTCGTTCTCCTCCGCCAGGGCGGGATTTTTCTTCGCCTGTCCCTTGAGCATGCCGATCTGCTTGGAGATGTTGTTCCGGTTGGCCAGCAGGGCCTCGGCGGCTTGCTTGGCCTCCAGGCTCTGGGCGTACAGGTCGATGACCTGGTCTACCAGGGGAAGCTTCTCCTCCTGGAACTTGTTTTTGATGTTCTGCTTGACGATGTCAGGGTTGTCCCGGACAAATTTGATATCCAGCATAGGTGTCCGGCTCCTTCTTCTCTCTGGTGGGTTAGTTTCGTTTGGGAAGGCGGTGCAGGGCTTCCAGCAGGTCGTTCAGGTCGTCCACGCCGTAATACTCCAGCTCCAGACGCCCCTTCCGCTTGCCGGAGACGATCTTGACCCGGCGGCCCAGGCTGTCCTCCAGCTCCCGGGCGGCGGCGGCGGAGTAGTCCACCTCCGGCACAGCCGGAGCCTTCGGCTCCTCCTGCCGGGCATTGCGGTTGAGCTGCCTGACCAGCTCCTCCGTCTGACGGACAGAGAGCTGCCGCTGGGCCACCTTGTCTGCGGCCGCCTTCATCTCTCCCGGGTCGGACAGACCCAGCAGCGCCCGGGCGTGTCCGGCGGAGAGAATGTCCGCCTCCACATACTCTGCCAGCTCCTTTGGAAGGGCCAGCAGCCGGACGGCGTTGGCCACTGCCGGGCGGGATTTCCCCACCTGCCGGGCCACCTCCTCCTGGGTCATGCCATAATCCTGGATCAGGGTCTGATAGCCCCTGGCCTCCTCCATGGGATTCAGGTCCTCCCGCTGGAGGTTCTCGATCAGTCCCAGCTCCATGGCCTTCCGGCCATCCGCCTCCAGGACGATGACCGGGACCTCCTCCAGCCCCGCCTCCCGGGCGGCCCGCCAGCGGCGCTCTCCGGAGATGATCTGATAGTAGCCGGAGGCCATGAGCCGGACGTTGATAGGCTGGAGGATACCGTGGAGCCGGACAGACTCCGTCAGGTCGGCCAGGCTCTCTTCATGGAACTGCTTTCTGGGCTGGTCCTGGTTGGGGCGGACCTTCTCGATGGGGAGAGTGGTGACCCCCTCCTGCTCCGGCTGGGAGGCCGCTTCGCCCAGGAGGGCGTCCAGGCCCCGGCCCAGACCGGAGGCCATCATTCGCTTTGCCATAGGGATAGGTTCACCTCGCTTCGTTCTGATATTGTTATTCTGCAACAAATTCCTCCGCCAGTCGGAGGTAAGCCTGGGCGCCGGTGCTGTACTTGTCGTAGGCCATCACCGGCATCCCGTGGCTGGGGGCCTCGGAGAGGCGGACGTTTCTGGGAATGACTGTGGCATAGACCTGCCCGGGGAAGTGCCGCTTGACCTCCTCCGCCACCTGGAGGGAGAGGTTGGTGCGGCCGTCGAACATGGTGAGCAGTACGCCCTCCAGCTCGATCTTCCGGTTCAGCTTCCGCTTTACAATGCGGATGGTGGAGAGCAGGTCGCTGAGCCCCTCCAACGCGTAATACTCACACTGGACGGGGACCAGGACGCTGTCGGCGGCACACAGTCCGTTCAGGGTCAGCAGCTCCAGAGAGGGAGGACAGTCGATGAAGATATAGTCATAGTCCTCGCCCAACGGCTCCAGAGCGTCCTTTAACAGCATCTCCCGCCGCTCCAGACCGGTCATTTCAATGCCGGCCCCGGCCAGGGCCTTGTTGCTGGGGATGACGTCTCCCCACTGGGTGGAGACGATGGCCCGGCGCACGTCCGCCCCGTCGATAAGCACGTCGTAGATGTTTGGGGAGGCGGCGTTCTTGTCCACCCCGAAGCCGGAGGTGGCGTTGGCCTGAGGGTCGAAGTCGCACAGCAGCACCCGTTTTCCCTGCTGCTGCAGGGCCGCAGCCAGATTGACGGCGGTGGTGGTCTTTCCCACGCCGCCCTTTTGGTTTGCCACAACAATGCGCCTTGCCACCGTCTCACCACCTGACCGGAGGGGCATAATGAACCCCTCCGCTGACTTGGACGGCGTCTGTTCCAACTCCGCCCGTTGCTCCTTATTATAGTATAGTTCCGGCGGGTTTGCAACGGGGACAGTGGGAATTTCAGTCAAATTTCTTTCGGCGTCTAAATTTGTTTCACGTGAAACAGTCGGCGGATGGCAGGCAGGGGAGACCTCCCGAACGACCGGTCTTTTGTGTACGGCACAGGAAATTTGAAGTGTTTCACGTGAAACAGTCACCCGGAATCTCCGCCCTGCCAGAGCCCGGATCATCCGCCGTCCCAGAGCGTACGCCCGCCGGAGGGCGGTCAGCCGGAAGGAGAGGGTGCGCATATCATTTGGGGGAGACCTTGGGAATGACGATGGTCAGTGTAATGGCGTCGTCGCTCTCCTCCCGGCCGCAGGAGGCGGAGATACCGGAGCGCCTCATCACGTCCATACTGTGATCGATGGTGTTGAGAAACAGCCGGATGTCCCGCACCAGCAGAACGGGCTTGCGCCTGCGGGCGGGGCGCTTTTCCGGCGGAGCATCGGGCGGCTCCGGCTCCTGGACAGACGAAGACGGCTCCGGGTCTGGCTGCGGGGGCTGGAGCAGCCGCTCCACCAGCTCCTCCGTCTTGGAGACGGTGAGCTTCTGATCGATGACCGCCTCCAGCACCGGCCCCTGCAGCTCCTGGGGCAGACGGAGCAGCGCCCGCCCGTGACGCTCTGTCAGTCCGTTCCGCCGGAGAGCCTCCAGCACCGGGACGGACAGCCGCAACAGCCGGAGCTTGTTGGCCACGGCGGACTGGCTCTTGCCGATCTTCCGGGCGGCCTCCTCCTGGCCGAGGTGGTAGGTGGAGATGAGCTGCTCCAGGGCCAGAGCCTCGTCCACAAAATCCAGGTCCCGCCGCTGGAGATTCTCGATGAGGGCCAGCAGGGAGGACTCCATGTCGTCCACCCGAAGCAGGATGCAGGGGACCGTGTCCAGATTGGCCATCCGGGCCGCCCGGAGCCGCCGTTCCCCGGAGACCAGCTCATAGCTCCGGTCCTCCAGCCGCCGGACGGTGAGAGGCTGGAGGATACCGTGCTCCTGAATGGAGACGGACAGCTCCTCCAGCCCCTTGACGGAAAAGACTGTCCGGGGCTGGTTGGGGTTGGGGTGAATCTCCCACACCGGGAGGTAGAGGATGCGGCTGCTGTCAAAGGGGCCGCGTTTTCGTGTCAAAGCCATATTTCCCATCACAAACCTTTCTTTTGAAGCTTCGGTACCCAGAGGATAGCATGTTCCGGGAGCAAAAGCATGGGAAGCACGTCGATGGGAAAAGTTTATGGAAATGGTAAAAATGGCGGAAAGTCAGCACCAAAACAGAAAAATCTCCCTTCCAAGAGGAAGGGAGAGAAGAAACGGGAAACGGACGGAGGGCTTACCGCCGCTCCTTCTTCTGCCGGCGGATGTCCTCGCCGAAGAAGGAGACCTTTAAGTACTCCCCGGCCAGCCGGGAGTACACCTGGGGGCTGTACCGATTCCCCACCTCGTCCAGCGAGAGGTTGGAGGAGATCACCGTCCGCCTGTCGCTCAGCAGACGGGAGTTCACCAGCTGATAGAGGGAGGCCTGGGTCATGGGAGAGTTCATCTCGCTGCCCAGATCGTCCAAAATCATCAGGTCGCAGGAGAGATACCGGTCCACGTCCGCCCCGGCCTGGCTGTCCCGGTTGAACCGCTGGGCCTCGAACCGGTTGAACACGTTGACGGCGGAGTCGTAGACCACGCTGTAGCCCTTCTCGCTGACCACCCGGGCGATGGAGGCGGAGAGAAACGTCTTGCCCAGACCGGGGGCTCCGGTGAGAAAGAGGTTCTTCACGCTGTTGCGCTCAAACTTGTCCGCAAAGGTAAAGCAGATGTCCAGGGCAAACTCCATAGCGCTCCGGGGCGAGCTGCCGATGGTGGCGTCGTAGAGAGGGGAGTAGTAGCTGAGGTCAAAGGTGTCAAAGGACTGGTTCCCCAGATTCAGCATGGAGGAGAGCTGTTTGATCTGCTCCTGTCCGCAGAGGGTGCGTAAGCACTGACACATCTCCGAGCCACGCCAGCCACGGTCGCCGCACAGGGGGCACAGGGGCTGATAGGTCAGGGCGTCCTCCGGATAGCCGTACTTAGACAGCAGCTCCCGCCGCTCCTGCTGGAGGGAGAGGTTCTGCTCCTTGGCCCGGGCCAGGGCGGGGGAGGGGTCTACCCCCTTTTGCAGGGCGGTCTGGGCGGCAGTGCGGATGGTCTGGCTGAGCTGACGGTCGATCTCCCGGAGCCGGGGAACCCGGGTGTAAATTTGCTGCCGCCGTCGCTCAAAGGCGCTGCGGTTGCGCCGGGCCTGTTCGTTGAGTTCCTCGGTGGCGGAGCGGATGACAGAGCTGTCATAGGGCATGGAAACACCTCCCCTGCTGGATTAAAAGCATGGGTATAAATATAAGAAGGAACGTGTCAGTTTTCCTCTTTCATTTGAGCCAGCGCCCGCTGCATCTCGGCGATGCTCTGGCGGTTCTCCCGTTCCAGGGCCTTCTGGTCCTTGGGGGGCGCTTTGCGCTGATAGGGCCGGGAGCTGCCGGACCTTGTCTCCGGCTTGCGGTCGCTCCTGACCTCCTCCGGGGTATGGAGATTTTTTTCGTGCCAGCGCCGGAGGATGGCGTTGCAGTACCGCCAGTCCATCCGGCCCAGTCCGGTGACGGTGATGTCGTAGGCCACCGCCACCGACTCCGGCGGAAAGTGCCAGTCCAGCCATTGGGCGAGATATCGCTGCTCGCTCTGGGAGGGCTTGCGCCCATAGATGCCCAGGGCGGAGAGAATAGCCCCCTCCTGGGACTCCCGCAGATCGCAGCTCTTGATGTACTCGTCGGCTGCCTCCAAGGTGTCGTAGCCCCGCTCCTTCCACTGGTAGCCTACCCGCCGGACATAGGCCATGGAGAGATTCTTCCCCGGCCCGTATTTCCGCTTGTTCTTGCCGTCCAGCCAGTTGATGAGCAGGAGCAGCACCTCCGGCGGGAGGCCCACATGGTCGTACAGCTCCAGCAAAATGGCAGTGTTGGAGCTGCTGAGCTTCCGGCCCAGCATCTTCTCCGTCTCCTGGAGCAGGGCGGAGAACTGGCTGCCCTGGTCCTGAAGCTCCTCCACGATGTCGGCGGCGGAGTACTCCGGGGCCTGCTCCGGCCGGGGGACCGGCTCCTCCATCTGAGGCAGGGCGATTCCGGAGACCAGCCCCACCTCCTGGAGCTGGGCCATGGCGGTGTCCAGCTGGCTGCGGCTCCAGTGGAGGGCGGAGCCCGCCCGATTCGGGTCATATTCCCCAAGATTTCTGGCCAGATAAAGATATAACAGGGCCGCATCCCCGCTGCCCAGCCGGATCAGACGGTCAGCCGTGCTGCCGTCGATGGCAACGGCGGATTGATTCAGTTGGACGCGCTGCATCGCCATAGGGAGGGCCTCCTGTCGTCAGAGGGGACAGACCTGCGGCCTGTCCGTCCCTCCTATTTTACAACAAAAACCGCCCGGCGTAAATGAGAAATCGCAGAAAAGAATGGGAGACTGGGTGCGATCACAGGACAAATGCGATGACAGGCGTCAAAAATGGTTTTCAGCCCTCTCATAAAATATTCATAAATTCGTGCTACAGTAGCATAGAACATGGGGACAGTGTCCGTTTTTTTCAAATTTGCCTGTCTCCGCCTTGCTTTTTCCCCGCTTTCCGGTATAATGTTAGCGAGCTACATCGTTCTTTTTGAGGTGCATTTCATGAACGCTTTCACCTTCTATACCCCCACGAAGATCATCTTTGGCCCCGGGACCTGCGACCAGGCGGGCCAGGCCGTGAAGGAGGCGGGGGGCAGCCATGTGCTGGTGCTCTATGGGGGCGGCTCCGTCCTGCGCAACGGCGTGCTGGACCGGGTCACGGCGTCCCTCGCCGCTGCCGGGCTGAGCTATGACTGCGTGGGCGGCATCCAGCCCAACCCCCGGCTGAGCTTCGCCCAGAGCATCGCCGATGAGTGGCGGGATAAGGGCATCGACTTCCTGCTGGCGGTAGGCGGCGGCTCTGTGCTGGACACCATGAAGGGGGTCTCCATGAGCCTGAGCTGTGGCGGGGACATCTGGGACTTTTTCCAGGGCACCCGGACCGTGACCGGTGCCATTCCCATGGGCAGCGTTCTTACCATCGCCGCCGCCGGGAGCGAGACCAGCGACTCCGCTGTGCTCACCAACGAGTCCACCGGCCAGAAGCGGGGGCGCAACACCCCCTTCAACCGGCCCCTCTTCGCCATTATGGACCCGGAGCTGACCTACACCCTCCCACCCCGGCAGACTGCCTGCGGTGTCACCGACATTATGATGCACACCCTGGACCGGTATTTCTCCGACAGCAACACGGAATACCTCACCGACGGCATTGCCGAGGCCCTGCTCCGGGACGTGATGGAGGCGGGCCTGCTGGCCATGCGGGAGCCAGAGAACTACGACGCCCGGAGCGAGATCATGTGGTGCGGCAGCCTGTCCCACAACGACCTCACCGGCCTGGGCCGCACTAAGGACTTCTCCGTCCACCAGCTGGGGCATGAGCTCTCCGGGATGTTCGACATCCCCCACGGGGAGAGCCTCTCCGCCACCTGGGGCTCCTGGGCCAGATTCGTCATGGACAGGGACCCGGGCCGCTTCGCCCACCTGGGGCGCAACGTGCTCAACATCACCGAGCCGGACGACCGTCTGGCCGCCCAGGAGACGATCAACGGCCTGGAGGCGTACTGGCAGCGCCTGGGGATGCCCGTCAGCCTGGGAGCCTGCATCGGCGTGCAGCCGGATGAGGTCCTGCAGGACCTGGCCTGGCGCTGCTCCTGGCAGGGGAAGCGCAAGGTGGGCGTGTTCCGCCCCATCGACACGGCAGACATCCTGGACATCTACCGGGCCGCCAACCACTGAGGTGACGTCATGTTTGGCTATGTGGTGGCAGATCAGTCCAACCTGACCCCGGAGGCGCTGGAGCGCTATCGGGGGGTCTACTGTGGCCTTTGCCGTGCCATTGGCCAGCGCCATGGGCAGCTCTCCCGCCTGTGTCTGACCTACGACATGACCTTCCTTATCCTGCTGCTGGACTCCCTGTATGAGCCGGAGCGCAGCGCCGGCAGCAACCGCTGCCCCCCGCACCCTGTGAAGCCACGGCCTTGGCAGCAGAGTGAATTTACCGATTACGCCGCAGACATGAATGTGGCCCTGGCCTACTACAACTGTCTGGACGACTGGCAGGACGACCACAGTCCCTCCGGGCTGGCCGTCGCTCAGGTGCTCAAGGGCCGCTATCCTGACATCAAACAGCGCTGGCCCCGCCAGTGCGATTCCATCGAGAACGGCCTGGAACGGCTCTCCGCTCTGGAGCGGGAAAAAAGCACAGATCTGGACGCCGTGTGCCGCGCCTTCGGCGACCTGATGGGGGAGCTGTTCGGCCTCCGGGAGGACCGGTGGGCGGACGACCTCCGGGAGATGGGGGGCAAGCTGGGGCAGTTCATCTACCTCATGGACGCCGTCCTGGACAGAGAAAAGGACGACAAGAAGGGGCGCTACAACCCCATCACCGCCTTTGAGACCCAGAGCCAGACCGGGCCGTTTCAGGAGCTGCCCGTCCTCACCATGCTCATCGGGGACAGCACCCTGGCCTTTGAACGGCTGCCGCTGGAGCAGGACATGGACCTGCTGCGCAATATACTCTACTCCGGGGTGTGGACCCGCTACGCCATGGAACAGAATCGAAAGGCCGGGAAAGAGGGCCGCACCACCCACAAGGAGGAACCGACAACATGATCCAGGACCCGTATTCGGTCTTAGGTGTCTCCCCCGACGCATCGCCGGACGAGATCAAAAAAGCCTATCGCCGCCTGGCCAAGCAGTACCACCCAGATCTCCATCCCAACGACCCGGAAGCGGCCAAGAAGATGAACGAGATCAACGCTGCCTACGACCAGATCAACAACCCCCAGAAATACCAACAGCAGCAGGCCCGGCAGAGCAGCTCGTCGTCCTCTTATACCTACGGCGGCTCCACCGGCTATGCCGACGACGACGGGTACGATCCCTTCGGCGGCTATGACCCCTTCGGCTTTGGCTTTGGGGGCTATCAGCAGCGGCAGACCCACGAGGCCCGGACGGATTCCAACGACTCCTCCGATCTCCAGGCCGCCCTCCACTTCATCCAGGTGGGCAGCTATGACGACGCCCTCTCCGTCCTGGAGCGGGTGGCCCAGAAGGACCGGAACGCCCGGTGGTACTACCTCTCCGGTCTGGCCAACGACGGGGCGGGGAACAAGATCCTGGCCCTCCAGCAGCTCCAGCGGGCTGTTCAGCTGGAGCCCAACAACGCCGAGTATCAGCGGGCCTTCCAGCGGGTACAGCAGGGCGGCCAGCAATACCGCAACGTGACGGTAGACCACTGCGGCGGGAGCTATTGCTCCTATGTCTGGCTGCTGTGCCTGGCCCTCTCCTGCTGCTCTGGCGGTCGGATGGGATATTTCCCCATGTTCCTCTGCTGTTGAGGAGAGCGGGATAGGCCGCAAAAAACGCAGCTGTCCGCGGATGCGCCGAAATGGTTCAGCAGGATGGAGGTGCGTACCGCACCCCTCCACCGGCTTGCGCCGGTCCCCCTCTACCGCTTTGCGGCACTTACGCCCTTTCAGGGGAGGTAGAAGCCGATGCTCCCTGGCTCCCCTGAAAGGGCAGGGAGCGAAGCGGAAGTGCCGCTTGACGGCGGAGCTGTCGCCGCAAGGCGACTGAGGGGTGCAGCACGCACCAACGACAAGAAAAAGTCTTTCGGCGAATTCGGTCCCTCCATTTTTCAGCTTCATCACATACAAGCTCACGCTGCCGCCTCACCGCACGGCATCCTCTGCGGGGAAACGGCCAATGCCGTTCCCCGCTTGTTTTTCTGTCCCATCCACCCCACCGGAAAAGAGCTTTTCCATGTCTGTTCTCTCCAACCTGGAGCCGCGATCCGTATTTTCCTTCTTTGAGACCATCTGTTCCATCCCCCACCCCTCCGGGCAGGAGGGCAGGCTGGCCGATTATATCGTCTCCTTCGCCCAGGCCCGGGGCCTGGAGCACTACCGGGACGAACTGAACAACGTCATCGTCATCAAGCCCGCCTCCCCCGGCTATGAGGAGCAGCCGGCCGTCATCATTCAGGGCCATCTGGACATGGTCTGTGAGCAGGAGCCGGGCCGGAACATGGATTTCGACCGCCAGGGGCTTGACCTGCTGGTTGACGACGGCTGGGTCACCGCCCGGGGCACCACACTGGGCGGGGACGACGGCATCGCCGTGGCCTACGCCCTGGCCCTGCTGGACGGGGACGGCATCCCTCACCCCCGGCTGGAGGTAGTGCTCACCACCTCGGAGGAGGTGGGCATGGAGGGAGCCGCCGCCATCGACCTCTCTCCCCTTCAGGGCCGCCGCCTGCTCAACATCGACAGCGAGGAGGAGGGCTTTGTCCTCTCCAGCTGCGCCGGTGGCTGCCGGGCGGACTGCCTGCTGCCCGTGGAGCGGACGGAGACGGAGGGCCAGCTCTGCGAGCTCACCCTGTCCGGGCTCACCGGGGGACACTCCGGCACGGAGATCGACAAGGGCCGGGCCAACGCCATCCACGTCCTGGCGGACGTGCTGGCAGAGCTGGAAAGACAGCTCTCCTTCTCCCTTCGCTCCCTCCAGGGGGGCGGCAAGGACAACGCCATCCCCCGGGACGCCACGGCGGAGATCGTCCTGTCCTCCTCCCGGATGCTCCCCGTGTTCGGCGCCGCCCTGGAGCGATGCCGCCAGTCGCTCACCCAACGCTACGGCCAGTCCGACCCCGGTCTGCGCCTGTCCCTCCTCCCCAGGGAGGAGGGGACCTGGCAGGTGCTGACGCCGGACTCCGCCCGGCGGGGGCTGACCCTCATCCGGAACCTCCCCGACGGGGTCCAGGACATGAGCCGGGACATCCCCGGCCTGGTGGAGACCTCCCTGAATCTGGGGGTGGCGGACACCCGGGCGGACGCCCTCCATCTCCGGCTGAGTCTGCGCAGCTCGGTGCTGGCGGAGAAGGAGATACTCAAATCCCGTGTGGCCCATATTACGGAAAACCTGGGCGGCTCCGTCTCCTGGGCGGGGGATTATCCCCCCTGGGAGTACCGGCAGGACTCCCCCCTCCGGGAGGACGTGTGCCGGGCCTGGGAGTCCCTCACCGGCAAGCGGCCGGAGGCGGTGGCCATCCACGCCGGGCTGGAGTGCGGTCTGCTGTCAGCCAAGCTGCCGGGGATGGACGCCGTCTCCATCGGCCCGAATATGCAGGACATCCACACCACCGGGGAGCGGCTGGAGATCGCCTCCGTGGGCCGGGTGTGGGAACTGATTTTGAAGGTGCTGGAGGAGAAGAAGTAACTCCCACAGCCATGACCAATTTCATAAAAAGGAGGCTCTGTCTTGCGCTCCAACTGGAAAAAGCTATCTGAAAAAATGAAAGAATCCCTGAACGCTGTTCTGCCCATCGTGGGCATCGTGGTGGTACTCAGCTTTACCATTGCCCCCATCTCCTCCAGCACGCTGCTGAGCTTTCTGTTGGGGGCGGTGTTGCTCATCATCGGCATGATGTTCTTTACCCAGGGGGCGGAGATGTCCATGAGCCTCATGGGGGAGCGGGTGGGCAGCAGTCTGGCCCAATCCCGCAGTCCCTGGCGCATCGGTGCGGTGGCCTTTCTTCTGGGGTTCATGATTACCATTTCCGAGCCGGATCTTCAGGTGCTGGCCCAGCAGGTGCCCTCCATCCCCAATACGGTGCTGATTCTGACCATCGCCGTGGGGGTGGGCGTCTTTCTGGTCATCGCCCTGCTCCGGATGCTGTTCTCTGTCTCTCTGACCCGGCTGCTGGTGGGGTGCTACATTTTTCTGTTTGCCCTGACTCTTTTTGTGCCGGAGGACTTTCTGGCGGTGGCCTTTGACTCCGGCGGCGTCACCACCGGGCCTTTGACCGTTCCCTTTATCATGGCGCTGGGCGTAGGCGTCTCCGCCATCCGTACCGATAAAAACGCCGCGGATGATAGCTTTGGCCTGGTGGCCCTGTGCTCTGTCGGCCCTATCATCGCCGTTATGCTCCTGGTCATCGTGTACCAGCCGGACGGCAGCGCCTACACCGCCCCCGCTCTGCCGGAAATTTCCGACTCGGTGGAGCTGTGGGAGCTGTTTGCGGAGGGCTTTCCGGATTATATGGGGGAGATCGCCGTCTCCCTGCTGCCCATTCTTCTCTTTTTTGGCCTGTATCAGATCATTGCTCTCCACATCTCCGGGCGGCAGCTGGCAAAGATGGGGGTGGGGCTGGTTTACACCTATATCGGCCTGGTGCTGTTTCTCACCGGGGCCAACGTGGGCTTTATCCCCGCGGGCAACTATCTGGGCCAGGTGCTGGCCGGGCTGGACTGCAACTGGGTGATCGTGCCCATCGGCATGGTCATCGGCTACTTTATCGTCAGAGCGGAGCCCGCGGTCTACGTCCTCAACCGGCAGGTGGAGGAGATCACCAACGGCACCATCTCTGCCGGCGCCATGGGCGCCTGTCTCTCCATCGGCGTGGCCGTGTCCGTGGGCCTTGCCATGATCCGGGTGCTCACCGGAATCTCCATCCTCTGGTTCCTGATCCCCGGCTATGCCATCGCCCTGGGGCTGTCCTTTGTGGTGCCCCGGATCTTTACCGCCGTGGCCTTTGACTCCGGCGGGGTCGCCTCCGGTCCCATGACCACCACCTTCCTGCTCCCCCTGGCCCAGGGAGCCTGTATCGCTGTGGGAGGAAATATCGTCACCGACGCCTTCGGCGTGGTGGCAATGGTGGCTATGACGCCGCTGATCACCATTCAGATTATGGGTCTGGTCTGTCAGATTCGCCAGCGCCGCTCCGAGCGGGAGGCCCGGCGGCTGGCCCCGGCGCTGCTGTCCTCCCTGGAGGGGCTGGACGAAAACGCCATTATCGATCTGTAAGGAGGGAGGAGCGCTGTGAGCGAGCTGTATATGATGGTAGCTATCGCCGACCGGAAGCTGCGCAGAAGGTTTTCCGACTTTTTTCAGGAGCAGCGGCTGGATGTAGTCCTGACCACCGGAGGCAAAGGCACCGCCGTCAGCGAGATGCTGGACTACTTTGGGCTGGAGTCGTCGGAAAAGACGGTGTTCTTCTCCTTTGTCACCGGGGAACGGTGGAAGCTGGTGCGCAAGGGGCTGCAGACCCGGCTGAACATCGATGTGCCAGGTACCGGCGTGGCCTTCACCGTCCCCATGAGCAGCGTAGGGGGCAAGCGTACGCTGCTGTTTCTCACCGCCAACCAGGAATTTGTCAAGGGGGAGGAATCCGTTTTGCAGGACACGAAATATGAGCTGCTGGTCACCGTCGCCGACCAGGGCAACACCGATCTCATCATGGACGCCGCCCGCCAGGCCCACGCCCCCGGCGGCACCATCCTTCACGCCAAGGGAACGGGGATGGAGCGGGCCTCTCAGTTTCTGGGGTTCTCCCTGGGCGCGGAAAAGGAGCTGATTTTTATGGTGGTCAAACGCACCGACCGCAATCCCATTATGCAGGCCATCATGTCCCAGGCCCGCCAGGCCCACGCCATCGCCTTCTCCCTCCCCGTCACCAGCACCGCCGGAATGCGGCTGCTGGAGGAGGACAGCGAGGGATAACAGGAGATCCAAAAGCACACACATCCCCGTCTGACGGAATCGCTCCGCCGGACGGGGATGTTTTTACACCAATTCCAAAAGCTCCTCCGGCCGGTCGATGATGTACCGTGGCCCCAGCGTCTCCAGCAGGGGTCGGGCCCGGAAGCCCCAGGTCACGGCGGCGCAGTCCAGACCGGCGTTTTTCGCCGTGGCACAGTCCACGTCCGAGTCCCCCACGAACAGGCACTCCTCCTTTGTCCGGCCCAGCCGGGCCAGAACAGCGTTCACCATGTCCGGGCTGGGCTTTCGCCGCAGGCCCTCCCGCTCCCCCAGGGAGACGGTCATGTAGTCGCCGAAGAAGTGTCGGCTCAGCTCCCGAACCGCCACATCCTGCTTGTTGGACACCACCGCCATAACGATCCCCCGGCGGTGGAGCTGTTCCATCAGCTCCAGAATACCGGGGTAGGGGCCGGTTTTGATCTGGCTGTGGGACTCATAGTAGCTGCGGTAAAAGGCAGTGGCCTGCTGAAGCCGGGGATAGTCCCGGCCCCCGGGCAGGGTCTTTTCCATGAGCACGGCCACGCCGTTCCCCACGCTCTGCCGGACATGGGAGATGGGCAGCGGCTCCAGCCCCTCCTGTCGCCGCATGGCGTTGACGGCGTCGGTCAGATCCTCCAGAGTGTTCAGGATGGTGCCGTCCATGTCAAAAATCACGGTGGTATAGGGCATACCGTCTCCTCCTCCTGTCTGTGTTCCGGGGCATTGTAGCACAGAGGGGGGAGGATGTCAAAAGATTGCCGCCCGGCGGAAGCGTTTTTCTGCTCCCGCCGGGCGGTGATTCTGTGTGATTGAATTGTTATGGTCTGCTTACCAGCCGCCGTTGCCCCCGTAGGGGTTGGTGTAGCCGTAGCCATAGCTGTAGCCGTAGCTGTCGCTGTAATCGTCGGAGGTGGAGTCGTCAGTGGTGGAATCGTCCGCCGCGCTGTCCGGGACCTCCTCGTCCAGGGTGACGATGATGGTGTAGTAGCTGCCGTCCCGATAGACGGTCAGCGTCATCTCCTCGCCGGCCTTGTGGTTGTTCTTGGCGTCCACCAGCTCCTCATAGGTGGTGATGTCCACCCCGTCCACCTGGGTGATAATGTCGCCCACCTGGAGCCCGGCAGTCTCGGAGCAGGAGCCGGTCTCCACCGACATGACGTAGGCGCCCACCACCATGTTGGAGTATTGCTGAGCGGTGATGCTGCTGACGGCGGACACGGAGATGCCCAGATAGGGCTTGCCGGTGATATAGCCGTAGGTAATCAGGTCGTCCAGCACGTCCAGCGCGTCGTTGATGGGGATAGCGAAGCCGATGCCCTCAATGGTGGCGGTGCTGGAGGAATAGCCGGAGCTGGAATACTTGGCGTTGACAATGCCGATGACCTCGCCGTACTCGTTGAACAGAGGGCCGCCGGAGTTGCCGGAGTTCACGGTGCAGTCGGTCTGGAGCAGATTCATCACCGTGCCGTCCTCCATAGTCAGGGCCCGGTCCAGGCCGGAGACGGCCCCGGTGGTCAGGGTGTTGGCGAAGTGGCCCAGGGCGTTGCCGATGGCGGTGACGGTAGAGCCCACGGTCAGGTTGTCAGAGTCGCCCAGCACCACGGCGGTGAGGCCGGTGGCCTCGATCTTCAGGACAGCCAGGTCTGCGTCCTCGTCGCCGCCCACATAGGTGGCCTCATAGCTGGTGGAGTCGATAAAGGTGCAGGAGATGGCCTGATAGCCGTCCACCACATGGTAGCAGGTGAGGATGTACCCGTCCTCCGAGATGACGAAGCCGGTGCCTGCGCCCACCCCGTCAGAGGTCTGGACCTCGATGCTGACGACGGCGTCAGAGTAGGCCTCATAAATTTGGCTGGGGGTCATGGTGCCGTCCTCGGAGGTGGTGACGGTGCCTGTGGAGGTGTCCCGGTCGCTGACCTGGATGTCCACGGAGGACTCCGTGTCCTCTGTGCTGTCAGCGTCGTTGGAGATGCTGTCAGCGGTGGTGGTGTCGTTGCTGTCGCTCTCCGAGGCGGCGATGCCCATAGAGTTAAACATCAGATAGGCTCCGCCCATCCCTGCGGCCCCGCCCAGCAGCAGGCAGACCAGCACGATGGCCACGATCTTGCCCACCCCGGAGCCGCCGGACTTCTTCGGCTTTTTGGGGGGCTTGGGGGGAGGCGTGGCGGACCCGCCGCCGTAATAGGTGTTGTTGGGCGGGGTGGTGCCGTTGCCATAGTCGGCGTTGGCGGAGGCCCCATAGGTGCCGCCGTAGGCGTTGCCGGACTGATAGCTGTTGCCGTAGGCGTTGCCGGACTGATAGCTGTTGCCGTAGGTGCTGCCCGACTGGTAGCTGCTGCCGGAGCCATAGCTGTTATAGCTGCCGCCGTAGGTGTTGCCGGAGGTGGGCTGTGCGCTGCCCGTCCTGGCGTCATCGGCGCTGTCCGCCCGCTGGAAGCCGTAGCTGTAGTGGTACTCTCCGTTCACCACCGGCTGTTGGGCAGAGGTCTGGGTGGGCTGACCGGCCTGATTGGTCTGGGTGGGCTGACCGGCCTGAGTGGTCTCCGCCTGCTGAGTGGATTCAGCGGATTGGGCAGTGGGGGCAGCCTGTGCCTGCTCCGTCTGCTCCGGGGGCTGGTAGCCCGGGCGCTCCTCCGGGGGACGGTTGTCGTTCTCCGGGGTGAAGCCGCTGCCGTAGTCCTTGTCATACATATTGTAGCCCATGATATTGACGCTCCTTTTACGGGTCCCGGAGCTGTTCCGGCCCGTCTGTTTTCTGATACCAAGGATACACAATGGTTATGTACAGAATATGAACGAAATGACGCAAAATTATAAATTTAACCCTAAAAATTTTTAAGGTAGGCTGTTTTCAGGTTGAAAAGTTGCAAAAATATCCGGAGAGGCGAGGCCGCTCACGCCCCGGCGGCCAGGCGGACGGCCAGGGACAGCCCCCGCCCCATCTCCTCCAGCGCCATCCCCGGCACGTTCTCTCCCTTTTCCGCCGCCTGCCCCAGGGTGTAGGGCAGATGGAGAAAGCCGCCCCGGCTCTCCGGCATTTCCCGGGCCTGCCAGTCCAGGAGGGTGTACAGGATGTCGTTGCACACATAGGTCCCCGCCGTGTACGAGACCGCCGCCGGGATGCCCGCCCGGTTCAATCCCTGTACCATCTCCTTCACCGGCAGCGTGGCGAAACAGGCGGCGGGGCCGTCCGGCCGCACCGGCCGGTCCTCCGGCTGAAAGCCGTCGTTGTCAGGGATGCGGGCGTCCCGGAGATTGATGCCCACCCGCTCCAGGGTGAAGCCCTTCCGTCCTCCTGCCAGCCCGACGCAGAGCACCCGCTCCGGGCGGCAGTCCTCCAGAGCGCGGAGGAGCGCCTGCTCGCCCCGCTGAAAGGCGGTGGGGAGCTGTACCGATGTGACAGTTACCCCGTCGATGTGTGCCGGGAGACGGCGCACCGCCTCCCAGGAGGGGTTGACCGCCTCTCCGCCGAAGGGCTCAAAGCCGGTGACTAACAGATTCATCTGTACGATTCCTCCTGAATTTCGTTTCGTCTATTGTACGACGATCTGCCCACCGGCGTCAACGGTGTTTTGCCTTCCCCTCGAATCAAGAACTTTTTGGGAAGAACGGTTGTAATTTTGCCGCCGCTCTGGTACAATAGCAGAAGCGTCTGGACATATCCCCGGAGGGATCTGCTCCGGGTTTCGCAGAAAGGACTTGATGAAATATGAAGAAACGTATCGGCGCGCTGCTGCTGGCACTGATGATGGTCATGAGCCTGCTGGTCGGCTGCAGCGACTCCACCGACGAGACGGAGGACACCACAGATTCCACCGCCTCCGACACCACGGACGATTCCACCGAAGACAGCACAGACGACTCCACCGAGGACACCACCACCACTCTGACCGAGGTCCCGGATGAGGCCAAGGCGGACCCCATCGCCTACGTCACCGACGGGGCCATCTCCGCAGGGGACACCGTAATCACCGCTGACGGCGCTGAGATCCCCGCCAACCTGTTCTTCTACTGGCTGACCTATTACTACAACTACTATTCCTACTACTATTACTACTACTACGGCTACACCTTTGACGTGACCGAGGTGCTGGACGAGGACGAGGGCACCACCGTGGCCGACAACCTGGTCTATATGGCCTCCAACATCTCCGAGATGTACGCCGTGCTGGACGAGAAGGCGGACGAGTACGGTCTGACCCTCACCGAGGACCAGGAGACCAGCCTGGCCGAGGTGCTGGCCAACTACGACGAGAACGCCCTGTTGTACTACACCACCAATGCCGAGGGCCTGGAGATGGCCTACCGGGAGTCCTGCCAGTCCACCAACCTTCAGGATTACCTCTACGGCGAGGGCGGCGAGTATGAGCCCACTGACGAGACCATCGCCGACTACGCCGAGGAGCAGGGCTATTACACCTGCCGTTATATCCTGCTGTACACCGCCGACCTGGAGGATGACGACGACGACGGCCGCGCCGCCCAGCAGGAGGCCGCCCAGGCCATCTACGACGCCCTCCAGGGCGTCAGCGCCGACGAGCTGGAGGACACCTTCGCCGAATACCAGGCGGAGAGCAACTACGATGAGAACACCGATGAGTACACCTTTGACAGCGATGACACCCTGGTAGACGGTTTCCGGGAGCTGGTCGAGACCCTGGAGGTGGGCGAGGTCGGCATGACCGACGAGACGGATTACGGCTATTTCGTCATTCTCCGCCTGGACTACAGCGAGGACACGCTGGCCGAGATCGAGGAGGACTATATCTCCGACCTGTACAACTCCCAGATCGACGAGTGGATGAACGCCGCCACCTTCGAGACCTCCGAGGCCCTGGACAGCATGGACTGGCAGGCCTGCTTCGAGAACATCATCAATCTCCAGACTGCCATCGCCACCGAGGAGGAGGCTGCCGCCGCCGAGGAGGAAGCGGAGGCTGAGGATACCGATACCACCGAGGACACCACAGAGGAATAACCACAGCCATGACACGACCGCGCCGGAGCTCCTGAGGGCTTCGGCGCGGTTTCACTATAAAATGGTTCATTCGTGCAGATTTTTCGGAAATATTCGCAAATTTAACACTTTTGCTGCCAATTACCACATGACATCCCGTCTCCGCCGTGCTAGAATGAGCTTCGGAAAGCAACCGGTGCAGCCAGAGACGGAGGTGGTCCTATGCACCTGTTTACCGACGAGGAGATGCGGGATTTTTTCCGTTGTGTCTCCCCCCTGATGGCGGACAGCCGGGTCTGCCGCCTGCGTGCCATATCCCACCACCACTGGACGAACCGCTATGAGCACGGCCTGCTGGTGTCCTACTTATCCTTTGTCCTGGCCCGCCGCTGGCACTGGGATGCCCGGGCGGCGGCCCGGGCGGGGCTGCTCCACGACCTGTTTTACCAGCAGGCGGACAGCAGCCTGTCCCTCTGCCTCCACCACCCGGAGATGGCAGCGGAGAACGCAGAGGAGGTCACCCACCTGACCGACCGGGAGCGGAACATCATCCTGTCCCATATGTGGCCCGCCGGGCGATACCTCCCCCGAAGCCGGGAGGCGTGGCTGGTGAATCTGGTGGACGATTTCGTGGCGGTGCTGGACCTGACCGCCCTGAGCAGGCCCTGGAACCGGCGGCTGCGGGCGGTGTCTGTGGGGTGACTCGATCTCTCCCAGTGTAAAGGTTTGGAAAAGTTTCCCATTTTCAGCCCTGTGTGGATTGATTCACAGATACCGGAATGATAAAATGATCGGCCCCCTGGTGGGCGGCGCCCTGGCCGCTGTGGTATACGGCTGGCTGGAGAAGAAAGAGGACTGACAGGACCCAAAAACGGCGCTTCGGCGTCAAACACACCGACTTACGGAGCCACGGCAGCGTGGCTCCGTTTTTTTGCCCCCTCCGGCGGATGGCAGGGTCGAAGCGGGTCGTATCTCGCCCGGGCATGATTTCCAGATATTTACAGAAATGAGAGGACGTGGAAATCATGTTCCGTTTGCGACAGAAGAGGGATTTTTCCGACAGGGCGCGTACAAAGGGGGATTTATGCCGGAAACAGGGGAAGCGGCGGGAAGAAAAGGGAAGCGCCGGGGAGAAAAAGACAGGGTTTTGTCGAATCGTCGGAAAAGGTCGGAAATGCTCGACAAAAAGGTGAAATTTTTGCGCCGAAAAGGATTGCGAACGGCGTTGGAGTGTGTTAAATTATGGATAGAGGCTGACAGGGACAGATCAAACGGCCGATTATAGACCGTATTTTTGAAAATGAAAGGCAAAGGGGAAGAACGCAAATGAATATCATCAAAGTTATGATTGCAGACGCAGATGAGGACGCCCGCTCCGGTCTGGTGAAGGAGCTGAGCGCGGAGCCGGATATCCAGGTGGTCGGCGCCACCGGCGAGGGAGGAAAGGTCATCGGCCTGCTCCGGGAGACCGGGGCGGAGGTGCTGGTGATGGATCTGGTGCTGTTCGGGATGGACGGGCTGGAGTTGCTGGAGCAGATCAACACCCAGGAGGCCAGAAGACCGGGCATCCTGATCTATTCCAGCTTCGTGGCCGGAGGCGTGGCGGCCCGGTCGGCGGAGCTGGGAGCGGACTACTTCCTCACCAAGCCCAACCGGGGCCAGGCGGTGGTAGAGCGGGTGCGCCTGCTCCGCAACAGCGCCACCGTGACCCCCAAGGCCTATCAGAATATGGAGACGCTGGTCACCTCCATCATCCACGAGATCGGCGTCCCCGCCCACATCAAGGGCTACCAGTACCTCCGGGAGGCCATCCTCATCGCCGTGGACGACATGGACGTGATCAACGCCGTCACCAAGGTGCTCTATCCCGAGGTGGCCAAGCGGTACGGTACCACCGCCAGCCGGGTGGAGCGGGCCATCCGCCACGCCATCGAGGTGGCCTGGGACCGGGGCGACCTGGAGACGCTGCAAAAGTACTTCGGCTATACCGTCTCCAACGCCAAGGGCAAGCCCACCAACAGCGAGTTCATCGCCATGATCGCCGACCG
>JAJQFJ010000006.1 GCA_021201185.1 Clostridiales bacterium
TGTCCTGTATGCCTGATGCTGTTTTTTCTCTACCCCAACTCTTGACAGAGAACCACTTTCTTCAAGGAAGCCCCCGCTCGTTTTCTTTTGTATTCCTCCAGGTCGTACCGCAAATCGGCGCAGCCTTTTCCTCACAAAAACAGTTCACATTCCTTCCGGTTGGCGCAGAGAACGCTGAGCGCTACTCCGCCCACGCCAGTGATAACACGCCCCAGTTTCTTTGCTCCAACGGGGCAGACAGAAATGCACCGCATACAGCTGATACACTTTTTGGAGTCCGGATTCATCGTCACAGGATCGATTGCCCCAACGGGACATTTCTCGGCACAGAGGCCGCACTTGACGCAGGCATCCGAAGGGTTCGGCGCCATGCCTGGGGTTTGCATTCCCGGTTTCTCCAGGACCTTGCCGGGAACGTTGGGAGTTGAACCATCCGCACTGGCGAGCTTTTGGCGAATTTGGGCCGCCATCTCCTTCAGCAGCTTTTCATCCTCTGCGTCTGGCCGACCGGCCGCGACCTTCCGGGCAATCGAGTGTTCCGCCAGAGCAGCAACAGCGGCAACCGGCCTGAACCCGGCTTTGCCTGCGGCGTCCATCAACTCAGCGAGAGTGTTGTCATAGGCACGGTTCCCATAAACGCACACAAGAATCGCTCTGGCCTTGTTCCCGGCTGAGGCACACAGTAGGTCAAGCGCAGTCTGGGGAACACGCCCACCGTAGGAGGGAACGGCAATCAGGGCAACATCGTCCTCTGCAAGCGCTATTTCTGAAAAAACAACATTCCGGTCACACAGGTCGATTTCTACCGCCTGTTCTGACAGACTGCGGCTCAAAATGCCGGCGGCTTTCTTCGTCCCTCCGGTTGGGCTGAAGGTGATTTCATAAAATTTCATGGTGCAGTTCCCTTCATTATCCAAAGAATATGTATTTCTTATCGTGCATCATGTTCGGTGCTGCTTTCGTATGGCTTGTGGCTTGCTGACTGCATCGGGAATTCCTGATAACCGCGTAAATCTCGCAGGCAGGAATTCCATGGTTGCACAGCATTTGTCGGCAATGCACACGACCCACGCCTCCCTGTATTTGGGCGGTATGGGTGTCAGCGGAAACATATGCCGCCGGATAATGTTATCCTCGATATTATTGATGCCATAGTCTGCTTTTGCGTTCTCCGCTGCAATTATGGGATGCCTGTATCCATGGGTGACATAAGTTTTTACACTTTCGGTTCGGTGGTATAAAAAGTAATCATGAAGCAGTGCGCCCCGAACCAGGGAATCCATATCAAACGAGAATGGCAAAGAATTAGCTATCGCCAGGCTGACTTCGGCAACATGAACACTGTGGTCGTACACGGTCGTTTCCCTGTGGTGCAGGAACGTTTTTTCTGATGCGAACCGACCCTCATGGGACAGACTTTGTATGGTCGTCTGAATTTCCTGCTCGATGCAAACTGGATGGCTCTTTTTATACTTGATTGCTATCATATTTTACAGTATCGCTCCCCGACCGCAATGCGGAGCTGACCGTCTGCGGAAATGTTCAGCCGCGTGTTTCTGATACGCCGGTCGTAGAGGCTTGCCAGTTTATTTGCCGCCATGCTCCTCTGCCTCCTGCACTGGCCGGTACTCCACATATTGATAGGTATTCTCCTCACTTCTCTTTTGCATACAGGCATAGACCTGATCCCGCAGCGCTTCCTTCTGCGCCTGGGGCGAGAGGCTGGCGTCCGCGTAAAACGGGCCGTCCAGATACACGGTAGCCCTCGGCTTTTCTGAAAACCTCCTCCGCTGGTAGGTCGTGGTCATGCAAAAGGCTGGCACCTTATTTTTGACGGCGTAATCGAATGAGGTTGTGGGGTACGGCCTGATTTGGGTGCAGTACGGCCAGACGTGCTGCTCCGGATAGACGATGATGCAGTTGTTCTCCTGCAATCGCTGGCGGACAGCGCCGAGGAAGTTCTTCATCTGTTTGAAATCCGATGGGATCGGCAGCGCACCAATCCACGGCAGCAGAGCGCCGATGACCGGAATCCCCAGATTGGCGGGACTTGCGATCGTGTAGCACCGTTTGGGCGCGCATACCAGGCCGGGGACAAACACGTCTCCGATTGGCTGCGTATGATTTCCATAGACGACTGCGCCAGTATTGCGATAGTCCCTCATGTCAACCGTTCTGACGATCTTCAGGTGAAGGACGAACTTCCCGTAGACCAGAGCGAACAGATACGCAATGGCATACAAAACTGGCCGGGCGAACCTGGCTCTTTTGCTCTCCCGTACCCAGACGTAATCTTCGGGCAAGGTAAAATCCTGGTCAGAGCTTTCTACGAAGTCGTCCTGGAATGTTCTGTAGTATCGGACTCTGTTTGTGTCAGCCAAAATTGATTCCCTCCAGGTACTCATTCACTGCCGTTTTATTTACAGCTTTCATTCTACTCCAGCGCCTTAAACACAGCATCCTCGGCGCTGGAGTAAAAGATTAGATTGAAGCTGCCAATCAACTCCGGCGGCGCCGAGTTCAGGTCTGCGGCATACTGATGTATGATGGAGCGCTCTGCGACGGCAGCCACTGCGGCAACGACCCGGAATCCGCAAGCCTTTACAATGCCTTCCATTTTCGTCAGTGTGTTCTCGTAGGCTCGGTTGGACAATGTATCATCATACGGTGCGCTGGACCGGCTCGGAAGAGGGACCGCCTGACGGGATCGGAAGGACGATATCGATCTGAAATAGCTGATCCTCCGAGGAGACGACCAGATTCCCGCCGTATTTCTGCACGACCCGCCGGATACTGAGCATCCCGTAGCCGTGGCAGTCCCGATTTGCCTTGGTGGTGACGGGCAGCCCGTCCCGCAGCTCCAGGACGCCCTCAAAGTGATTTTCTGCGTGGATGAGCAGGAGCTGGTTGGCGCTGCGCACGGACAGGTGGATAAAACGGGTTTCAGGTGGCAGGTTCATTTCACACTCTATGGCGTTGTCCAGGATGTTGCCAAAGAGAGAGAAGATGTCCATGACCTCCATAAAATTCACCTTGGCCCCATCCACCATACAGGTAAACTGGATTCCATTGGTGGTGCAGTGCAAACGCTTGTCCGTGAGCAGCACATCCAGCGTCTCGTTGCCGGTGCGCAGGGCGCTGCTGTAGATGGAGACGGACTGCTCCAGGCTGTCCAGATAGGCGCGGTCAACCTGCCCGGTTTCCCGGAGATCCCGTATTTGATGCTTCAGATCGTGGCACTTGATGTTGATCGCATCCATTTTTTCCTTGATCAGACGGTATTGACGCTGCTCCTCCAGCAGAAGGGTCTGCATGGTGTGCAGCTCCGACCGCTCCTTTGCGGCGACCAGGGTCAAAACCTGCATCAGCAGCATGAAGAGGAAGAAGATGATCTCTCCCAGATTGAGCAGATTATAGAAAAAGAGATTGTAATTGGCGATGACCTGACTTTCAAAATAGAAGATGGGAGTGAGGATACACACCAGCACCAGGAGCAGAAGGGAATTCTGCATGGGGATGTCATATCCTTGCAAGCGGCGCGTTCTTTTGCCCACCGTCAGGAAGACGATGAGATAGATCAGCAAAAAGCTGCCGATATAGAGCAGAATGTGAGGAATCGTACCCTCCACAAAATAGGGACTCAGCCAGGTGTTTTGGCGGCAGAGGGAGGCCATGATCAAAAAGAGCCGGTCAGTCATATACCAGGTCATAAAACCGGAGCAAAAGTAAAAGAGCATATTCCAGATGTTTTCCCGGAAGCAGAATTGCAGCCCCAGGATCATCAGGAGAATGAGGACGCCGGAATAAAAGGCCTCCAGGAGCAGAGAGCCTCCATAGGTGCGGGTGAACAGGATGCAGAGCAGGCGGATGGGCACAAGCACCCCCACCGCACGCAGCCAGAAGTGGGGCCTCCGCTCACAGCGATAGGCAAAAATGAGGGTGGCCGTCAGGAAAGAGATAAAAATATCAAAGAATTTGAAATAATACAGAAGAAACTGGATGGGCTCTGTGGGGATCATGGCCATCTCCTCTCACGTCTTGCAGAGATAACTGGTGACACAGGCGTAGAACGATTTTCGCCGCCGCTGACTGACAGGGAGCTTGGTCCCTGCCACGACCACATCGTTGCCGGACAGGGAGGAGACGTGGTGCAGGTTGACCAGAAGGGAGGTGCTGCACCGGGCGAAATCGTGCTCTGCCATCTGCTGCTCCACCTCCGCCATCTTGCCCCAGGCGGTAAAATTTCCCAGCTCCGTGTGATAGATGAGCAGGTGATCCCGGATCTCCACATAATAGATCTGGGAAAGACGCAGCCGCACCAGATTGCCGGAGGACTGCAAAACAAACTCCTTCTCCTGCTGCCGGGAGATCTTGCGCAGTGCCTTGCGCAGCATGGAGGAAAAGCGGCAGTAGTTGATGGGCTTGACCACAAAATCCAGGGCGTCTACGGAATAACCCTCCACGGCGTACTGCTCCAGATTGGTGATGAAGATCAGGGTAAAGACGTCGTCGCTGGCCCGGAGCTGGCGGGCGACCTCCATCCCGTTGACCATGGGCAGCTGGATATCCAGAAAGACCAGGTCATAGTTGGACTTGAACTGATCCAGAAAGGTGGAGGGATGGGAGAAGGAGTCGATGGAAAAATGCTCCTGCTGCTCCTGCTCGTAGCGCCGGAGACATTGCTTCAGCTGAAGCAGGTCGGCAGGGTCGTCTTCGAGAATTGCAATCCGGATCATTGACACACCTCATTATATTTCTGCCAGACAACTCTGGAGACAGGAAAATGCGCCTTTCTCCACGGTGAAGGCTGTTTTTTATCTGAATTGTAGCACGATGTACCGGGCAAATCAAGGCGGGACGCCGGAATATCATTTAAGAAAGAACAGGAAAACCCTTCTGTCTGACCAGAGATAAAGCGCTAAATACAGGGAAACTGAAGGGGAAGCCCGGCAGATTTGGGAAAACGTCAGTTACGAAAAAAACGGAGGCGCTTACGAAATGAAAGCACTTTATCATTAGAGATTGTGTTATAGTAAAGGTCAAGCTATCCGGGGAGAGGCCCTGTACCGCTCAGCGCGCAGAGGGAAAGGAGGAGCATGCCTGCGGAGCAAGCCGTTTTGGAGCCGTCGTCCCCGGCAGAGCAAAGCACAGAAAAAGGAGGACAACACATGAGAAACTCGAGATTGTGGTCCGGTCTGACCTCTGTGTTTGCGGTGATTTTGGTCATTGCAATCACCGGGCAGACGCTGGCCCTCGCCAACGCCAGCTATATCAACAGCGCCCTGGGCACTACCAGCACCATAGTAGTGACCGACGAGAACGAGGACACCACCTATTATAAGAGCTCCTTCGGCGACTTCGACGACCCTGACGCCCAGGCTGCGCTGATGGAGGCCGCTTTTGAGCAGAACATCAACGAGATGCGGGAGGGCGCCACCCTGATGTACAACAACGGAGCCCTTCCCCTCCAGGACGAGGTTCAGATCTCCGTCTTCGGCCATGCGGCTGTGGACCCGGTCTATCAGGGCTCCTCTGCCGGCACAAAGGTTGCCGACGGTGATCTGAACACGATCAATCTGAAAACCGCCCTGGAGGATCAGGGCTTTGAGGTCAACGAGGCCCTGTGGGACGCTCTGAAGAGCACTTCCACAACAAGAGCCTCCGGAGAGGCTGCCAGCGCCTGGGGCGGCACGTCTCCCTCCGGCTCCGCCGCCAATACGGAGGAGAACAAGGCCTTCTATGAGGCGCAGAGTAGCACCTGGGCCGACGGCTATCAGGACGCCGCCATCGTGGTGTTCACCCGTGAGGGCTCTGAGGGCACCGACCTGAAGATGCAGGATACGGACGACGACGGCGTGACCGTCATGAGCTCCCTGGCCCTTCATCAGAACGAAAAGGACCTGTTGGAGCTGGTGCGGGCGAACTTTGACAAGGTCATCGTTCTCCTCAACAGCGCCTATCAGATGGAGGTCCATGAGATTCTGCCCTACTGCGACGCCCTTATGTTCATCGGCACCCCCGGGCATCAGGGCTTCGTGGGCGTGGCGGAGCTGCTGAGAGGCGTGGTCAACCCCTCCGGCCATCTGGTGGACACCTATGCCACCAGCTCTCTCTCCGCCCCTGCCACCGTCAACTCCGGCACCGAGACCCCGCTGTTCGCCAATGTGGACGAGATCAACGCGACCATCGACTCGGATGAGAATGCGGAGTACATCTCCTTCCAGGCGGAGAACATCTACATCGGCTATCGCTATTATGAGACGCGGTATGCGGATTCCGTGATGGGCCAGGGCAACGCCACCGATGCGGTCGGCGCGCTGGACGGCGCTGACAGCTGGAACTATGCCGACGAGGTACAGTTCACCTTCGGCTACGGCCTGAGCTACACCACCTTTGAGCAGACGCTGGACAGCGTTGATGTGGGCGAGGACGAGATCACCATCCAAGCGACGGTAACCAACACTGGCGATGTGGCTGGCAAGAGTGTGGTCCAGGCCTATACCCAGACTCCCTATGGCGAGTACGAGATCGAGCACGCCGTGGAGAAGTCCGCCATCGCCCTGGCCGGCTTTGCCAAGACCGACACCCTGGAGCCCGGCGCCTCCGAGACGGTGACCATCACCGTGGACAAGTACCTGCTGGCCAGCTGGGACTCCACCGCCCACGACGGAGAGGGCGGCTACATCCTCTCTGAGGGCGACTACTATCTGGCTATCGGCGACGACAGCCACGACGCGCTGAACAACATTCTGGCCGCCCAGGGCTATACCACTGCCGACGGCATGACAGCGGACGGCAATGCGGACAAGAGCTTCCAGTGGGTCCAGGAATTTGACGATGAGAAGTATCGCACCGGCGAAAACGACGTCGTCGTCTCCAACCAGTTTGAGGACTGCGATCTGAACTACTGGATCGAGGGCGCCGGCACCTACCTGACCCGGAGCGACTGGGCGGGCACCTTCCCGGTGGAGCAGACCACCGTGGAGGCCACCGCAGAGATGATGGACGTTCTGGACGGCGAGTGGTATGAGACGCCGGAGGACGCTCCCTCCTACGAGGAGGTTGCGGCGAACTTCGGTGTGGACTCCGGACTGACCCTGGCGATGATGATCGACGTGCCCCTGAGCGATCGGGAGACCTGGCTGCAATTCATCTATCAGCTTGAGCCGGAGGATCTGCCCAACGCCACGGCGGAGAGCTTTGAGTGTCCCGCAGTGGGCGACCTGTCTCCCGCTTTCGGCGTGGGCGACGGATGCGACTCCGTGGGCGGAACCCTGCCGTTCACCGTAGAGTATAACGGCGAACAGGTCAACCCGCCGACCACCCGCTACTGCTCCAAGATCATCCTGACCGCCACCTTCAACACGGAGCTCTATGCTCAGCGGGGCATGCTCATGGGCGAGGAGGGCCTGTGGAGCGGCTTCATGATCAACTACAGCCTGGGCGCCGACCTCCACCGCACCCCCTTCGGCGGCCGTAACTACGAGTACATGAGCGAGTGCCCCATCATGTCCTATCTGGCAGGCATTCCTGAGACCGAGGCCATGGAGGCCACCGGCTCTCACATGGGCACCAAGCACTTCGTCGGAAACGATCAGGAGTTCTACCGCTCCGGCGTGGCCTGCTTCTTCACCGAGCAGGCATTCCGGGAGGGCAACCTGAGAGCCTTTGAGGGCGCTGTCCGTGTGGCCAATGCCGGCGGCATCATGCAGTCCTTCGAGCGGCTGGGCCTGAAATGGGCCTCCGCCAGCTATGCCATGAACACCACCGTCCTGCGCAACGAGTGGGGCTGGACCGGCACCATCGACACCGACGCAGCTCCCTGCTTCACTGAATATGTGGACGGCGGCTATCTGAACCACGCAGCCGAGGTGCTGGATGCAGGCACCCAGGAGTGGTGTCTGGACGGCGTGGCGGGCCACGGCAACTGGGTACTCCAGCTGGCCAAGGACACCGACGACGGCCATCTTCTGGAGCTGCTCATTGACTCCGCCATCAGCTGGGAGTATGCCATCAGCCGTTCCGGCGTCACCAACGGGATCTCGGCCACCGCGCAGGTGATTCATGTCACCCCGGTCTGGCAGACCGCCTTTACGGTTGCGATCGCCGTCTCCGCCGTACTCACCGCCGTCAGCTGTGTCCTGCTGATCGTCAGCAAGGTCAAGTCGAAGAAGAACTGAGAAAGGGGAGAGAACTGTGAACAAAAAAGCGATTGGATTCTACTTTGCCGGTCTTTCCGCAATCCTGTCCATTGCCACAGTGGTGATGGTGGTTCTGTATGCCGGACAAGGGGGCCAGGTCAATCCGCTGGTCTACGTAGCCCTGGGCGTGGCGATCGTCTGTGACGGCTCCCTCCTGTTCGGGGAGAAGCCCTGGAGCGATTTCACCGGCATCATAGCCGCAGTCCTTCTGGCCTACGCCCTGATGGTGGTCCTGTCTGACGGCATCTGGAATATCGCAGAGTCGATCAACGGCATCCAGATGGTGGGCCTGCCGGAGCTGGCCGGAAACAACATTCAGATTGCAGTCGTCAATGGGCTCGCAATGCTGACTGCGATCATCAGCTGCTTTACCAAAAAGAGCAAGTAACCCTTCCGAACCGGGGCGAAGGGAAACACACATCATCGGCCGTCCGGGGCGTTGCCTCGGACGGCCTTCGTCCTATTGGGGGAAAATCCTATGGCCCCTGCGGGACATTCGGCGCATCCATACAAGGAGGAGATTTCATGCAGTATCAGCTCGACAACGCGCACTATCACACCTTTGAGGTCTTTGAGGCAAACAGGCTCCCGCCTCGCAGCTATTTTATTCCCTATCCCACCCGGGCGCAGGCAGACCAGGTGGAGCCGAAGGAGAAGCGCTATCGCTCGGAAAAGGTCCTGTGCCTCAACGGGACGTGGGACTTTGCCTTCTTCCCCCGCCCGGCGGAGCTGCCGGAGGTGCTGGACACCGGACGGGTCCGCTTCGACAAAATAGACGTGCCCGCCTGCTGGCAGTTCCGGGGCTATGACCACCCCTTCTACACCAACATCCGCTATCAGTTCCCCTTCAAGCCCCCGGTCATCCCCACGACGGAGAAGGGGGGCAAGGTCTTTACCTGGATGGGCTGCGACCAGGGTATTTCCCTGCGCTACAAGGACCCGGGTGAGGAGTACAACTTCGTGGGGGTCTATCGCCGCTTTGTGACGATTCAGGACCCGGAGCAGCATACGGAGATCTCCTTCCTGGGGGTGGCCAGCTGCCTGGACCTGTATCTGAACGGGGCGTGGGTGGGCTACTCCGAGGGGGCCCACAACACGGCGGAATTCGACCTGACTGGCAGGCTGATTCCGGGGGAGAACGAGCTGGTGGCGGTGGTACGCCGCTGGTGCAACGGCACCTACCTGGAGGACCAGGATATGTTCCGGAACAACGGCATTTTCCGGGATGTGCTCCTGCGCTTCTCCCAACCGGAGGACGTGTGGGTCATCGACGCCAGGACGAAAAAGACGGGTGACACCTACTCCCTCACCCTGACGGCGCAGACCCTGGCAGAGACGACGGTCACCTTCTCCCTGGAGGGGCACGGTATCCGGAAAAAGCAGCAGGTCCACACCCAAAATAAGACGGCCTCCGTCACCTTTGAGGGGCTCAGGGTGACAGAGTGGAATGCCGAGGACCCCACGCTGTATGCGATCTACTACGAGACGAAGACCGGCTGCATAAAGGAGCGGATCGGCTTTCGGACGGTAGAGATCCAGGGGGACAAATTCTATGTGAACGGACGGCTTCTCAAGTTCCACGGGGTCAACCACCACGACACCAGTCCGGTCAACGGCTACACCATGACCCCGGAGGAGATCGAGCGGGACATCCTCCTGTGCAAGCGGTTCAACATCGACATGATCCGCACCAGCCATTATCCCCCGGACCCGCTGCTGCTGGAGCTGGCGGACGAGCAGGGCATCTACATCGTGGACGAGAACGACCTGGAGACCCACGGCACCTGGTCCCATCAGCTGCCGCCCACCTACAACACCATCAGCCACGACCCCAAGTGGGAAAAACACTACCTGGACCGGATCACCCATCTCTATCAGCGGGACAAGATCCACGGGAACACCGCCATCGTCATGTGGTCCCTGGGCAACGAGGCGGGAGGCTATCACAATACGGACGCCATGTACGACTACCTCAAGGCCCACTCCGATCTGCCCGTCCATTACGAGGGCGCAGTCCACTGCAAGCGCATTGCCTACGACGTGGGCAGCGAGATGTACCCCTCCGTCCAGATGGTGCGCGACGTAGGGGAGCACCGGCGCAGACAGAAGCCCCTGAACGACCGCCCCTACTTTATGTGCGAGTACGCCCACGCCATGGGGGTTGGGCCGGGGAATACGGAGGCCTACTGGGAGCAGGTCTACCGGTACGACAACCTGATGGGCGGCTGCGTCTGGGAGATGGTGGACCATGCGGTGCTCCATGAGGACGGCAGCTATACCTACGGCGGCGACCATGGGGAGTGGAGCCATGACCGGAACTTCTGCGTGGACGGCCTGTTCTACCCCGACCGGACGCCCTCGGCGGGGGCGCAGATCATCCGGTATATCTACCGTCCCATACGGGTGACCCATCTGGGGGGAGGCAGGTTTGAGCTGTTCAATACCACCGGATTTTCCCAGGGCAGCCGGTATGAGCTGACCTTCCGGTGGAATGACGGCACCGTCCACACCCTCCGGCCCGACGTGGCCCCCCTGAGCCGGACGACGGTGGAGCTGCCGGTGGGCCGTCCCGTGGAGGGGAATTGTATGGCCCTGGTGACCGGTGTGGACACCCGAACGGGGGAGGCCGTCTCAGAGGAGACGATCCTACTGACCCAAATCGTCCCCGAAGCGCCGGCGGTCACGGAGCTGACCGGCGACTGCCGGATCGACGGGGGAGCCTTTGCCCTCTCGCTGCCGGAGGGCGGCGTTCTGGCAGGTGCGGAGGAGTCCACCCTCCTCTACCGGGCGGCCACGGACAACGACACGGACGCCTTTTTCCGGAACACCATGGACCCCTACACGGACCAGCAGGAGGAGCTCCTGTCCTCTGAGCGGATCGAGGGCGGCTGCCGGGTGGTCCGACGCATCCGGAACAAAAAGGCCAAATTCCAGGTGACGGACACCTACCAGGGGACGGCGGAGGGCGTCCTCGTGACCAGCCACATCCACTGTCTCTCCGGTGGTGGCGTCCTGCCCCGCTTTGGCAAGGCGTTCCGGCTGGACGCCACCTTTGACCGCGTGACGTACCAGGGCCGGACGGGGGAGAGCTACTGCGACATGAAGGAGCAGTTCCCCATCGACACCGTGACCTGCGCCGTCTCGGAGATGACGGAGCCCAACATCCGGCCCCAGGAGAGCGGCAACCGCTGCGACTGCACCTGGGCCAGCGTCAGCGACGGCAGACAGAGGGTGACCTTCCGGGCGGTGGATCAGCCCTTTGAGCTGGCGATTAAGCCCTATACCGACCGCGCCCTGATCGGGATGCGCCACCGGGAGGACGAGACGACCACCGGGACCTATGTGACCATCCAGGCGTTCCAGCAGGGCATCGGCACCGGCGCCTGCGGCCCGGCCATTATGCCGGAATTCCAATACGACGCCAGGAAGGACTATGAGCTGAAATTCCTGATTCAGACGGAGCCCGTCGCCCAGGCAGATTGACCGGTTAGGGCAACTGACAGCGCTCCCGTGCTGAGCTGCGCTCTGCGCGGGAGCCTCCTCCCTGTTGAAATGTACACAGCTACTGGCCCTCCTTGCCCCATACTGTGGAATCGGAATCAAGACAACACTGGGCACGGGAGGCATATCGTTGTTCCCCAATTCTGCCCCCCTGCGTTTCGGCAGGCTTTGCCGCCTGTCAAAGAATCGCAGATCACAAATCGTCCATATCCAAAATGCAGCAAAAAGGCAGAAACAGAGCACGAAGGTGTGCGCTGTTTCTGCTTTTTGCCGTTACAGCCGCTACAGTCTAGCCCAGCAGCCAATCAATCAGATACAGCGACTTGATGCCATCGTAGGAATTGATATAGCCCCTGTCCATCGACAGTATAATTTTTTCATAGTTGTCCGGTATCATGCGCAGTGGCCGTAGCTCACGCTCCCGGGTTTCCGGCGACTGCATACTTTCTGTCACCTGGATATACAGCTTCTCGTTCGGCTTGTCAGCTACGAAATCAACCTCTGTTTCTCTGACCTTGCCAATATACACCCGATAGTCCCGGCGCAGCAGCTCCAGAAATACGATGTTCTCAATAATGTGTCCCCGGTCTGCGTCACGATACCCCAGCAGCATATTGCGAAAGCCCATGTCGACGATATAGTTTTTGCCCAACGTTTTCAGCAGTTGCTTGCCCTTGACGTCATATCTGCCAACGGCGTAGAAGATAAACGCACTGCGCAGCATGGAGATATACTTGTCTACCGTCTTACCGGCGACATTTTTGCCCCTTCCGGTTTGGATGTCCCCTTCCTTGGACAGAACGTTGCCGATGCTGTTCGGTGAGGTGATGCTGCCAATGTTGGAGCAGAGAAACAGCATGATCTTCTGGAGCATGGCCTGGTCGGCCTGGCGGTTGCGCTGCAAAATATCCCGCAGGACGACGGTGGAGTATATCCCCTCCAGCGCCTGATTGCTCCTGGCCTCGTTGAACCGATACTCCCTCAGAATCGGCATACCGCCAAATTGGAGGTAGCGCTGAAATTTTTCCTCCACCGTGACGGATGGAGCGAACTCGTAAAAGGTCAGGAACTCCTTGAAGGACAGCGGCAGCATACGGATCTCCACATATCTGCCAGAAAGCAGGGTGGAGAACTCTGTGGAGAGCAAATAGGCGTTGGAGCTGGTAATATAAATATCCACATCAAAGTCGAGGCGGAAGGACTCGATGGCCTTCTCCCAATGGGTCACCGCCTGAAGCTCGTCAAAGATCAGGTAGGTCTTGCCTGCCTTGGGGATGCGCGCACTGACGTAATCGTAGAAGGTAAGGTAATCGGAGAGATTCCGATAACGCAGCGATTCCAGATTCATATGAATGATATTGAACTCTGCAACGCCGTTCTCAGATAGATATTGGCGGAACAGGTCGAGCAGAGACGATTTCCCGCAACGGCGGATTCCTGTGACGATTTTCACTAAATCCACATCTCTGTTTTGAATGAGCTGCTCTAAATATGCAGGGCGATCGATCAGTTCAGCCATGACGCACCTCCTGAAGCTCTTGTGTCTATTGTATCTGAAAATCCAGGAAAGTCAATAGTTTCCGACTTGTAAGTCTAAAACTTTTAAATTTATGCAGTATTCGACCTTAATTGACTAAAATTCCGCCGGCTGTGTTTTCTGTATAGAACAGAAGGAGCCGTCTCTTGGAAGGCGGCTCCTTCTGCTTTTCTGAATGTTCGTTTCAAATGTAAGTATATCCAAGGCGGGTCAGATGCACAAGAACTGGAATCCTTACATGAGAATTTTTATTGTGAATCAAATCAACTCACCCCCTGAGGTATGCCTCAGTTATCCGATAAGCGTAAATCTTGCCATGCCGGAAACGCTCCAACTTTCCCTCTTCCACCCAGCCCCGAAGCAAGCGGTTTGCCGTGGCTGAGGAGACATTCAGCAATACACAGACTGCGGCGTTCTGGATAAAATCGTGGCTGCGCAGATAGGTGAGAACCGTCAGCCAGCGACGCTGTTCTTTAGAGGAGGGTTCGTCAATCATTTCGTCGCTCATGTTGATCGTTTCGATGATGGATGAATGAATCGCCGAGAGCATGAATGTGATAAACGGAGTAGATTCCGCAATGGCATTGGAGGCATTGATTGCGTCATAGTATTCCTGCTGGCGGTCGTGGATGATGGACTCAACGGGAAGCCATACAAAAATCGGATTCCATTTGGAGAGCATTAGCGTATGCCATAGTCTACCGATACGCCCGTTGCCATCGGCAAAGGGGTGGATCAGCTCCAGCTCATAATGCACAACACAACTACGGATCAACATATGAATATCGCTGTCCCTGGCCCATGTCAGCAAATCCGACACCAGACCGGGAATGTAGTCTGGCAGTGTCCCGAAGTGTAGCACATGACCCTCGTTATCAACGACCCCCACATTGCCACTGCGGAACATACCGCTCTCGTCCACCAGGCCACGGGTCATAACGCCGTGAGCCAAGAGGAGATCATCCACGGAATAGGGATTGAGGGAATCCAACCGCTCATAACTCTCATAGGCGTTCCGAACTTCTGCAATATCCTTGGGCGGGGCCAGCACACGCTTCCCGTTGAGGACGGCAGTCACCTGTTCCAGGCTTAATGTGTTCTGCTCAATGGCCAGAGAGCCGTGGACGCTTCGGATACGATTTGCCCTGCGCAGGGTGGGGTTGCTGGAAAGCTGATTCGTGGAGCTGATGCGCCCCAGTAGCTCTGCAATCTCTGCAATTTCGTCAACCATTTTCGCTGTGATCTCAAACGGCGGTTGTTTGCTTGCCATGCTTTCCACCTCGGACTTCAAATATGCATCTTAATTTTATCATGGATTGCGAGGACATGCAATACAGCAATCGTTTCGGCAATCATAATATCTTCATATTCGCCATAGATACTGTACAGCAGACAATTATCTTTTCTGTAAAATAGGTTATGGGCAAAAGTAGCCCTATTGGGGCTACCTAAATAGCCCCACTGGGGCCACTACAAAGCTGCAAATACCTGTTAAAATGGCATATGAAAAGGCACCCGTGAAGGAGAATACAAGCTAGGCGTGAAAGCCATATGTCTGAAAAGTAATACTGCTGGTACCATTGAAGTTGTACCAACAGTATCACTACAGAAAAACGGATATTTGATATAATTGGACTATAGGGGCGTACAGCAATCATCCAATATAACAAGAGCTTCGTCATATGATTCGGGAGGATAGCTGACGCTGTCTGCTACCCTCCATTACATGGAATTCTCCCATCTTCCATAATAAAAAATAGGAGTGATCGTTATGCTGCGCATAGATCGGGAATTTGCTGACCAGATTCCGCCGCTGACAGAGGAGGAGTTTGCCCAGCTCGAAGAAAATATCCTGCTGGAGGGTACTGTCCTCATGCCGCTAATCGTTTGGAACGGTGTGATCGTGGACGGACACAACCGCTACAAAATCATCCAGGCACATCCGGAGCTCCAATACTCCACCTATGAAAAGTCGTTTTCTGACCGAAATGCTGCCCTCGCCTGGATCTGCAAGAACCAACTCGGCCGCAGGAACCTGACTCCGGAACAGAAAAAGCATCTGATTGGGAAACAATACGGTGCTGAGAAAGCCGTAAAACAGGGAGCCGTCAGGCTACCGGAGAACCCGTTTCAAGTTACGAAAACCATAACTTGAAATCGCCGGGCAAAACCTGCGACCGGATTGCCAAAGAGAACCATGTCGGGAGAGACTATGTCATCAAAGCCGGACGCTATGCCGACGGGATAGACGCCGCCAACCAGGTAGAGCCGGGTATCCGTCAGGAGATATTCTCCGGAGCGATCTGCCCGGAGAAGTCCGCTGTACAGGCGGTGGCTCTGGCCTCGCCGGAGGAGCAGGCGGCACTTGTGAAACGACTCCGCAGTCCGGAGGTACAGCGGCGGAGAAAAAAGCACTCGGATCGACAGGAAGACCAGCTCATAAGCTTGCCGCCACTGTAAGCCCTCACACTCACAACCCCCGTTTCCCATTCGCCAATCGGTAAAAATAGCAAATCGTCGTTTTTCACGGCCTCAGACGTACCGTTCCTATGTCTGAGGCCGTTCCTATTTGAAAATCGCTGAAAACGCCAATTCGTCAATCGGGGAAATTTCCCCGAAAATGGCCCACTTGAGAAAAGATTCAGAATTAGGAGGCATTCATGGAGAAGCTCACGAAGAAGGACAGAGACTCGGAACTTTACTACAACCAAACCAACGCACCCATGCTGATACGCACCAACGACCCGAAGCTGATACGAAAGCTGAACGCCTTGGCGGCTGACTTCCCGGAGCTGTGCAAGCTCACAGAGGAAGATGAAATTTGCGGCTCCTATTTTGAGGTGGACAAGCACCGTGTCAGCATTCACGTGACCTATCCTTACTCTGAAGAGCGCCGGAAGAAACAAAGTGAGTGGGCGAAGAAAAACGGATTGAAGGGAACAAATAAATCAGAGAGTACAGGAAGCACAGATTAACTCCGGCTATTTTTATATTCCGTTCCCCAATCTTCCATAGCCTTAATTACTGGTCGCATGGATTCACCCATTTCACTGAGGGCGTATTCTACCCGTGGCGGCACCTCCGGGTAGACTGTGCGTGTGATGATTCCATCCTCCTCCATAGAGCGCAGACTGTCCGTCAACACTTTCTGGCTGATTCCTTCCAGGTCACGCCGTAGCTCATTGAACCGCCAGGGACGCACCAGCAGATTTCGTAAAATTAGGAGCTTCCACTTACTTCCAATCAGAGAAACTGTTGTTGCCACAGGGCAGGCAGGCAACTCGTCTTTTGTTTTCATAAAGGCACCTCACATTCTATTTTCTTCTAGCATCAAATCCGAATGTTATACTCGAATTATAATGCAGCACTCTATCAAAATCAATAGGCAGAATAGGAAGTTTCTACAGACAACCCGTGGAAACTACATAGGTTACCTTTTTGTGACTATGTAATAAAAAGGTGCGTACTTGTTTTCAGAACCGGCTCCGATATAATGAAAATTACAGAGAGCAAGGCAGCTCCTGAATACAAATACGGAGGTAATCAATAATGGCACTTTCTAATCTGTCTGGATGGAAAAACGAGACATCGGCTGCTTCCTGCGGTACGGCTTGCGGAGCATCGGATAAGTCATAAGAAAAGCCCGCTGCGTGTGGTTCTGCTTGTGGTGCAGCCGATAAACCAGCTGAAACTCCTGCTGCTTGCGGTTCTGCCTGCGGCGCTGGTGACAAGCCTGCCGAAAAGCCTGCTGCTTGCGGCTCTGCCTGTGGCGCAGCCGATAAACCGGCTGAAACTCCTGCCGCCTGCGGCTCTGCTTGTGGTGCAGCTGACAAGCCGGCAGAGGCTCCCACGGCCTGCGGTTCTGCTTGCGGTGCGTCCGACAAGTAAGTTCAACCATCCAATCACAAACGCCTGGTGAATCGGCACCCAATCAGGCTGTCGGTTCATCAGGCACCTGCGAAACAATATCCGTTCATCGGATTTTACGATAGAATCCCAAAGGAGACCATGCTTTATGAAACAGTACTTTTCTTTTCAATGGCATATTACAGATGAGTGCGATCAGCGGTGCAAGCACTGCTATATTTTTTCCGAAGACGTCCGCAAAAAGCTGGATGCTATGAGTTGGGAGCAGATGCAGGACACGTTTTACAACTGTCTGGACTTCTGCGAGGTGTATCACCGTCTGCCGTATTTTTATATCACCGGCGGCGACCCCATCCTGCACCCGGACTTCTGGAAGCTGCTGGGGCTGATGAAAGAGCATGGCATTCCCTTTACCATTCTCGGCAATCCGTTTCATCTGACGGATGATGTGTGCCGCCGTCTGAAGGAGCATGGCTGCGAAAAATACCAGCTCTCCATTGACGGAATGCGGGAAACACACGACTGGTTCCGCAAGCCCGGCTCCTTTGACATTACGCTGGAAAAAATCGGCTGCATCAACCGGGCAGGCATCCGCAGCGTGATTATGACCACCGTTTCCGGCACGAACATTGATGAAGTGCCTGACATCATTGACGCTGTGGTTGCGGCCGGGGTGAATGTGTTTGCCTTTGCCCGCTACTGCCCCACATCGGAGGAAAAGGATACCGGCATCGAACCGCTCCGCTATCGGAAGCTGCTGGCAGACTGCGACCGGAAATTCAAAGAATATGAAGCCGCCGGATGTCAGACCTGGTTCAACAAAAAGGATCATCTCTGGACGCTTTACGAGTACGAGACGGGCACGTTCAAAATCCCCGAAACTGTGGAGGAGGGGATGATTTACGGAGGCTGCAACTGCGGCAACTGTCACCTGACCATCCTGCCCACCGGGGATGTGTACGCCTGCCGCCGTGTCCAGAACAGCAAGGTCGGCAACGTGTTTGATGACCGTCTGGCGGATGTCTGGGTCTGCGAGATGGAGCGTTACCGGGACTATACGAAGCTTGAAAAATGCTCCAAATGTGAGCTGCTGGCGTTCTGCCGGGGCTGTCCCGCCGTAGCCAATGGGAAGGACGGGGACTTCTACGCCGCAGACCCGCAGTGCTGGCATGAAATACCAGAAAAGGAGGCTATCTGAAAATGGGTGAACTGATGGAAACGATCATGCACCGCAGAGCGATTCGCCGCTTTGACACAAGGCAGATCGAAGAAGCGGCATTGCAGGAAATCTTAAAGGCAGGCCTGTACGCTCCCAGCGCCGGAGGAAAACAGGGCGTGATTCTTGTCGTCTGCCAGGACAAAGAGGTCAACGAACGGCTGGGACGCATCAAGCGGGCCAACTCCAATCCGCATATGGCGACTGCCACAAGCTATGTTTCAAAGGAGCAGCCCAGCATCGCGGATGACCCGAATATCAAAAACGCTTTTTATGATGCGCCCACGGTCATTACCATGTTTGCGCCGAAGAACTTCCTTTTTTCTGCGGAGGACTGTGCGGTAGCCGCCGAAAACATGATGCTGGCGGCGGATTCGCTGGGAATCGGTTCCTGCTATCTTGGCCAGGGCTGGCCGGCGTTTGCCGACCCATATGGGCAGGAAATCCTAAAAAAATGGAACATCCGCACGGATTATTATGCGGTCATGCAGTTCCTTCTCGGTTATCCCCGTGAGGGCGACCCGCATCCCGCAGGGAAACCACGCAAAAATGACCGTGTATTGCGGTTTTAGGTGGGAGACTTTTTATGGATCAGGAACATTGTCTTCACTGCGGCAACTGTTTTGAAAACTGCCCGGTAAAGGCAATCGAGAGATTGGGGTAGTCTATTGCAAAGCCATAGCAGGATCGAGGTGTTTTTCAATGTTTTTAAGGACATCGACTTACAAATCTACAGAGAACTCCTCACGGCAGATTGAGCAGTTAAAATCCGCTCTGGACAAAGCAGATGCCGTTGTGATCGGAGCTGGTGCGGGGCTTTCCACATCGGCAGGATTTGTGTATCATGGAGAGCGGTTCAAGAAATATTTTTCTGACTTTGAAGCGAAGTATGGCTTCCACGATATGTACTCCGGCGGGTTCTATCCCTATGACACGCTGGAGGAGCATTGGGCATACTGGAGCCGCTATATCTACGTCAACCGATATGTGGATGCACCAAAACCAGTCTATGAGGAATTGCTCTCACTGGTAAAGGATAAGGATTATTTCGTCCTGACCACGAATGTGGATTACTGTTTTCAGAAAGCCGGATTTGATAAAAAGCGGCTCTTTTACACACAGGGAGATTACGGTTTGTTCCAATGCTCCGAGCCGTGCCATCAGAAAACCTATGACAACGAAGATGTTATCCGCCAGATGGTAAAGCAGCAGCGAGATATGAAAATCCCGGCAGAGCTGATTCCCCGCTGTCCGGTCTGCGGCAAGCCAATGACGATGAATCTGCGAAGTGATGACACCTTTGTGGAGGATGAGGGCTGGCATGAGGCGGCGGAACGCTACTCGCTGTTCCACCGCCGTCATGAAGGAATGCAAACGCTGTTCCTGGAACTCGGAGTCGGCTATAACACGCCGGGAATTATCAAATATCCCTTCTGGCAGATGACAGCGAAAAATCCAAAAGCGACTTATGCCTGCATCAACAGAGGAGAAGCGTTATGTCCGAGAGAAATTGAACGGCAATCAATTTGTATGAATGCTGATATTGGAGATGTAATAAATCGGTTGTAAAAATTATAAAAAGGTGAGATATGATTTTACAGACAGGACTCCGGACGGATATTCCGGCATTCTATTCCAGATGGTTTGCAAACCGGCTTCAGGCTGGTTTTGTCTGTGTGCGCAATCCGTATAACCCTGTTTCTGTGACCAGATACACGCTGGCACCGGATGTCGTTGATCTGATCGGATTCTGTACTAAAAATCCCGCGCCGATGTTTCCATATATGAATCTTCTTGCTCCATACGGGCAATACTGGTTTGTCACCATTACGCCATATGGAAAAGATATAGAGCCAAATGTACCGGAAAAAGAAAAAGTGATGGAGAGTTTCCGGGAACTCTCCAATATCGTCGGCATTGATTCTGTTGGATGGAGGTATGACCCGATCCTGATTACAGGCGTTTATACTGTAGAACGGCATATTTCCAATTTTGAAAATATGGCGGCTGCCTTATCAGGCTACACCAGAACCTGCGTCATCATCTTCATAGATATTTATAAAAAGGTGGAGCGCAATTTTCCGGAAGCAAGAGCGGTTCGACCCTCCGAGCGCATAGAGATTGGGCAGGCCTTTGCAAAAATCGGTCAAAAGTACGGTATGACAGTCAAAGCCTGCGCGGAAGGAAAAGACCTTGCGCCATACGGGATAGACTGCTCCGGCTGCATGACAGTTGAAGTATTTGAGCAGGCTTTGCACTGCCGCCTGGATGCGCCAAAAAGGAAATCCTCCCGCAGTGAATGCGCCTGTTATCTTGGAAGCGATATTGGAGCTTATGATACCTGCGGCCATCTCTGCCGTTACTGCTATGCAAATGCAAATGTGGCAGCCG
>JAJQFJ010000016.1 GCA_021201185.1 Clostridiales bacterium
CGTCCCGCGGGCCCGGCGCCGCGCAACCCCGCCCCCCCCGGGGGGGATGGGGTTTGCGGCGCAGGACTGGACCAGATGGCCCAGCTCCTCTTTCTTGCAGCCGAACAGGTTCGCCACCCGCTGGCGGCTGGCCAGCACGCCGATGACGCACTGGGCCCCGGGATGCCCCTTGAGATTGTGGAACAGCATGGCAGGGCCGTCCACCTGGGTGGGACGCATGACGGTGCCGCCGGCTCCCACATGGCGGTACACGCCGGACAGCTCTGCCTTGGGGTCTACCTCCACGTTGGTCTCGATGAGCTGGCCGGGGGTCTCCCGGAGCACGGCGAGGGCGTCCCGGAGGCTCAGAATTTCGGTTCTATGGTTCATTTCGGTTCCTCCCTTCAAAGATGAGTATCATACAGCCCGCAGAACGGGTCCACCGGGCTGACGCCGGTAAAGGCGCTCTGGCCGGTGAGCTTTTCCAGCGCCGCCGTGATGGTGGCTTCTGTGGCGGTATAGGCGTTGATGTAGACCGGCACTCTGGGGATATCCTGGAGGTGATAGGGATTTGCAAACGAGATAAAAGCGTAGGGCTCCTCGTTCACAAACCGGGGAATCTCCAGGGCGTGCTTGTCACACCACTTGATGCGGACGGTGGTCTGGTTGCTGGCGGCGGGGAGATTGCACAGGATGAGGGTGAGACGGTCGTCCGGCAGCTCCCTCGTCCCGTGAAGGTCGTCGGACATGGGGTCGTACCGCTCCACCGTGAAGCCCTGTCGGGTCAGCCAGTCCGCCGCCAGCCCGGTCATGGAGCCGTCATAGGTGGCATCCTTGCCCAGGGTCATCAGACGGATGTAAGGATACCGCTCAGGTGTCACCGGGAGCAGACGCTTCGTGTCTTTGACCAGGGTGATAGCCTTGTCTGCGCACCGCCGCTGCTCCGCCTTGGGGTTCAGCTCCGGTAGGGGGTACTCCCGGTTCAACGTGGCTTTCAGGGCCAGGACCCGGGTCACTGCCTCATCCAGTCGCTCCTGAGAGAGCCGTCCGTCTGCCACGGCGTCCAGAATGTAGGAGATGTCCTCCCGGATGTCGGTGCCGAAGCAGAGCATATCGCACCCGGCGGCGATGCTGTGGGGGATAGCCTCCCGGCGGGGCATGGTCATGGTGTAGCCGCCCATAATGGTGGCGTCGGTGATAATGACCCCGTTGAACCCGAACCGCTCCCGGAGTACCCCGGTGAGCATCTCCTTTGACTGACTGCCGGGGAGCAGATCGGCCTCGGTGGCCTGGGGATTCACCGCCCGGATGACGTTGGGCTGGACGATGTGCCCCACCATGACGCTCATGAGCCCCTCGTCGATAAGGGTCTGGTAGATCCTGCCGAAGGTGGCGAACCAGTCCTCGGCGGACAGGCTGTTGTAGGTGGGGTGGAGGTGCTGATCCCGGAAGTCTACCCCGTCTCCGGGATAGTGCTTGCAGGAGGCGGCCACGCCGTACTTCTGAATGGTGCGGACGAAAGTGGAGGCGTTGGCCAGCACCCGCTCCGGGTCGCTGCCGAAGGTGCGGACGTTGGTGATGGGGTTGCGGAAGTTCACGTCGATGTCCACCACCGGAGAGAAGGTCCAGTTCACCCCCACGCTGCGGCCCTCCAGGGCGCAGTCTTTTGCAAACGCCTCGGTGCAGGTCAGATCATCCGCCGCCGCCACCTGGAGCTGAGAGCCGAAGTAGGTGCCGTCAGACAGCACCCCGGCCCCGCCCTCCTCCAGGTTGGCGGCTTTCAGCAGGGGAACTTTGGCATACTGGTCCAGGCTGTCATATTTGGCCCGGACCTCCTTCTGAGGGTTGGGCCGGAACAGCACCCCGGAGACGTGCCAGTTCTGCACCAGGTCGATGAGCCCCTCGGGGGTGTTGGCATCCCCCAGGACGCAGAACAGCTGGCCCGCCTTTTCCTCCACCGTCATAGAGGAGAGGGTGTTTTGGACCCAGGCGATCTCTCTCCCGGTCAGGTGGAAGGGCTTTTCGTGCAGCTTTGTGATTTCCATAGCGGACCTCCCGTTAGTTCAGGGCTTCTGCCAGGAACGCAAACACCTGGGAAAGGTTGTCGTCGGTATAGAACAGGTCGTCCTCATGCTCTGCGCCCTCGATCAGGCCGAAGGTCACGTTGTCCTCCCCAATGACCTCCGCCAGTTTAGCGGCGAAATTCTGGGACTGGGTATAGGGTACGCTGGTGTCGGAGTCTCCGGCCTGGACCCAGGCGGAGAGGATGAAACCCTCCGGCAGCTGGTCCACATAGGTGTACCACCAGGTGGTGTAGGTGACCTCTTCATCCACACCGATGGCCTGGCCCACATAGGCGCTCTCAAAGGAGGAGTCGGAGGAATAGGTGGTCCCCTCGATGCCCAGAGCGGCATACTCGTCGTCCATGGTGTAGAACTCCACCGGGCCGTAGAAGTCCACCAGAGCGGTCACAGAGGAGGCATACTCCAGGTTGTCGGTCACGTCGCCGTTCAGGGACTCCACGTCAGGGGTCAGGGCAGTCATCAGGGACAGGTAAGCGCCTGCGCTCTCGCCCCAGATTACGACCTGCTCCGGGTCGATACCGTACAGCTCCGCATTGGCTCTCAGATACCGCACCGCCGCCTTGACATCTGCCAGAGCGCCGGGGAAGGTGGCCTCACCGGATTTCCGGCAGTCCACAGAGGCGACCACGTAGCCGTTGGCCACACCGGCCTCGATGACGGGCTGGATGATGTCCATGGTCTGGTCACCGAACTTGAAGCCGCCGCCGTGCACCACGACGATGACCGGGTCGGAGCCGGTGGCATTTTCAGGCAGATAGATGTCCATTACCTGGGCGTCCGAATTGGAGGCGTAGGAGACGGCGGGATAGTCCGCGTTTTCAGAGCCGGTGTTGGCGGTCTCCACCGCAGCGGCGTCCGTGCTGGCGTTGGCGGGAGCAAAGGTGCCGTCGCTCATGACAACGTAGTCGCAGGTGTAGCTCTCGTCAAACATGGTGGAAAGGGTCATGTTGCCATTGTCAGATTCCACCAATGTGACGGTGTACAGGCCGTCGGCGTAACTCCAGGAGACGGTATAGGTGGTGTCACCCATAAGGTCATTGGGCTCAAACATGGTGCCCTCACCCTCGCCGGTAAAGGTCAGCTCCCAGGTGGTGGTGAATCCATACTCCTCGTTGGCCTCATCATAGGTATAGGTGTTGCCGATCACGTCCTCGGGCAGCACGTCGCTGGTGAGGGCGTCGGTGTTCTCCAGCGCTTCGTCGATGACTTCTTCTGCGGATTCCTCCTCCGCAGGCACCTCCTCTGTCTCGTCAGCCGCTTCCTCCTCGGTTTGGCTCTCCTCGGTGGAGGCCGCTTCCTCGGTATCGGTGTCCCCGGAGCTGTCACCGGCGCCGCAGGCGGCGAGGCTCAGGCACATGACCAGCGCCAAAAGCAGGGCGATCCATTTTTTCATGACAGTTTCCTCCTCCTTATCATAACACAGCTTACAGGTTCTTGTCCAGCCAGGTCCACAGCACGTTCATATTCCACTCGCTGGAATACTCCTTGTCCTCGTGGTCGGCGTTGGGCAGGGGGACGAACTCCACCCG
>JAJQFJ010000018.1:0-9665 GCA_021201185.1 Clostridiales bacterium
CCGTCCTGACGGATGAGGAAATCTATCTGTTTGTCGAGAGCCTGCTGGACATCCCGGACGTGCGTCTGCGGATACAGCAGAGTGTGGAGAGCCACAAGAAAGAAGGTGATTGATCTGGCATTATACCATTTTCATGTGACGCAAATCAAACGCAGCGAAGGGAGCAGCGTAATCGCTTCCGCTGCGTATCGTGCCGGGGAGAAACTGCACAGCGAACGATACGACGAGTATAGCGACTATACCAGAACGGGCGGCGTGATTTTGTCGGAGATACTGCTCTCTCCCCAGGCACCGAGAGAGTACGCAGACCGGGAAACACTCTGGAACGCCGTGGAAAAAGCGGAGAAAAGGCCGGACGCCCAACTTGCCTATTCCTTCGACTTCGCCTTTCAGAACGAGTTTACTCTGGAAGAAAATATTGCCCTTGCTAGGCAGTTCATGGAGGAAAATTTCCTGTCCAGAGGTATGACGCTGGACTACGCCATTCATGAGCCGGACAAAGAGCCGGGCGGCATTCCCAATCCGCACATTCACATCATGGCTCCTATCCGTCCGATCAATCCTGATGGGACATGGGGACAGAAGCAAAAGAAAGTTCCTGTCCTTGATGAAAACGGCGAGCGTGTCTGGGATGAGAAATACAAACGATGGAAGTTTACCGCCGTCCCGACAACGGACTGGGGATCGCCGGAGGTTTTAGAGGAATGGCGGAAAAACTGGTGCGACCTCTGTAATGCGAAGTTTGCCGAAAAGGGATTGGACACCCGCATTGACTGGCGCTCCTATGAACGGCAGGGCGTGGAGCTGCTGGCCCAGGTGCATGAAGGCCCGGCAGTCCGGGCGATGGAGAAACGAGGTATCCCGACGGAGAAAGGCGATTACAATCGCTGGGTGAAAGCGACCAATGCGCTGATCAAATCTCTCCGGGAAAAGATCGCCGGTCTGCTGAACTGGATTAAGACCGCCGAGGAAAAGCTGAACGAACCAGAGCAGCCGCACTTGATACAAATCCTGTTGGATTATATGGATTTACAGAACGCCGGTGCAGAAAATTTCTCCAGGTATGGACGGAGGAAAGCACATCTCACAACTCTACAGGACGTTGCTGAGGCAGTGGCCTATCTCCGGGAGAACGACATTACCACTTTGGAGCAGTTGGAAGAAAAGCTGACTGCACTCCAGGCAAAGGTGGACGGCCTGGGTGATTCCATGAAAGCGAAAAATGCCAGGATAAAAACGTTAAAAGAGGCACTCGACCAGGTTGCCATCTACAGGACAAACCTTCCTGTCTTTCAGGAGATGGGCAAGAAAAAGTACAATTACAAAAAGGCGAAGGCCAAATACCAGGCCGAACACGAAAGTGAACTCAAGCTCTTTTATCGTGCCAGACGGATTTTGAAGGAGGCAGGAATGCCGCCGGAATTTTCTCAGGAAACCGTTGGCGCATGGAGAAAAGAGCTTGCTTTGCTTCAAGGCGAGCGAGCTGCGGAGTATGCGGAGTTTAAGCCTCTAAGAGACGAACAACAGAAAATGTCCCATATCCAGTATTGCGTGAACTGTGTCATCCAGCCGGAGCCGCAAACGCAGGAGAAACAGATAACGAATACCGCCGAACGATGAGAGAAAAAGCTAATACTTTTGCCTTGTGACGTTTTATCCGTGACGCTGACCGGTCTATAAAATAAGCGTCACAGTGTCACACAAAACTAAATACGATCCCAATTTCTTGCCCGATATGGCCATAAACCGTATCGGGCTTTTTTCATTTCAAGGAGGTATGCCTATATGGAGCAAGAAAACGCAAATTCCACTTATTCTGTAAAAATCGGAAAGACCACTTATATCGTCTGCGTTAAGCAGTCAGAAACAGCGACAAATCCGCTGGAAACCGCATTCCGGGACATTTGCCGACATGAGGTATTGGGCGACTTTTCTACCGCTGGTACACTCAATTTAGACAAAATTTCAAAATTATCTTGACAAAGCGTTTCCCGATGGCAACAGGGAATACCGGATCGGCATACTTTTCAATATTGGAGAACAGGTTGTCAAACAGCCGCTTCAAAAAGACCGCATCCGCCCGAATAAAGTGCTGGTCTTCGATATACCGGCAGTCGATCTCCCAGCCGTGCTCTGCCAGGAGCATCTCATGCTCCCCGATCAGCTGGCCCAGCAGGACGCCTGCGTCTGTTGCCTCCAGCTTCATCTCATGGCTGCCATGGCCAAAGACCAGAAAATACTGAAACAGCTTGTCCGCCAGCTCCTTGAGCTGATAGGCGTTCTTTTTACAGATGCCCAGATAGCTCCGGTAGTTCTCGTCCTCGCTGTAGTCCCCCTCGTCCAGCAGCTCCAGGAATCCCAGCAGGACGGTCAACGGTGTGCGGATGTCGTGGCTCATCCGTGTAATCAGGTCGCTGTTGGCATTCCACGCCTCCTGCTCCGCCCGCATCTCCTGGATGATGGAGGTGCGCATGGTGTCCACATGCTCTACCAGGATGCCTGTCTCGTCCCGGTTTTTGACGGTGATGGCCCCGTCCAGCTTGCCGTGGGCGATCACCTCCACCTCCTGAGACAGCTTGATGATATCCCCTATGGTCCTCTGGTGATAGAACAGCACCACCAGCAAAAAGGTGGCGATAATGACCGCGTAGGAAAGGACGGTGACGAACTCATACAGGGGCTCCTCCGAGTACTCTGTCACCTGGACCAGATAGGTCCCGTCGGCAAATTCCACCATGCGCTGCCCGTAGCCGTAGCCGTAAATCTCCTCCGTCACCTCGGCCAGGGCCTGCTCCACGTCCTCGTCGTAGGTGGTGATGGTGTCGGCATAGACGCCATCCTCCTCTCCGGAGGAGTAGCTCTCCTCATCCCACCAGCCGGAGTCCACCACTGCCCGCATCTCCACGCCGTCCTCCAGCAGTGTCACCTCATACACCATCAGATAGATTCGGTTCTGTTGCTTGGCCCAGACGGTGATATCCCGGGCCTGGGCCGCCTTCAGGTCCCGCTCTTGGACAAATGCCTCGAATTCGTCCAGAACCTCCCGACAGCGCTCCTTCATCGCCTTCTCGCTGAGATAGACGTGATCGATCAGGGCATCCCCCACCACCATGGTCAGGCTGCCCAGCCCCATGCCCAGGGCCAGTCCCAGCAGCACCACCAGCAGGAACTTGGTCTGTAAGGAGGGATACCGCCGCTCCTTCAGTTTTTTCCCGCTCTTCGCCTTCTCAATCAATCTGATATCCCCTTCCATACACCGTCCGGATCAGGGTGGGATTGACGGGGTCGTCCTCCAGCTTTTTCCGGAGCCGCTGGATATAGACCATCACGTTGTTGTCCGAGGATGGCATGTATTTGCTCTGCCACTCCGCCTCATAGATGCTCCTGATGTCCAATATCTCCCCCCGGTGCCCCAGCAGGAACAGGAGCAGGTCCAGCTCCTTGTCCGTCAGTTTGACCTCCCGGCCCTGCTTTTTGACCCGGCGGGCCTTGGCGTCCACCGTCAGGGCGTCCGCCGCGCTGTTCCATTTGCCTGTATCGTCTCCGCCCTCGCCTGTCCCGGCGCCGCCGTAGACCCGGTAGCGTCGGATGAGGGAGGTCACCTTCATGAGCAGCTCCCCCTGGGAGAAGGGCTTGGCCAGATAGTCGTCCCCGCCCATGCCATAGGCCTCGCCCTTGTCCCGCTCGGTGTTCCGGGCGGTGAGAAAGAGAATGGGGGCCTTTGTCTGCTCCCGTATCCGGCGGCAGGCCTCCAGCCCGGACAGCTCCGGCATCATAATATCCAGCAGGATCAGGTCCAGCTCCGGATGGTCCTCCGCCATGCGGATAGCGTCCCGGCCGTTGGCCGCCTCGATCACCTGATAGCCTCTGTTGCCCAGCAGGATGCGGAGGAGCTGCCGGATCTCCGGCTCATCGTCCGCCACCAGAATGACGCCGCTGTTGGTTCCCTGCTTCGTGTCCATGAGCGTCCGCTCCCTTTCCGAAACGGCGGCGCAGGTCCGCGGATGCGCCGCTTTCTTCCAATATCTGTATCTGGCGTATTATACCAGATTTCGCCCTGCGGGGGCAGAGCATTTCCGCCGAATTAAGAACTAATCAGATTTTGCCGTCTCTCCCGCACAGAGGAAAAGCCGCACAGCAGGAGCCGTCTCCGGCTCCCGCCGTGCGGCGGCGTTTTCCTGTTCAGCTTCAGCCCTCAGTCCTCGGTGTCCAGCTCCCGGAAGTCCACTGCATAGACCGCCTCCAGGATGCCCTCCACGTCGGAATAGGTGATGTGATTGTCCCAGTCAAGGAACTCGAATGCGGTATACGAGACGACAAACCCGTGGTCGTAGGTCACGTGGCCGTAGGCGTGGTAGGTGTCGCCGCTGGTGGCGGTGCCGTCATACTCATAGACAAAGAAGGTCTCGCCGCCGTATTCCTCGTTCTCCAGCCGCTGGAAGTCCTCACACTCCTCGGAGTAGGTCTCTTCCAGCAGGTCAAAATACTCCTCCTGGGTGTAGTTCTCCCCGATGTAGTCGTAGACGCAGTTGAGCCGCAGCTCCGCCCAATCGCCGCTGCTGTAGTCGAAGTTGGATGGATAGACAGGGAAAATGTAATAAAAGTCGTAGTCAGAGTTGCTGGTCATGTCGGTGCCGTCGTCGATGTGCATCTCGTCGCAGACATACTGGTAGACGGCGTACTCCTCCCCCAGGAGTGCCCGCTCCCAATAGCCGTTGGTGCCGGTGAAGACCTCCTCCTCTGACGAGCTGCACGCAGAAAGCAGGAAACAGAGGGCGCAGAGGGCGGCAAGGATTCTGGTTCTGGTCTGTCTTTTCATATTCATGGTTCCTTTCCCGGAGCAAGTGATATGGTATCCCTTTACATCATACTCGATCTTCCGGGAAATGCAAGCGTTTTGTGAGAATACAGCTTTCCGCTCCCTTGACAAGGGGGAAAAACATGCTATAATGAAGAAAATCGTCCCGATTCAAACGATTTCCGTCTGTTTCGAAGGAGTTTGCCATGCTGTACGCCTTTCTCGCCCTCTCCCCCATTCTCCTGGCTCTGGTCGTCATGGTCGTCCGGCGTATCCGTCTCTCCGCCTCCAGGGCGCTGCTGCTCTCCCTCCTGCTGACGGTAGTGCTGGCTCTGTTCGTCTGGCAGATGGAGCCCGCCGCTCTGGCCGCATTCGGGATACAGGGCGTGTGCAAGGCGCTGGAGGTCTTTTTCATTATCTTCGGCGCCATTCTCTTTCTGAATATGCTCCGGCGCTGCGGCTATATGGAGGCCATTCAGCGGAGCTTCTCCCGGGTCAGCCCGGACCGGCGGGTGCAAGCTATCCTGATCGCCTGGCTGTTCGGGGCCTTCATCGAGGGGACGGCGGGCTACGGCACTCCGGCAGCTCTGGCGGCCCCTCTGCTGGTGGCCCTGGGCTTTCCCCCGGTGGCCGCCTGCATCGTCTGTCTGATCGCCAACTCCACCCCCGTCCCCTTTGCCGCCGCCGGAGCGCCCATCACTGCCATGGTCACCTCCATTGCGGACGAGATCGCCTCCAATCCCCAGTATGTGGCCCAATACGGGCTGAGCTATGAGGAATTTCTCTCCGCGGCCACCCGGCTGACCACCCTGTTTCTCGGCGTGGGCGGTATTCTGGTCCCCCTGATGCTCATCGGCGTGTTTCTCTTTCTCTACGGGGAGAAGGGACGGCGTCTCCGGGATTTTGCGGAGATCTTACCCTTCGGCCTGTTTGCCGGGGCCGCCTTCTGCCTGCCCTACTACCTGATCTCTGTGGTGGGCGGCCACGAATTTCCCTCCATCCTGGGGGCGGTCATCGGCCTGGCCCTCTCCGTCTTTGCCGCTTCCCACGGCTTTCTGGTCCCCCGGCACGTCTGGCGGTTTCCCGACGACCCGGTGGAGGACCCGGTGCGCAGCATCAACCAGGCCCGGGCCATGCCCGCCTGGAGGGGATGGCTCCCCTACGCCTGCGTGGGCCTGTTCCTGTTTGTCAGCCGGGTGGACGCCTTTGGACTGAAAAGCCTGCTCCAGTCGGTGACTGTGGGGTGGTCGGGGCTGTTTGGGGTGGACTCTTGCTCCTACTCCTTCCAGCCCTTCTGGAACCCCGGTCTGCTCCCCTTTGGCCTGTTCGCCGTGATTTTGGGTCTGGTCAGCGGCATCGGCGGGAAGGATGTGGGGCGGGTGTGTCTCGGTTCCTTCTTCCAGCTGCTCAAGGTGTTCTCCGCCCTGGTCTTTGGGGTGGCCATGGTGCAGATTATGCTCAACTCCGGGGTCAACAGCAGCGGCACGGACTCCATGCTCATGGTGGCCGCCCAGGCCCTGGCCGACCTCACCGGCGCCGCCTTCCCGGTCATCTCCCCCCTCATCGGGGTGCTGGGGGCCTTTATCTCCGGCTCCTGCACCGTCTCCTGTGTCATGTTCACCTCTCTCCAGTTCAACACCGCTCTGCTCATCGGGGTGGACCCGCTCTACACCTGCGCCCTCCAGTGCGCCGGAGGGGCACTAGGCAACATGATCTGCATCAACAACGTAGTCTCGGTCTCCGCCACCACCGGGGCCGCCGGGGAGGAGGGGCGCATCATCTCCGTCAATCTGGTCCCTGTGGCGATCTACGTGGCGCTGGTGCTGGTGGTGGCCCTTGTGGTCATGTACTAAATAATAGAAGGCTCTTATGAAGCTCTTGCGCAGGATACAATACAACTCTCCGGTCATTCTGACCTTTGCCCTGCTCTCTCTGGTGGTGCTGATTTTGGACGGCGTCACCGGCGGGACGTCCACCTATCTGTGTTTTTCGGTGTACCGTTCCTCCCTCACTGACCCGTTCACCTATCTCCGCTTCTTCGGACACGTCCTGGGCCACGCCAGCTACAGCCACTACATCAGCAATATGACCCTTCTGCTGGTCATCGGCCCGCCTCTGGAGGAGCGATACGGCAGCAAGACCCTGCTGGAGTGCATGGTGGCCACCGCCCTCATCTCTGGTCTGGTGCAGTTTATCTGCTTCCCCGGCACTGCTCTGCTGGGAGCCAGCGGCATCGTCTTTATGCTCATCATCCTCTCCTCCGTCTCCGGGAGCAGCAAGGGGCGCATCCCCCTGACCCTGATTCTGGTGTACGCGATCTACATCGGCGGAGAGATCGCCGACGGCCTGCTCCAGTCGGACAACATCTCCCAACTGACCCACATCATCGGCGGCACCTGCGGGGGCGTGTTTGGGCTGTATCTCAGGAAAGGAAAATAGGATATTTACGCACAAAAAGACCGGGCGGGGCCCGGTCTTTTTGTCGTTTATCGTGTGCGTTTACCGCTCCGCCAGCAGCTTGTTCAGCTCCTCCATAAAGGAGTCGATGTCCTTGAACTGTCGGTACACCGAGGCAAAGCGGACGTAGGACACCTCGTCCACTGCCTTGAGCTTTTCCATCACCAGCTCACCGATGCGCACGGCGGTGACCTCACGGTTCATGGAGTTTTGCAGCTCCTGCTCCACCTCGTTGGCGATGCGCTCCATCGTCTCCATGGGGACCGGCCGCTGGGCGCAGGCGTGGATGATTCCCCGGAGCACCTTGTCCCGTTCAAAGCTCTGTCGGCTGCCGTCCTTTTTGACCACGATCAGCGGCAGGGTCTCCACCGTCTCATAGGTGGTGAACCGTTTGCCGCAGGTCAGGCACTCCCGTCTCCGGCGAATGCTCTCTCCGTCGTCGGCAGGGCGGGAATCCACCACCTTGCTGTCCACCTTTCCGCAGTAGGGGCATTTCATGGGGGCACTTCCTCTCCGTCTCAGCGCCGTTGCGGCGCTGCTTACTGTCCGTTATTATAACACGTTTTTTCCAAAATGGAAGAACAAATGGGGAAAACAGGGCAAAGATTTTCTCTTTTTCCCGGCATCCCGGTGACTTTTTCCCCGGTGCGTGCTATGATATGCCTGTATCGGGGAGAGCTCTTCCTCCCGTCAGTTTCCGTTCCGGACACAGGAGGTTTCGTCCATGCAGAACTACCGCATGATTTTGGCCTATGACGGCAGCCGCTACCAGGGCTGGCAGAGCCAGGGCAACACCCAAAACACCATCCAGGCCAAAGTTGAGGCTGTCCTCTCCCGTCTCTCCGGGCAGACTGTGGAAGTCAGCGCCGCCGGGCGCACGGACGCGGGCGTCCACGCCGCCGGGCAGGTCGTCTCCTTCCGTCTGGAGCGGGCGATCGACTGTACCTCCCTGCTGGAGGGGCTGAACCGCTATCTCACAGAGGACATCGGCGTTCTCTCCCTGTCCTGTGCCGCGCCCCGGTTCCATGCCCGGCTCTCCGCCCGGGGCAAGGTGTACGTCTACCGTATCTGGAACTCCCCGGAGCCGGATGTCTTCGGCCGGAAATACCGCTACACCCTCCCCCGGCCCCTGGACCTGGAGCGGATGGAGGCCGCCGCCCGGCTGCTGGAGGGGAAGCACGATTTCCGCTCCTTCTGCGGCCTGATCCGGTACAAAAAGTCCACCGTCCGGACGGTGAGCGCTATCTCTGTGACCCGGTCTGACCAGGTGGTGGAGCTGCGGTTCCGGGGAGACGGATTTCTCAACCGCATGGTGCGCATCCTCTCCGGGACGCTGGTGGAGGTTGGGCTGGGCCTGCGGGAGCCGGACTCCATGCCGGCGGTGCTGGCGGCCAGGGACCGGAGCGCCGCCGCAGGAGCGCTGCCGCCCCACGGCCTGATGCTGGAGACGGTGTTTTATGAGAGCTGACAGAAAGACAGCAGGAGCAGTCGGTGAACGAATCACCGGCTGCTCCTGCTCTGTTATGGAAAAATGTCAAACGGCTGTCGTCACTCCAGCCGAAGCTCCTCCCCGTCTGCACAGATCCGCTCGATCTCCCCGTCGCTGATCTGGTAGGCCTCGCCGAAGAGCCAGGTCTCCCCGTCCTCGATGAGGAAAAAGCTGCCGTCCGGGAGGGCAAAGAAGCAGTTGCCGAAGCTGTCCCCAAAGGTGATGTCCTCAAACAGCCGCTGTCCGTCCAGGATATTGTCCCGGACCATCTGATAGTGGGGCAGCACATTGATATCGGTCAGTCCCAGGCCGGGGATAAACCGCTGATAGTCCGGGTCATCGGCCTCCCCCTCCAGCTCCGGCTGGGCGTATACCGTGTCGGCACAGTTCATCGTCCCCGCGCTGATTCCGATCAGAATACCGTCAAAGCCCTCCAGCAGTTCCCGCAGGCGGATGCGGCTGAAAAAAGCGTTCTCCGTGGGGACGTGGCCGCCGGAGAGGAGAATGACGTCGCTCCCGCGCACCAGCGCCTCTGCGTCCCCCTCGTTCCGCCCGTCGCAGAGGGCCATGTCCGCCAGGGGCAGCTCGTGATAGCAAAAGGCCCTGTAAAAGGTATCCATCATCTCGTCATTGGCGGTGAACGCCTCCGGGTCGGCGCAGACGATGAGGCACCGGGCCTTCTCCGGCCAGCGCTGGGCCAGCAGCTCCACAAAGCCGTTGGCCTCCTCCAGGATGCAGGGGAGATCCACCCCCTCCGGCGCGCCCCGGGTGCAGGGGCTGCTGGTCAAAAACAGATGCATGAAAAGATGCTCCCTTCTCGCCGCCGTGCGCAGCGCCGCTTATCGGGTGATGGATTTGTTGGTCACATAGCTGCTGATCGAGCTCCCGCTGAGCGCCCGGACGGAGTAATAATAGGTGGTG
>JAJQFJ010000018.1:9765-17541 GCA_021201185.1 Clostridiales bacterium
ATGTCACCGTCACACCGGTGGAGGCGTTGGCCAGGGTGACCGTCGGCTGAGCCAGATACAGGATGGAGCGGCCGGTGCCATAGTCGCTGACCACCTCTCCCGCATAAGCGCAGACGGTGTAGGAATAGGTGGTGCCGCTGCTGGCGGTGGTATCGGTATAACTGGTGGAGGTCGTACTGCCCAGCTTCTTCCAGCCGCCGCTGGTCTTGCGATAGACATCGTACCCCTCTGCATCCTCAACAGCGCTCCACGTGATCTTCACCCCCGTGGACGCATTAGAGGCGCTCACCGTGGGCGCATCAAGACTCTCCTGGCAGCTCCAGGTGACCTGGCTGCCTGCCGCGGTCAGGTCCAGGGCGAACCAGGCGTCGGCATATTCCTCCTGGACGATCGCCGAACAGGCCACGTCCCCAAACCAGTCGGACAGAGTTTCCGGCGGTGCGCCCAGGAAACAGACCGTCTCCAGTCCGGTACAGGCGTAGAAGGCATATGAGCCGATGGAGTTCACAGAGGCGGGGATGGTCAGCTCCGTCAGACCGGTGCATAGCTGGAGCGCTCCGCTCCCGATGGTGGTCAGGGTCTCCGGCAGCGTCAGCTCGGTGAGGCTGTAGCAGTTGAACAGGGCCCGGATGCCCAGCTCAGTCAGCCCGCTGGGCAGAGTCAGGCTGGTCAGTCCGGTGCAGCTGTAGAGCGCGTTCATGGGCAGCACTGTCACCCCGTCCGGAATGACCAGGCTGGTCAGGCTGGTGCACTTGTACAGGGCAGATTTCCCCAGGGAGGTCAATCCACTGGGCAGGGTCAGGTCGGTCAGGCTGGTGCAGCTGCCAAAGGCCCCGTCCCCGATGGTGGTCACCGTCGAGGGGAGGGACGCAGAGGTCAGACCGGTGCACAGATAGAAGGCACGGTACGGAATCTTCGTGACTCCCTCCGGGATGGTGACAGAGGTCAGGCTGGAGCAGCCGAAAAAGGCGCAGTCTCCAATCGTCGTCACCGTGTCCGGGATGGTGACCAAGGTCAGATTCGCGCACTCCTGGAAGGAGTAGGGGGCCACCGAGGTGACGCCCTCCCCGATCTGTACCGTCTGTACCACTGACCGGATGGGATACCAGGCGGCATAGCCCTCCTCCCATGCGTCCACCATTTTCCCGGAGCCGCTGATGGTCAGCACGCCGTCAGAGGAGATCGACCAGACGACGTTGTCTCCACAGCTGCCGGAGGGATAATAATGACCGCTCGTCGTGTAAGTATAGGCGCTGACCTGGTTTCCGTCGTCGTCGATGCAGCAGACGGCATACCAGCAGGTCTCATACAGGTCCGCGCCGATGTCCTCGTAGGTGACTGTTGTCTCGTCCTCGCCGGGGTAGGAGGCGTAGCCGACCCCCGTATAGTTCTCCCCGTCCGTACTGCGGAGGATCTTGTAGTCGTTCTCCCCCACCACGTCCCAGGTGATGTAGACGTAAAACTTGTTTGTCTCCAACCCGGTGCCGACGGCGGTGATGGTGGGGGCGTCATATTCGTATTCGTCGCCGTCCCCGGTATCGTCCTCGTTTTCGGTATCGTCCTCGTCCCCGCTGTCGTCCCCGGTCGCTTCCTCAGAGGCGGCCTCCCCGTCCTCTGTGAGCTCGTCCTCCGCCGTCTCATCGACCATCATCAGGTCGTCATCCAGCTCTGCCGCCATGACCGGCTGGATCAGGACAGACAGGAACAAGCAGACTGCCAGCAGCAGCGCCGAACAGCGTTTCAGATTGTTTTGCATGGGTCTCCTCCTTGCCGTTGAGGGATAAATGAATATACATTGTAATGATATCACGATCTCGCGACATTTGCAACAAAATCTGACAGCTTCTCCCCTTCTGCGCCATAACTGAGAAATTCATTGCTTTCCATGGACGAATATGTCATAATAACAAACAGGACGAAAACTGACAGATGCCATGCCGTTGGCAAGAGAACGCAAAGGAGAGATTTTTATGCCGTCAGACACACCGATTGAGGAGCTGCTCAGCGACATCACAGAGCAGAACGAAACGCCCACCGGAGAGGAGCCCGCCCGTTCTTCCGCAGCGTCGCCGGACCGTTGGAGCGGACTGTTGGAGACGCTGGAGCAGGAGCTGAAACAGGCCAGTGCCGCAATGCGGTGCTGTACCGCGGAATATCTGTTCGAAGCGGACGGCGTCTACTACTTTTTGGATACGGACAGCTATGAGACGTTTGAGGCGGGCTCCTATGCGGTCGGCGATGTGCTGACCGACAGGGACGAGATGGACTGCCTGGTGGACCTGACCCTGATGGACGACACGGTGGTACGGGTGGAAAAGACGCCCAGGCCCGCCCCGCCGAAGGAGGAGACCCCGCCCTCGCCCCATCCGCGGACAGAGCGGGAGCTGCTCCAACTCCGCATGGACCGGCTGATCAAGGCTGCCAATCACCATTCGTGGAATATGAAGCCCGCTCGGGAGCTGCCCCCTAAAACGATGGCGCATATTCTCAGGGGCGTCGGCAGGGGGCTGCGGCAGGAGGATATCTACGGCTTTTATGACACAGGGATCTTCGGCAGCGGCAAGAGAGGCATCCTGCTGACCGCAACGGACCTGCGCAGCAACGACCCTCTTCTGTTTGGCAAGGTGATCGTTCCGCTAGACGGCATCAGCTATGTCGATAAACCGACCAAATCAGAAGCGCGCTGTAAGATACATTACTACGGAGACCACGACGATATTTATGTGTGTCCACAGCCGAACGATCAGCCCGGACTGCGCGCTCTGATTGATGAGGCGAACAAGGTGGACCTCGCCGCAGAGGGGGAATATCACGACGCCTGTCAGGGCGATGCAGGGGCGCAGTTTCGGCTGAGCTTCCACTATGCCAACGGTGGCCGCATGCGCTCAAGCTATGAGACCACAAAATGGCTGGAAGCGGCTGTAAAGCAGGGATACCCGGGGGCAGCCCTCCGCATGGCAAACTACTGCCACAGTTTAGGAACACCCTACTACATCAGGAAGGCCATGGACTGGTATCAAAAGGTAGCAGAGGAGGAAAACAGCGCAGAGGCCCAATACCGTATGGCGGTCATCTATGACATGGGAGACGGGGTCGAACAGGACATAGAAAAGGCCGGGTATTGGTTAGATCTGGCCAGCCGACAGAACTACAAACCGGCGCTGGACTATATAGCCGCGGAAGGCGTGATGCATGACTATGCCCAGATGGCGACCAACGGCCAGGACGGCCAGCCGGAGGCCATGCGCCTTCTGCGTATCGGTGCGGCGCTGGGCCACCCGGAGGCAGAGTACTGTCTGGCCTGCGTCTATGGCAGCGACAGCAGGGAGTCCCCGGAAATGGCAGAGAAAGCCGCCGACTGGTGGGAAAAGGCCGCAAAACAGGGGCACAGCGGGGCGCGGTACAAGCTGGGGCTCTGCTACTGGCACGGCGACGGAAGGCCCAAGCTGAAAGGCTTCGCATTTACCCAGCTTAAAGAGGCCGCAGAGCAGGGCCTGGCAAAGGCGCAGTTTTACGTCGGATATTGCTACAGCGTCGGTGAGGGCACAAAAACTGACAAGGCCGAGGGCGCCCGATGGTACGAAAAGGCTGCAGAGCAGGGCCTGGCACAGGCGCAGTATTTTCTGGGCCTCTGCTACCTGAACGGCAAGGGAGTGAAGCAGGACCGCGACTGGGCCAGGATATGGATTCAGAGTGCCGCCAACCAGGGGGATGAGGACGCCGCCGAATTTTTGCGCACTCATTCCATATAAAGAGGGAAAGCCACGAGCCGCAGGGAGCGTCTGGAGGGAGTCTTATGCTGACTAAGGAACAAATCGAAAAGCGACTGAAGGCCGCAAAGCTGATTCAGGCGGCCAACGAGGCAGGATGGACCATGGACCCGGTCGTCCAGGCCACGGAGGAGGAAATAACGGGGGCGCTCCGCAGCTACGCAGCAGGCGTGCACCGGAGCGAGGTGCAGGGCATTTTGGACGCAGTCCTGCCCGAGGAGGGCAATACAGGCTTTCTGCTGACAGACGACGCCATTTACAGCGACTGCTTTTCTTCAGATGGCGCGGCCGCAATGCTGCCGCTGACAGGGATTCAGAGCGTGGAGCCGGTACCGGGCAGCTGGTCGGAGGTTTTGGTCCACTACCGGGACGGAAGCTGTATGGTCAACTGTGTGATCGATGGAACTGACGCCTACCAGGATGGTCTGCTGGCGCTACTGGATGCGGCCATCCACACGGAAAAGGAGCCCGCGCCGGAGCAGCTCCAACGCCGCGCCGTGTTTTACTCACATGAGTTTGACGGCAAGTATTGCCTGATCGACTCGGATGAGGACAGCGACGAGATGTACTGGATCAACGCGGCGGTGCTGGGCGGCGAAATCACGCCCGAAAACGCCCCGGATGATGAGACGGAGCTTCTGTTTGCAGGCGATATCCTGGTCGGGGTCATGAATGAGACCATGCCGCCGGACCTGCCGGGGACCGCGCCCCGGCCGAAGCCGATGCCGAGACAGACATACACGCCCGCTCCCGCTCCGGCCCCAACTCCCGCTCCCGTTCCAAGACCATGGTGGGTCGTACGGATAAAAAGCGAAAATCTGCAGCGCCGGATGGAACGTCTGATCGGGGTGGTGAACGAGAAGGGCTGGGATATGAAGCCCGTCTCAGCGGTCAAGGAGAAAGCGCTGAACACCGCCATACGCACCTTTGCCCAGGGAGCCTCGCGGGAGGAGGTCTTTGCCTTTTACGACACCTCCTTCTTTGGCAGCGGGAAGAACGGCTTTTTGTTGACCAATTTCGCCATTTACAACAGAGATTTTTTCGGTCAGCAGGAAAAACCGGACATCGGTATGCGGGTATCTCTGAACGGGGTCCGGAGCGCCATAAAGGTAAGGAACGGCGGGTATCAGATCAGCTATGTTGACGGGTCAAGTGTAGAAATCTATGCCAGCGAGCCGTATTATGAGGGCCTGGGCGCACTGCTGGACGCAGTGACAGATGTGCCTATGGAGGCGGAGGACCTGTATGAGGACGCAATCAGCGGCGACGCAGACGCCCAGTACAGGCTTGGCAGCTACTATCTGACCGGCGATCACAAAAACATGTCCCTGTGTCACAAATGGCTTGGAGAGGCAGCAGAGAAGGGACATTCTGACGCGACCCTCGCGCTGATCCGGCAGTACAGCGACCGGAAGGACTATGATGTGGACGGGCAGATCGTGCACTGGTACAAATTGGCGGCCCAACAGGGCAATCCGGAGGCGCAGTACCGGCTCGGGCGCTTTTATGCCCTGGGGACCGGCGTGTCCTGGGACACGACGCAGGCAAACATATGGCTGAAAAAAGCCGAAGAGCAGGGTTATCCCAATGCAAAGGAGTTTCGGATCGCGGCGCTCGATTATTACATGGGACTCGTCAGCCTCGCCGGTCAACACGATACGTCCGCATTTCAATATTTTACGGAAAGCGCAAAATACGGTCACGCAGCGGCACAGTATGAACTGGGCAAATTATACGCCGAGGGCGGCGGCACGCACATGGATAAAAAGCAGGCTGCCCACTGGTATGAGCAGGCCGCCGAACAGGGCCATGCAGAGGCGATGCTCCAGATGGGAGTATGCTGCTACGAAGGCGAGGGAAGGCGGCAAAGCTACGAGGACGCCATCTCCTGGTGGAAAAAGGCCGGCGAGCGGGGCGCAACGGACGGATGGTTCAATATCGGCGTCTGCTACTGGAACGGCGATGGCGTGTTTACCGACCGCGATAAGGCCATGCGCTGGTGGAGAAGAGCCGCCGAAAACGGCAACCGTATGGCGGAGACGGAGTTGAATACTGCAGAATTGCAAATCAAGCTGGCCAGGGGAGAGATCTAATCATCCCGCAGGCTGCCTGCATTGCAGACGAAGAAACAGAGGAGGTAATTTTATGTTAACCAACGACCAGCTAAACACCATAATGCAGACCGCCGTTGAGGCGGGCTGGCGGTTGAAGCCCGCCGCCGAGGTGAAGGAGAAGGTGCTGACCGGCGCGCTGCGGGGCTATGCCTCCGGCGCGGAGCGGGAGCAGGTGTTCGCGATTTATGACACGACGCTCTTCGGCAGCGGAAAAACCGGTTTCCTGCTGACGTCGGAGGCGCTCTATCACGACAGCTTCCCGTATCTCCTGAAGGGAAAGGGGACCACGACCCGGCTCCCTCTGGCAGGGCTCAGGGGTATAAGGGCGCTGCCGAATGACAAGCTGAATTTTAACGTCTACTATCAGGACGGGAGCAAAATCACGATCTATGTCTCCACCGTACACCAAGACGGTCTGCGGGCCCTGATGAAAGCTGTTGCCAGTCTGGAGGAGCAGCCCGCCCCCGGACCGTCGAGACGGAGCCCATCCCCGAGCCGGAGCCTGCCCCCGCCCCGGAGCCGGAGCAGCCCGCCCAGGAGAACGATACGGCCCGGCTGCTGGCGGAATATCAGGCCAGACTGAATGAACTGGCCCAGACGGTCAAGGAAGCGGAGGCGGCCAAAGCCAAAGCAGAGGCCGAGGCGAAAGCAGCGACGGAGGCCAAAGCTAAGGCAGAGGCGGAAGCCAAAGCCATGGCCGAAGCGGAGGCGAAAGCTAAGGCAGAAGCAGAGGCCAAAGCCAGGGCTGAGGCGGAGGCAAAGGCCAGGGCCGAAGCAGAGGCGAAAGCCAGGGCCGAAGCGGAGGCAAAAGCCAGGGCCGAAGCGGAGGCAAAAGCCAGGGCCGAAGCGGAGGCAAAAGCCAGGGCTGAGGCGGAGGCAAAAGCCTCCGCCGCAAAGAAGGAATCGACCCACTGCATCAGCGCAACGTACATGTATAACGACAACGGCGTATACTGTTTTATGGAAAATGAAACGTACGAACTGTTCGATGCGCCTGCCGGAGCGCTGGAGGACACCTTTGGCGATGAAGACGACAATTGCCAGGTCATCCTGTACATGAGCGGAAATAGGGTCATCTGCGTCAAAAAGACGACGGATGCGTCCGCCCTACAGGATCTGGTGGACGCGGGACTTGCGGCCTACCATGCCAAAGAATATGATAAAGCGATCCCGCTTCTGAGCGGAGCCGCCCAGCAGGGCAGCGCAAAGGCGCAGTTCTATCTTGGCGTTTGCTGCGATTTCGGCCGTGGCGTGAAGGAGGACAAGGCCAAAGCCGCCGAATGGTACGAAAAGGCCGCCCAGCAGGGCCACGCAAATGCGCAGTTCAATCTGGGCATTTGCTATAAGAATGGCGAGGGTGTGACTGAAGATAAGGCCAAGGCCGTCCAGTGGTTTGAAAAGGCCGCCCGTCAGGGCAACGCAAAGGCGCAATACCATCTTGGAGCTTGCTATGAAAAAGGTGCAGGCGTGACAGCGGACATAGCAGCAGCCGTCCAGTGGTACGAAAAGGCCGCCCAGCAGGGCAACGAGAGAGCTCAAAATGCTCTTTCTCGTTTAGAGAAACCTGAAAAGAAACCCGAAAAGAAGTCTGAATCCAAAATTTTGGCTTTTGAGGGTATGTTATGCCTCTCCTTGGGAGATTATGACCGTGCCTTCTCCATACTGGAGAAAGCCGCCAATCTGGGCGACGCAACCGGGCAGTGCCACTTAGGCATATGCTATTCCAACGGTTATGGCGTAAAAGCAGACAAGTCTAAAGCTGTCTACTGGTACGAAAAGGCCGCTCAACAGGGAGACGCAACGGCACAGGTCAATCTGGGTGGTTGCTATAGAGCTGGCAAGGGCGTGAGACAGGATAAAGCCAAGGCCGCCTATTGGTACGAAAAGGCCGC
>JAJQFJ010000018.1:17641-19310 GCA_021201185.1 Clostridiales bacterium
AAAGCCAAGGCCGCCTATTGGTACGAAAAGGCCGCCCAGCAGGGCATAGCACAGGCGCAGTTCAATTTGGGCGCTTGCTACTATAACGGCCAGGGTGTGACCCGGGACCGTGTAAAGGCCAAGGAGTGGTTCCAGAAGGCCGCCGACCAGGGGGTCGAGCAAGCCAAAGCAATCTTGCGGAAGTATTTCTGACCCCGCACCAGCCCACCCCCGACAGGGCGGACGGAGATTTGAAAAAGGGAGGACCGAACAATGGAAGAAGGATATTTCTATCTGAGATGGGGGGACGGCTATTGTTCCACCATGGATGACCTGACCAGGCCCCAGGAAAACAGGTTCCCCCAGGTCAGATTCCTCGATTACATCCGGGACGAGACGGGGATGCCTATCGGCGTCAAAATCTCCTATGACGCCGGCCACGACTGCTTCTTTGACCACAGCGACACCCGGATCGAGCTGTATCCCAACGGGGAGGTAAATCTGCCCTATTGGTATACCCAGGACACAGAGGACGGCGACTGGTTCGACAGCTTTGAATATTACGAGGTGGAGCTGGTCCCCTACTGCGGCAGGGAGCCGCCTGACTGGGAGAAGTAGGGCAAACCGATAAATCATTGAGAAAGGGAGAAAATCATCATGGAAAAAGAGTATTTCAAGCTGAAATTGGTGGAGAGCGGCCACTATTCCTCTATGAGCGAGCTGAACAGCTCCAACGCCAGATTCATCGACTACGTCCGGGACGAGGCGGGCGACCCCATCGGCATCGAGGTGGAGTACGACGCCGGTCACGGCTACGGCTATGACCACAGCCACATGAGGAAGAAGCTCTATCCCCACAAAATGACGGATCTGTCCTATTGGTATACGGACACCTCGGGAGGCGGCTCGGACTGGGATGACGCCTGTATCCCCAATTTCGTGGAGCTGATCCCCGTCGAGGAGCTGGACGGGGAAGCGTGACCATGGCGGAGCGGGAGATTTTGCAGTTCCGGCAGGAGAGCCAGCGCTATCTGCCCAGCCTCTTATCCCATCGCGCCGGGGACCTGTCCGCCAATCTGGAGGCGGTGGGGGACGGCGTAACCCTGGCGTGGATGTACACCCAGGGAGACTGTCACAAAATCTACCCCAGGAACTGGGTGTTTTACACCGGCCTCTGGGGCCGCGGGGGGCAGTTTTACCGGGAGAAAAAGACCTTTACGGACGCCTTTGACTGGGAGGACTATCAGACGGAGGTCTGGCAGCTTTCCGCCGACCCGGAGCGCCCCGGCTGCACCCCGGCCCTGGAGCTGCACCCCCTCAGCTACGGCGGCCCGCCTCGGGGGAGCCGCGTCCTGGAGACTGCGGGGGATTTAAAGCGGCTCCTGAGCGCCGTAGCGCCAGGCACCAAACTCCTGGCCCCCAGCCGGAATTTCGAGCTGAAGGGCGCGCTGGTGGACGAGGACGGCGTCAAAATGTATCTCGGCCAGGACATTCAGGGCAGGGACTTCCTGTTCCTGGCCCTGGACTGACGGGAGCCGAAACCACAAAAAGCGAAAGGGCAGGGAGGCGTGATCGTCTCCCTGCCCTTTCAGTCTGTCAAATAACTACCCCTCCGCCCCCATTTCTGGTATAATAGGGTTCTCTGTCAAGAGTTGGGGTAGAGAAAAAACAGCATCAGGCATACAGGACA
>JAJQFJ010000063.1 GCA_021201185.1 Clostridiales bacterium
CTCCGCACCCCCGCTGCTCTGTCGCGGAAGTCTCAAGCGTTTTTTGACAGTCTCACTATGTTACCCCTGCGTTGAGAGAGCGCATTAACTGTGAACATCCGTGTATCACTTCAAACAACAGGAGGAATCATTTATGGCAAAGCAACCCATATCCCGTCGGGACTTCATCAAGGGCATGGCCGCCGGCGCGGCCAGCGTCGTGACCCTGGGCGTGCTCCAGGCCTGTGAGTCGATGGCCGACACGTCTGCCGCAACGGCATCCACCGCTGCCTCCACCGGCACCGATACCGCCGCCGCCAGCACTGCCAGCTCCGGCAGCACCGCCGCCGCCAGCTCCATGAGCTACACCCCCGGCACCTACTCCGCCAGCGCCGCCGGCATCGCCAGCGACGTCACCGTCACCATGACCTTTGACGAGACGAGCATCACCGACGTGCAGATCGACGTCTCCGGCGAGACGGCCGACATCGGCGGCGCCATCGGCGACGATATGGCTCAGGCCATTCTGAATGCCCAGTCCTGTGACGTGGACGTCGTCTCCGGCGCCACCGTCACCAGCAACGCCATCAAGACCGCCGCGGCGGACTGCATCTCCCAGGCCAGCGGCAGCACCGTCACCGTCACCAAGACAGAGGACAGCGGAACCTCCGACTGGCTGGGCGAGGCCCCTGAAATCTCCGAGGACGAGATCACCGAGACCCTGGACACCGAGGTCCTGGTGGTGGGCTGCGGCACCGGCGGCTGGATCGCCGCCATGACCGCCGCCGAGGAGGGCGCTCAGGTACTGGTGGTGGAGAAGCGGGAGTCCCCCACCGGTCCCCGGGAGGACATCGGCTCCATCAACTCCAAGCTCCAGCTGGCCTCTTTTGAGGAATATCCCGAGTTTGAGATCAACAAGATGGAGGCCCTTCAGGACATCGTCCGCTACGGCGCGGGCTACGTCAACTCCGACCTGATCCGCTGCTGGGAGGACAACAGCGGCGAGACGGTGGACTGGCTCACCGATCTGCTGGAGAGCACCGGCAACTGGTATATGAGCCTGGAAGGCGGCGTGGGCAACACCAGCGACCCCGGCCGGGACAAGGCCTACGCCCCCGGACACAGCCCCCACACCACCGACGACGCCCCGGAGGACACCACTCTGAACTCCACCTTCCAGGCCCACTGCGACGACCTGGGCGTGGAGTGGAAGCTGTCCACCGCCCTGGTCAGGCTGGAGCAGGACGACTCCGGCAAGGTCACCGGCATTATTGCACAGGACCAGACCGACGACCACTATATTCGCATCAACGCCAGCAAGGGCGTCATCATGTGCACCGGCGGCTACGCCACCAACACCGAGATGATGAAGGCCCTCCAGCCCCAGACCCTGGACATGAAGGTGAACTACACCCTGGGCTCCACCTGCGACGGCTCCGGCATCAAGGCCATGCTGTGGGCGGGGGCCAAGTTCAGCCCGGTCCACGCCTCCATGATGTTCAACCGTTGTTGCGTCAAGCCCGACGAGACCGCCGGGTACGAGACCACCGGCAAGTGGTTCTGGTTCGGCGAGCAGCCCTTCCTGAAGGTCAACCTGAACGGCGAGCGGTTCTGCAACGAGTCCGGCCCCTATGAGTTCATGCTTCATTCCATGTGGATGCAGCCCTATCACACCTATTGCGACATCTTCGACGCCAACTGCGAGCAGTATGCCGAACAGTTCGACGAGGTGGGCTGCTGCCGTCTGTTCGCCTTCCCCAACGGCGCGCTGTCCAACCGTACCTTTGAGTCCTGCTGGGAGTCCAACGAGGCGCTGATCGAGGACGGCTATCTCCAGAAGGCGGACACCCTGGAGGAGCTGGCGGAGAAGCTGAACATCCCCACCGACACCTTCCTGGCCACCGTGGAGCACTACAATGAGATGTGCGCCGCCGGTGAGGACACCGACTACGGCAAGGAGAAGCACCGCATGACCCCTGTGGACACCGCTCCCTTCTACGGCGTCCGCACCTGCGCCTGGCACCTGACCACCCTGAGCGGCTGCCAGATCAACACCGATATGCAGGTCATCCGGGAGGACAGCACCCCCATCGAGGGCCTGTACGCCACCGGCGACTGCTCCGGCGGCTTCTTTGGCGACACCTATCCCAACCTGTTCACCGGCCTGGCCTGCGGCCGCACCATGACCTTTGGCCGCCGGGCGGCGAAGATCGTCGCCGCACTGTAAGAGCCCCTGCTCACCGGCACAGTGAACGATCAGGAAAGGGAGGTAGGAGCACTTATGCCAAAGCTGACATTCCGGGGCGGCGTGCATCTGAAGGATTACAAGGACCTGAGCGCCAACGCGCCCATCGTCCTTCATCAGGCTCAGGGGGAGCTGGTATTCCCCCTGAGCCAGCACATCGGCAAGCCCGCCATCCCCGTGGTAAAAAAGGGCGACGCTGTCCTGGCAGGACAGATCATTGCCAAAGCGGACGGATTCATCTCCGCCAACATCATCTCCTCCGGCTCCGGCAAGGTCAAGGTCATCGAGCCACGGATGACCTCCGCCGGTGTCATGGCTCAGTGCATCGTCATCGACAACGACGGGCAGTACACCCTGGCCCCCGGCGTGGGAGAGCCCTGCGACTGCACCCGGCTGACCCGGGAGGAGATCATTGAAAAGGTCCGGGCCGCCGGTGTGGTGGGCCTGGGCGGAGCGGGTATGCCCACCCACGTGAAGCTCTCCCCGGAGCACCCGGAGGAGATCGACCACATCATCGCCAACGGCGCGGAGTGCGAGCCGTACATCACCTGTGACGACCGGCTTATGCAGGAGCAGCCGGACTGGATCGTGGGGGGGCTGCGGGTCATGCTCCAGCTGTTCCCCCACGCAGACGCTGTCATCGCCATCGAGGACAACAAGCCCGCCGCCATCGCCTCCATGAAGAAGGCCATTGAGGGCGAGCCCCGGATGTCCGTGGCGGTCCTGAAAACCAAATACCCCCAGGGCGGCGAGCACAACCTGGTCCACGCCGTCACCGGACGGAAGATGACCTCCGGAGATCTCCCCGCCAACCTGGGCTGCATCGTGGACAACGTGACCACCCTGGCCGCCATCTATCGGGCCGTCTGTCTCAACGAGCCGCTGATGGAGAAGGGCTTCCCCGTCACCGGCGACGCCGTGGCGGAGCCCCACAACTTCCTGGTGAAGATCGGCACCTCCTGCCGGGAGCTGCTGGAGGCCGCCGGAGGATTAAAGGCGGAGCCGAAAAAGGTACTCATCGGCGGCCCCATGATGGGCATGGCCATCACCGACCTGGACATCCCCATCGCCAAGAGCTACAACGCCCTGGTCTGCATGACCCAAGACCCGGTGGAGGAGGCGGAGAGCAAGCTCACCGCCTGCATCCGCTGCGGCCGGTGCGTCCGTGCCTGCCCGGTGGGTCTGGTGCCCCAGATGATGGC
>JAJQFJ010000067.1 GCA_021201185.1 Clostridiales bacterium
TTTCAAAGTTCAAAAATCGTACTCAGCGTGGCAAAAAGGATTTTTGACACGCTGACGGGGGCTGTCGTTTGACAGCCCCCGTTATATTCCGGTTCTAAATCCCTCCCTCTCCGCATAGACTGATACCGCTTGCGTGGCACGGAAATTCCGGACGAGCCACGGCGGAGGGGAGGCGAGACGGATGGGCCGGAAGGGACAGGGCCGCCGTCTGCGGCGGCTGACCGCTCTGGCTGCGGCGGCGGGCTCGGTGTGGCTGATCGTCCATCCGGGGGCGGTGACGGACGCGGGAACCGCTCTGGTCCAGGCGTTCCGCAGCTCTGACCTGCTCTCCCGGGCCGTCAGCGCGGAGCTGGGGGCCGACCGCTCAGAGGATCTCTCTCCTGAAGATGCCGTTCTGGAGGCCCTTCCCCAGACGGTTCAGGAGGCGCAACCGGCGGAAGCAGGCTCTCCCGTCTCCGGGGAGGAGGAGCCGGAAGCGCTCCCGGAGGCAGAGGAGACAGAGCCGGTGGAGGATACGGAGCCGGTGGAGGAAGCCGTCTCCGTCTCCGGCCTGCTGGAGGCCCCCCTGGAGGAGGAGACGGAGGAGGCCCCGGAGGAGGTCTCCGAATCCATCACCCCGGCGGACGCCTCTCTGCTGGAGCTGACCAACCGCACAGACGGCATCGAGGTTGCACTGTCGGACTATCTGGAGCGAGAGCTGACCCTGACCGTCTCCCGGGAGGGACCCCAGATCCTCATTATGCACACCCACGCCACCGAGGCCTACACCATCGCCGACGGGGACGAGTATGTGGCCTCGGACACCGCCCGGACGACGGACGAGAACTACAACATGATACGGGTGGGGGAGGAGATGAAGGCGGTCTTTGAGGAGATGGGGCTGTCTGTCGTCCACGACACCACCTTATATGACTATCCCAGCTATACCGGCTCCTATGCCCGCTCCCTGGAGGGGATCAAGAGCTATCTGGAGCAGTATCCCACCATCTCCATCGTCCTGGACGTCCACCGGGACGCCCTCATCGCCGACGACGGCACGGTCTACAAGCTGACGGACACGGTAGACGGGGAGACGGTGGCCCAGGTCATGCTGGTGGTGGGCACCGACGACGGCGGGCTGACCCACCCCAACTGGGAGGAGAATCTCACTCTGGCCACCCACATCCAGGCCCGGCTGCTGGGCATCGACGCCGGGTTCCCCCGGGCCATCAATCTCCGCTCCCAGCGGTTCAACCAGCACATGACCGTGGGCTCCCTCCTGGTGGAGGTGGGCACCAGCGGAAACGCCCTCCGGGAGGCCCTGGCCGGGGCCCGGCTGTTCGCCCGGGCGGCAGGGGAGTTGTATCTGGCGTGTATGGAGAGCAGTTAGCAGTTAAATGCGCAACAATTCACTTGCCCCCATCTCCTTCCGGCGGTATAATAAACGCAGAGAAAAACGGGAAGTGAGGGCTGCCCTATGGCATACACCAAAATCACCGCCTCTGTGGTGGGAAAGAAATACCGCTCCGCCATCGCCGCCTACCGTCGGCAGCTGCCGGGGGGCAGTCTCCGGCTGAGCTTTGAGCAGGAGGCGGACGCCTATTTTCGCCGGTGCGCCCTGGGCATCTGGGCCGCCGGAGGCGGCGAGCTGACGGACAACCATGTGGACGCCTACAACGCCATCTGCTCTGGGGCAAACCAGCCCGCCCGGGTGCTGTATCTGGAGCTGTGCGCCGCCGTGTCCACCGCCCCGGACTTCCAGCTTCCCGGCTTTTTCAGCCAGATCCAGGCCTCCGACCAGGGCACCGGTCGGGACCGGGTGGGGCCGTTCTGCGATCTGTGTCAGCTGACCTTCCTCCTGTTTGCGGCGGTCTATGACCAGCTGAACACCGCCGCCGCCGACTGCGCCCGGGCCTATACAGACCGTCTCCGCCAGGCGGCGGGACAGCCGCCCCTGTCGCCCCGCACTCCCGCAGACGACGGCGCGGCCGACCGCGGCAGCGCCGCCCAGAACACCGCCGACGCAGCCCGGAGCGGAGACGCCGCGGAAACGACTCAGGGGGAGACGGCAGAGGAGCCGCAGCCCACCCTGGAGGAGCTGATGGCCGAGCTGGACAGCCTGTGTGGTCTGGAAAAGGTGAAAAAGGACGTGCGCAGTCTGGTCAATCTGGTGAAGATCCGGAAGCTCCGGGAGGAGCAGGAGCTGCCCGTCCCTGCCATGAGCCTTCATCTGGTGTTCATGGGCAACCCCGGCACCGGAAAGACCACCGTGGCCCGGCTGCTGGCGGGCATCTACCGGGCCATCGGGGTGCTGCCCAAGGGCCAGCTGGTGGAGGTAGACCGCTCCGGCCTGGTGGCAGGGTATGTGGGCCAGACCGCCATCCAGACCCAGAAGGTGATCCAGTCCGCCATGGGCGGGGTGCTGTTCATCGACGAGGCCTATTCTCTGGCCAGCCAGCCGGGGAGCAACGACTTCGGTCAGGAGGCCATCGACACCATCCTCAAGGCCATGGAGGACCACCGGAAGGAGCTGGTGGTCATCGTGGCGGGGTACTCCAACCTGATGATGAAGTTCATCCACTCCAACCCCGGTCTGGAGTCCCGGTTCAACAAGTATATCTACTTTGACGACTACACCGGCCCGGAGCTGTACGAGATCTTCTGCTCTACCTGCCAGAAGAACGGCTATCAGGTGGAGGACGCGCTGAAGGAGCGCCTCCCCGGCTTTTTCCAGACCCTGTACGACGAGCGGGACGAGAACTTCGGCAACGCCCGGGACGTGCGCAACCTGTTTGAAACACTGGTCTCCATCCAGTCCGACCGGGTGGCCCAGCTGGAGCAGCCCACCCGGGAGGATCTCATGACCATCACCTGCGCCGACTTTGACCAGGCGGAGCAGGAGGAGGAATAGCGGCTTGCAGTATGCACCCTGCTAAAGCAGTCTTTCCCTGTTTTTCCTTTGACAGATTAACTATTTTGACAGACTGGAGGGTCGGCGCTTGTGCGCCGACCCTTTCCCTACACGTGATATCTCCATACGGATAAAATTTGTGAATTGCCCCTTGACGACTTCTCCGTTTGGTGATATTATATCTGCATCAGATAGAACAAAAGTTCGATTGCGGTGGGTGGCCGTCCGGCGCAGGGCAAAAAGGAACCGGGAACCGAATACTCGGTTCCCGGTCACGATGGAGGAGAATGGATTCGAACCATTGTAGGCGTCAACCAACAGATTTACAGTCTGCCCCCTTTAGCCACTTGGGTACTCCTCCATATTTGGTTGTCGCTGAAAGCTGGTAGACGGACTTGAACCCCCGACCTGCTGATTACAAATCAGCTGCTCTACCAACTGAGCTATACCAG
>JAJQFJ010000066.1 GCA_021201185.1 Clostridiales bacterium
TGTCCTGTATGCCTGATGCTGTTTTTTCTCTACCCCAACTCTTGACAGAGAACCAGTAAAGAGCCTGTCTATGGCAGGCTCTCCCTTTTCTCGACCACTGGCCCTTTTTACTTGGCCTCGGCTTCGTCCTTGGCATAGCTGCGGCCGTTGTACTTGCCGCAGGCGGGGCAGACGCGGTGCGGCAGGCGGTAAGCACCACACTCGCACTTGATCAGGCCAGGAACCTCCAGCTTCCAGTTGGCGCGGCGCTTGTCGCGTCTTGCCTTGGAGACTTTACTCTTAGGGACTGCCATCTATGACACCTCCTCATTACCTTTCGGAAATTGACGCATTTGGAACTCCCGCTCACTCCAGCAATGCTGCAAGAGCGGCGAGACGGGGGTCTGGTTCGGGCTTGCATCTGCACACGTCCACATTCAGGTTGACGCCGCAGCCGGGACCCAGTCCCTTGCAGTCCTCCCGACACAGATTCTTGGTGTCCATCTCCAGAATGAACTCGGTGGTCATGACCTCTCCGGCATCTAAGATGGAGCCGTCCAGAAGGATGATATCGTCATCATCCTCCTCGTCCTCAAGCTCGGTGGCCAGCATCCGCTCTACCTCTACGGTCTTGACCCGCTCGAAGGGCGTCCCGCAGCTGTCACAGCGCAGATGCAGATTGCTACTGGCGGTGGCCTCTAACAGAAGCATTCCCGCCCGGTTGACCACACGTCCCTGCACCCGAACCGGCTCACAGATGGGCTTTTCCCCATAGAAATCCAGGTCGGACAGGTCAAGTGAAAAGTCAAAGTTTTTTACACCACCCGGCACATGGATGATGTCACCCAGCTCAAGACGCATAGCACACCTCGCATAACGACACAAGTGACATTATAACCGAGAGCTCCCCCCCCTGTCAAGCACTTTTTCCTGTCAGCGAAGCATATTTCATGAAGACATCGCCGCATAAACACGCCTGCGTCATCCGGCGACCACTCTGTCCGCCGCCCGCCCCGAAAAACCGGGATGGGCAGGCGCAACTTTTGTGCAAAAATCAGTTGGCGCAGGAGGACATGATTTGCTATAATGAACGCAGAGTATGAGCACAGGTCACAGAGAGCAGGAGGGTCGGCTATGCGGGAATTTACCGTTGGCAAAAATGACGCCGGGCAGCGGCTGGATCGCTGGCTGAGCAAGACTGTTCCCCCGCTCCCCGCCTCACTGATGCAGAAATACATCCGTCTGAAACGGGTCAAATGTAATGGTAAGGGAGTCAGCCGGGACACCCGGCTCCTGGCCGGAGACCTGCTCCAGCTCTATATCAATGACGAATTTTTTGAGACGCCCACAGAGGAGAACGCCTATCTCACCATCGCCACCCCCAGGCTGGACATCTTATATGAGGACGAGCACCTTCTTTTGGTAAACAAGCCCGCCGGAATGGTGGTCCACGCCGATGAGACAGGGACGTCCAATACTCTCATCAACCACGTCCTGGCCTACCTCTACCAGAAGCGGGAGTGGCGGCCCCGGGAGGAGAATTCCTTCGTTCCCGCCCTCTGCAACCGGATCGACCGGAATACCAGCGGCATCGTCATCGCCGCCAAGACCGCCGAGGCCCTCCGGGTCATGAATCAGAAGATCAGGGACCGGGAGCTGGAAAAGCGGTATCTCTGTGTCGCCGTGGGGACGATGTCTCCCCGGAACGGGCGGCTGGAGAGCGTCCTGCTCCGGGATGAGCGCAAAAAGCAGGTGTCGGTCTACCATCGCCCGGTCCCCGGAGGGCGGACCGCCGTCACGGAATACCGCACTCTGGCGGTCAAAAACGGGCTGTCCCTGGTGGAATGTGAGCTGCTCACCGGGCGTACCCATCAAATTCGGGCCCAGCTGGCAGATGCAGGCTGTCCCCTGCTGGGAGACGGCAAATACGGCAGCGAGCGGGTAAACCGGCAGTATGGCCGCCGGACCCAGGCGCTCTGCTCCTGGTCTCTGACCTTCCGCTTTACCACCGATGCCGGGGTGCTGGAATACCTCAACGGCCATACCTGGCGGGTGCAGTCGGTGGACTTTCTCCCGGCCTATTTCCCCGACTTCTCTCTGTCAGAACTGAACTGACGTTTTCGTCCCCTCAAATTGGAGGCATTTTGTTGAAAAGACTGTTGTCTTTATGTTTGGCGGCAGGCCTGATGGGCTCTGCCTACGCCCTGACGGGCGGGGATGCGGATCTCAGCCGCGCGGTAGTCCTCTACAGTCAGGGAGCCTATATCGACCCGGATGTCCTGTCGGATTTTACCCAAAAGACAGGTATTGAGGTAGAATATGTCGTTGCCGGAGATGGGAGCGACATCACCCTGACGGAAAGCGATCTGCTGCTGGCAGACGTGGACTGTATCTCTCAGATGGTAGAGACCGGATCTGTCCAGCGTTTGAGCACCGGTTCGTTCTCCACCTGGGGAACCATTGACAACCAGTGGTATGATTTAGACGGGCTGGAGGAGTACGCTGTCCCCTGTCTCTGGACGACCATGGGCCTGCTCTACGACCCCACCCGAACAGAGCTTCGGGTGACTCAATGGGCCGATCTGGCAGACGCCGCCTTTTCCGGTCAGATCCTCATGCCCGCAGACCCCGGACAGCTGACGGCGGTGGGGCTGGCCGCCCTGGAGCTGGATGTCAACTCCCAGTCTGCCGAGGCTCTGTCCGCCGCCGGGCTGTGGCTGAAAGGGCAATCCCCTCTTGTGCTGGACTATTGCAATGGGGAGGATATGGCTGACTGGTTCCGTTCCGGAGAGGCTGTTCTGGCCGTCTGTCCGGCCAGCGACGCCATCGAGCTGATGGCAGAGCTGCCTGAGCTGAGCTTTGTCATCCCCTCCAGCGGGAGCTGGCAAACCGTCCTGTACTACGCCGTCTCCGCCGACACGGAAAAAAGCGAGGACGTTTATGAATTATTAAACTATCTCTGTCAGGCGGAAAACATGGCAAAAAACGCAACCTACAGCGGCTGGTCGGTCACATCTACCCAAGCCTATGACCTTCTCTCTCCCTCCTGGCGCTCCAATCCCCTGGCCTATCCCGACCTGGACGGGCGGGTGGAGACCCCTCTGCTCGCCGCCCGGAACAGCTGGACACAGTCCTTTGCCCTGTTGGACACGTTGTCCGACTTCCGGCGGATGGTGCTCAACGCCACCGCAGCGATGGTGGAAAATGCCTGGTGAAATATTCTCAATCAAAGACTGGCGGCGACTCCTTTTTGGGGAGCCGCCGCTTTTTATTCGTTGTTTTGGTTCTCTGTCAAGAGTTGGGGTAGAGAAAAAACAGCATCAGGCATACAGG
>JAJQFJ010000032.1 GCA_021201185.1 Clostridiales bacterium
GCTCCCTCTCTGAGGGAGCTGGCTGCCCGAAGGGCAGACTGAGGGAGAGCAGCAGGCACTCCCGAAAAGCACAAACGTCGCGGCGAATTCGCAGAGGTTTGGCACGGGTTCGCCGGAAGATTTTCGTCAGACGAAAGCCCCTGCCGCACTCCCTCAGTCAGCTTCGCTGACAGCTCCCTCAAGGAGGGAGCCAAGGGGGTTGCGGAAACCCTAAGCTCCCTCAAAGAGGGAGCCAGGAAAAGCGTATCAAAGAGAGGAAGGAACCATCATGGCACAGATCAAAATCGCTCTGGCGGGCAACCCGAACTGTGGCAAGACCACCATGTTCAACGCCCTGACCGGAGCTTCTCAGTATGTGGGCAACTGGCCCGGCGTCACGGTCGAGAAGAAGGAGGGCAAGCTCCGGGGCTACAAGGACGTGATCGTCACCGACCTGCCCGGCATCTACTCCCTGAGCCCCTACACGCTGGAGGAGGTCGTCTCCCGAAACTACTTGCTTAACGAGAAGCCGGATGTTATCATTAACCTGGTAGACGGCTCCAACATCGAGCGGAACCTGTACCTCACCACCCAGATTTTGGAGCTGGGCCTGCCGGTGCTTATCGCCCTGAACATGATGGACGTGGTCAAGAAGCGCGGGGCCCAGATCAACGTGGAGAAGCTCTCCAAGGAGCTGGGCTGCCCCATCGTAGAGACCGCCGCCGTCACCGGCGAGGGCCTGGACGAGATGGCGAAGAAAGCGGTGGAGCTGGCCAGCAGCCATCAGGCCGCCCCCGCTCCCAAGGGCTTTATCAAGGAGATCGAGAGCGCCCTGACTGAAATTTCCGCCGCCATCGAGGGCAAGGTGACCGTCCCCTCCGCCCTGCGCTGGTACACCGTCAAGGTGTTCGAGCGGGACGAGAAGGTGCTGGCCGACTTGGGCTACGGGGAGAGCCTCCCCGAGGAGCTGGAATCCGTCATCGCCCGGGTGGAGGAAAACCTGGACGATGACGCCGAGAGCATCATCACCGGCCAGCGGTATGACGCCATTGGCCGCATCGTGGGTAAGACCGTCCGCAAGAAGGAGTCTGGCCTGACCATGTCCGACAAGATCGACCGGGTGGTCACCAACCGGGTGCTGGCCCTGCCCATCTTCGCCCTGGTCATCTGCTTCATCTACTATGTCTCCGTCTCCACAGTAGGCTCCTGGTGGACGGACTGGGCCAACGACCAGTTCCTGGGAGAGGACGGCTGGTTCCTCTTCGGCATCGGCCGCTCCGACTATGACGACGCCGCCGACGAGTTCAGCGAGGCGGAGCAGATCATCAACGGCGCGGACTACTACGATGCCGACGTGGGCGACATGCTCCACTCCGACGGCTATCTCGACCAGGCCATCGCCGCGGGCTACACCTTCGACGGCGAGAGCGACGACGTGGAGGCCCTGGAGGCCCTGGCCGCCGAGATCGAGGCGGACGGCGGACTCACCGTCAGCGTGGACATCTGGGACCTGGAGGAGATGGAGATCGTTGACCCCCTCTCCGTCACCGTGGAGGACTTCCTGGCCGCCGCCGAGGTGGAGGAGCCTGACCCGGCGGACTACAGCCCCGTGTACATCCCCGGCATCTACACCCTGCTCCAGACCGGTCTGGAGGCCATCAACTGCAACGAGGTGCTCCAGGCCCTGATCCTGGACGGCATCTGGGCCGGCGTGGGCGCGGTCCTGGGCTTCGTGCCTCAGATGCTGGTGCTGTTCTTCTTCATGGCTATCCTGGAGGACTGCGGCTATATGGCCCGGATCGCCTTCATCATGGACCGTATCTTCCGCCGCTTCGGCCTCTCCGGCAAGAGCTTCATCCCCATGCTCATCGGCACGGGCTGCGGCATCCCCGGCGTCATGGCAACCCGAACGATTGAAAACGAGTCCGACCGGAAGATGAGCATTATGACCACCACCTTCATGCCCTGCGGTGCCAAGCTGCCCATCATCGCCCTCATCGCCGGAGCGCTGTTCAACGACGCCTGGTGGGTCGGCCCCTCCTGCTACTTCCTGGGTATCGCCGCGGTGCTGTTCACCGGCATCGTTATGAAAAAGACCAAGGCCTTCGCCGGGGACCCCGCTCCCTTCGTCATGGAGCTGCCCGCCTACCATATGCCCCGTCCCAAGGGCGTGCTCATCCACATGTGGGACCGGGCCAAGAGCTTCATCAAAAAGGCGGGCACCATCATCCTGCTGGCCAGCGCCCTGGTGTGGTTCCTCTCCAGCTTCGGCTTTGAAAACGGCTTCGGCATGGTGGAGGATATGGACAACTCCCTGCTGGCCGTGGTGGGCGGCGTGTTCTCCTTCCTCTTCGTGCCCCTGGGCTTTGGCGACTGGAAGGCCACCGCAGCTGTGGTCACCGGCCTGATCGCCAAGGAGAACGTGGTCGGCACCTTCGGCGTGCTGTACGCCGGTCTGGAGGAGGTCTCTGAGTCCGGTTACGAGACCTGGGCCATCCTGCGCCAGACCTACACCGCCGCCGCCGCCTACGCCTTCCTGGTCTTCAACCTGCTGTGCGCCCCCTGCTTTGCCGCCATCGGCGCCATGAAGCGGGAGTTCGGCACCACCAAATGGACCCTGGCCGCCGTGGGCTATCAGTGCCTGCTGGCCTGGTGCGTGGCGCTGGTGGTCTATCAGTTGGCCGGTCTGTTCACCGGAGTCTGCGCCTTCGGCTTCTGGACGGTGGTGGCCATCGCCCTGGTGGCGTTCGGCATCTACCTCCTGGCCCGCCCGGGCTACAAGCCGGAGAGCGAGCGGCTCTCCCGCCGGGCTGCGGCAAATATGTGAGGAAATTTGACTGAATCGTCTGAAAGGAGCATCCGAAATGGGAACAGTCCTTGTGGTGATCATCCTCATCGTCCTGTTCGTCCTCGCCTTCCGGGCGACAGTGAAGGAGATGAAAAAGGGCGGCTGCGCCTATTGCTCCGCCTGCTCCTCTCACCATTCAAAGGATCAAAAGAGCGGAGAAGCGCCCTCGGGCTGCACGGGATCGTGCAGCGGGTGCAGTCACCGCTGTCATTGAGCGAATCAGTCCCCCTGGCCTGTGCCGGGGGGATTTTTTCATGGGGCAGTAATGGTTTCGTTATCAGCACCCTGCACATTGACTTTTTGGGCTGTTAATCGTATACTTTGAGGGAAATGTGAACCGGAAGGGGAAATTGAGATGAAAAAACTGCTTGCCTTGCTCCTGGCCCTGACCATGGCCCTGTCCCTGGCGGCCTGCGGCGCATCTGACGAGACTGCAACGGATACGGACACTGCCGACTCTGCTGCCGAGACGGCGGAGGATACCTCGGACGAAACTGCCGAGGGGGAGACTACTGCCATCGCTCAGGTGGTCAACATTGGCTGTACCTCCGCCCTGGGCACCCTGAACCCCCTGCTCATGGACGGGGACTGGGTGAACGTCTACGCCCAGAGCCTGGAGTTTCTCCCTCTGGTCAGCCTGAATGACGAGCTGGAGTTTGAGTACATCCTGGCCGACGAGATCACCACCGAGGACAACCTGACCTTCACCGTCCACCTCCGGGAGGACGCCACTTGGTCTGACGGGGAGCCCATCACCGCCGACGACCTGGCCTACACCATGACCCGTATCGCCAGCCCCCTGGTGATGAACTACGCCATGCAGTTCACCGCCATCGTGGGCACCGACGACGAGACCGGCTGGGTGGAGGAAGGGGCCGAAACCATCGACGGCCTGGAGGTCGTGGACGAAAAGACGCTGAACATCACCTTCAAGTACGAGATGAACCTGACCAGCTTCCTCAACGGCTACGCCCAGTACATCCTGACCCTCCCCAAGCATATCCTGGAGACCATCCCGGAGAGCGAGCTGGCTACCTCCGACTGGTTTGACGCCCCCACCGTGGTCTCCGGCCCCTACATGGTGACCAGCTACGACGCCAACCACTACATCTCCTACATCGCCAACGAGAACTACTTCCTGGGCGAGCCGGAGATCATGTACTGCAACATCCAGATCGTGGACGGCAGCCAGCTGCTCACCGGTTTGCAATCCGGGGAGATCGACATCGTACCGCCGCTGCTGGCCTCCATCCCGGAGGAGGACTATCCCTCCGTCCAGAGCCTGGAGGGCATCACTGCCGCCTATGGCTCCGCCATCGCCACCGAGACCATCTTCATCAACGCCGACTGCATCCCGGACGAGCTGGTGCGCCAGGCCATGCTCTGCGCCATCGACCGGGAGACCATCGTCACCGGTCTGCTCACCGGCGGGGCGGAGCTGATGGACGGCTTCTGCGTCCCCGACGGCCCCTACTACTCCGGTCAGAGCGCAGTGAGCTACGACCCGAACCAGGCCCTGGAGCTGCTGATGCAGGCCGGATGGGACGGCAGCGAGACATACACCCTGTACATCAACTCCGGGGACAAGACCCTCATCAACGCCTGTACCCTGTGCCAGGCCTACTGGGCGGCTGTGGGCATCCAGGTGGAGCTGGTCACGGTAGACCTGGAGACGCTGACCACCAACGCAGGTACCGACGGGTATGACATGATCGCCGTCCAGTACACATATCCCGCGGTGGACCCCAGCTGGGACATCGACTGGGTGCTGTCCGCCTGGTGCCATCTGTACCCGGATGAGGTACAGGCGGCGGTGCTGGGCATCCAGTCCAGCGACGACCTGACCGTCCAGCAGGAGAACTACGCCCTCATCGACGCCTTCGCCCAGGAGCAGGTGCCCCTCATCTGTCTGTACGCCAACGGACCTCTGGGCGCGGTGCGGGACACCCTCCAGAACGCCCAGGCCACCATGTACGGCTGCATCAACAACATCCATGAGTGGAGCTTCGCCGAATGAGCCTGCTGGAGGTATCCGATCTCCATCTCTCCTTCGGGGAGCAGGAGGTGCTCCACGGCCTTGACCTGAACGTGGAGCCGGGGGAGTTTCTCGCCCTGGTGGGGGAGTCCGGCTCCGGCAAGAGCGTGACCGCCCTGACGGTCATGGGGCTGCTGCCCCCCAACGCCAAAGTCACGGCGGGGAGCGTCACCTTTGACGGACAGGATCTGCTTGCCTGTACACCCACGGAGCTGGACCGGTACCGGGGCGGCCAGATCGGCATGGTCTTTCAGGACGCCCTCACCAGCCTGAACCCGGTGATGACCATCGGGGAACAGCTCACCGAGGGGCCGAGGATTCACCTGGGCTACAATAAAAAGCAGGCGGAGAACCTGGCCCTGTCCCTGCTGGAGCGGGTGGGCCTCCCCGGGGGCCGGGAGCAGCTGAAACGCCATCCCCACACCCTCTCCGGGGGCCAGCGGCAGCGGGTGTGTATCGCCATGGCCCTGGCCTGCAATCCCCGGCTGCTCATCGCCGACGAGCCCACCACCGCCCTGGACGTCACCGTCCAGGCCCAGATCATGGAGTTGCTGGGCAATCTCCAGCGGGAGAGCGGCATGGCGGTGCTGTTTATCACCCACGATATCGCCCTGGCCGCCCGCCAGGCCCACCGCGTCGCCGTGGCCTGGGAGGGCCGGGTGGTGGAGACGGGGGACGCGGGGACGCTGCTGCACCATCCCCAGCACCCCTATACCCGGCGGCTGGCGGCGGCGGCCGAGAAACTGAGGCTGAAATGAACGAGACAAATCCCGTGATCTGCCAGGCGGACCATGTGAGCAAAACCTACCGCCTCTCCGCCTTCCAACGGGTGGAGGCGGTGAAGGACGTGTCCCTGACCATCCAAAAGGGGGAGACCCTGGGCCTGGTGGGGGAGTCCGGCTCCGGCAAGAGCACCCTGGGGCGGCAGCTGGCCGCCCTGGAGCAGCCCACCTCCGGCAGCGTCCGCTTCGAGGGGCAGGACCTCTCCCGCCGGCGGCAGCTGAAATCGGTGCGCACCCGGATACAGATGGTCTTTCAGGACACCTACGCCTCCCTGAACCCCCGCAAGACGGTGTTTCAGACCATCTATGAGCCCATGGCCTATCACGGCCTGGCCAACCGGGAGAACGGTCGGCGGGAGGTGGCCCGTCTGCTGGAGCTGGCGGAGCTGCCGGAGCGCTATGCCGACCGCTACCCCCACGCCCTCTCCGGGGGCCAGCGGCAGCGGGTGTGCATCGCCCGGGCTCTGGCCCTGAACCCGGATTTTGTGATCTGGGACGAGCCGGTCTCCGCCCTGGACGTGACGGTGGCGGCCCAGATTTTGGAGCTGATGGTGCGCCTCCAGCGGGAGCTGGGGCTGACCTCGGTGATGATCGGCCACGGCATCGGGGCGGTGGCCTATGTCAGTCAGCGCCTGGCGGTGATGAAGGACGGCGTGCTGGTGGAGACGGGGACCCGGGAGCAGATCATCGACCACCCCAACCACCCCTACACCCAGTCCCTCATCCGGGCGGCGAGGTATTGACACCATGTGGAAATACATTTTAAAACGAATCGCCATAGCGATCCCGGTGCTCATCGGCATCACGGTCATCGACTACGGCCTCATGTGCCTTGCAGGGAGTCCCCTGGATATGCTGGTGGGGCCCAGAGTGTCCGAGGGGGCTCTGGAGGCCCGGGCGGTGGCCTGGGGGCTGGATCAGCCTTTTTATGTGCAATACTTCGTCTGGCTCCAGCAGGTGCTCACCGGCAATCTGGGCTACTCCACCACCTCCTATCAGGCGGTGAGCGACATGATCGCCAGTCACCTGGGGCCGACGCTGCTGCTGATGGCCACCTCTCTGGCGCTGAGCCTGGTCATCTCCCTGCCTCTGGGCATCTGGTCGGCCACCCACCCCTATACGAAGCGGGATTATGCCCTGGTATCCCTGAGCTTTGTGGGCACCGGCATCCCCAGCTTTTTCCTGGCCCTGGTGCTCATCTGGCTGTTCACCATCCAGCTGGGCTGGCTCCCCTCCAGCGGCATGACCACCCTGGGAACAGGGGGCGGCGTGCTGGACGTGCTGCGGCATATGGTCATGCCGGTGACGGTGCTGACGGTGTACTATACCGGGGTGAATCTGCGCTACTTCCGCTCCTCCATGCTGGAGATCAGCCAGCAGGACTATCTCCGTACTGCCCGGGCCAAGGGCATTGGAGAGCACCGGGTGGTGTGGAATCACGGCCTGCGTAACACCCTGCTCACCGTCATCACGGTGGTGGGGACGGAGGTGCCAATGCTCTTTGGGGGCAGCGTCATTGTGGAGCAGGTGTTCTCCTGGCCGGGACTGGGGCTCATGACCATGAGCGCCATCACCAGCCGGGACTATCCGGTGATCATGGGGGTCTGCCTGATGACGGCGGTGGTGGTTGTCCTGGTGAATCTGGTCACCGACATCCTTTACGCCCTGGCGGACCCGACGGTGGAGCTGAAATGAGAGACAACGGTATGATTCGGCGCTTTCTGCGCCATAAGCTGGGAGTGGTCAGCCTGGTGATCGTGCTGGTCATCGCCCTGCTGGCGGTCCTGGCCCCGGTGATCGCCCCCTACGACCCCACGGCCATCAACCCGGAATTCAACGCGGCCCCCAGTGCGGCGCACTGGCTGGGCACCGACCAGATCGGCCGGGACGTGCTCTCCCGGCTGCTCTACGCCACGAGAACGTCTCTGCTGGTGGGGGTGCTGGCGGCGGGGCTGTCCACTGCCATCGGAGTAGTGCTGGGACTGATCTCCGGCTACTTCGGCGGTGTGGCGGATATGATCATCATGCGCATCACCGACATGGTGATGAGCTTTCCCTATATCCTGCTGGTGCTGGTGGCGGCGGCCATCTTCCAGCCGGGGCTGTGGAACATCATCATCATCCTGGGCTTTGTGGACTGGCCCAGCGCGGCCCGGCTGGTCAGGGGCAACGTCCTCTCCCTCCGGGAGAGCGGCTTCGTGAAGAGCAGCCAGGCGGCGGGGATGCCGGGATGGTACATCCTGTTTTCTGAAATCCTGCCCAACACGGCGGCCCCGGTGTTGGTCTACTTTACGTCGGTGGTTGCCCTGTCCATGCTGGACGAGGCGGCGCTGAGCTTTCTGGGCATGGGGGTTCAGCCCCCGGACGCCAGTCTAGGCAATCTGCTGGGGGACGCCCAGTCGTTGACCATCCTGACCAGCCAGCCCTGGCTGTGGCTGCCCCCGGGCATCGTGGTGGTGGTGCTGGTGGTGTGCATCAGCTTCGTGGGCGACGCCCTGCGGGACGCGCTGGACCCGACGGGGAAGTAGGGAGACTCTCTGCCGACAATCAATCTCTCAATCTCTGCAAAAACAGTCAAAAACTGATAAACGAGGTGCAAAAAACAATGAGCAACTACAAAATCGCCCTTATCCGTGGCGACGGTATCGGCCCGGAGGTCGTGAACGAGGCAGTCCGTGTGATGGAGCAGGTGGGGGTCAGATTTGGCCACAGATTCACCTTTGAGGACGTGCTGATGGGTGGCTGCGCCACCGACGCGGAGGGGAAGAGCTACCCCAACGGCACCGCAGAGCGGTGCAAGGCCTGCGACGCAGTTCTGCTGGGGGCGGTGGGCGGCCCCAAATGGGGCAGCGACCGTCCTGCTTATGAGCGGCCCGAGACCGCCCTGCTGGCCATCCGGAAGGACCTGGGGCTGTACGCCAATCTCCGCCCCGCCATGCTGCGCCCCGCCCTGGCGGAGGCCAGCCCGCTGAAAAAGGAGACGGCGGAGGCCGGTATCGACCTGATGATGGTGCGGGAGCTGACCGGCGGCATCTACTTCGGCAAGCGGGATAAGTACCAGACGGAGGACCGGGGCCTGGAGGCCACCGACCTGATGGCCTACTCCGAGCTGGAGATCGAGCGCATCGGCCGCCGGGCCTTTGAGCTGGCCATGCTCCGCCGGAAAAAGGTGACCAGCGTGGACAAGGCCAACGTCCTGGAGACCAGCCGTCTGTGGCGGGCCACCATGCACCGGCTGGCGAAGGAGTACCCGGAGGTGACCTACGAGGATATGCTGGTGGACAACTGTGCCATGCAGATCGTCCGCAACCCCGGCCAGTTCGATGTGGTGGTCACGGAGAATATGTTCGGCGACATTCTCTCCGACGAGGCGTCTATGGTCACCGGCTCCATCGGTCTGCTGCCCTCCGCCTCCATCGGGGATACCGCCCCCGGCCTGTATGAGCCCATCCACGGCTCCGCCCCGGACATCGCCGGTCAGGACAAGGCCGACCCTATCGCCACCATCCTGTCTGTGGCTATGATGTTCCGTTACTCCTTCGGGCTCGCTCAGGAGGCAGACGCGGTGGAGTCTGCGGTGGACGCGGTCCTGGCTCAGGGCTGGCACCCCGCCGACATCGCCGGAGCGGTGGACAAGCTGGTGGGGACAAAGGAGATGGGTCGGCTCATCTGTGAGGCGATTGGCGGGTGAGAGGGGTTGCGAATTTGCCGGAGAGTTAATACGGATTCGCCGGAAGCCTTTAACATTTCGACAGTGCCTGCCGCACCCCTCAGTCGTCTTACGGCGACAGCTCCCCTTTCAGGGGAGCCAAAAGGGATGCAGGCACCCTAGCCTCCCCTGAAAGGGGAGGGGGACCGCCGCTAGGCGGTGGAGGGGTGCAGCACGCACCCGCGCCAAGACAGGCACCCGGGCGAATCCGCAGAGAACCGGTACAAATCCCCCAGAAAGAACGGGTTGGTAGTTTTCAACCCCCGCCCATCGTGTTATAATCGAACCAGCAAAATTGGAAAAGCGAGGTCGAGCGCAATGAACGACAGATACGAAAGCCCTCTCTCCAGCCGGTACGCCAGCGACGAGATGCAGTATATCTTTTCCCCCATCAAGAAATTCACCACCTGGCGGCGGCTGTGGATCGCCCTGGCCCGGGGGGAGATGGAGCTGGGCCTGCCCATCACTCAGGAGCAGATCGACGAGATGGAGGCCAACGTGGACAACGTGGACTTCGAGGCGGCGGCCCGGTACGAGAAGGAGCTGCGCCACGACGTCATGGCCCACATCCACGCCTGGGGCGACCAGTGCCCCAAGGCCCGGCCCATCATCCATCTGGGGGCCACCAGCTGCTATGTGGGGGACAACACGGACATCATCCTCATGAAGGAGGGCCTGGAGCTCATCCGGGACGAGCTGGTGCGGGTCATCGACAACCTGGCCCGGTTCGCCGACCGGTACAAGGCCACCCCCACACTGGGCTTCACCCACTTTCAGGCGGCCCAGCTCACCACGGTTGGTAAGCGGGCCAGCCTGTGGACCAACGAGTTTCTCATGGACCTCCACGAGGTGGAGTACCGTCTCTCCACCCTGAAGCTGCTGGGCAGCAAGGGGACCACCGGCACCCAGGCCAGCTTTATGGAGCTGTTTCACGGCGATCAGGAGAAGATCAAGGCCCTGGAGGAGAAGATCGCCGCCGAGATGGGCTTTGACGGGGTGGTCCCCGTCTCCGGCCAGACCTATAGCCGGAAGATGGACTCCTATGTGCTCAACACCCTCTCCGGCATCGCCCAGTCAGCCAGCAAGTTTGCCACCGACCTGCGGCTGCTCAGCCACCTGAAGGAGATCGAGGAGCCCTATGAGGCCCACCAGATCGGCTCCTCCGCCATGCCCTATAAGCGCAACCCCATGCGCTCCGAGCGCATCTGCGCCCTGAGCCGGTATGTCATCAGCGACACGGTGAACCCGGCCATCACCGCCTCTACCCAGTGGTTTGAGCGGACGCTGGACGACTCCGCCAACAAGCGCATCTCGGTTCCGGAGGCGTTCCTGGCCACAGACGCCATCCTCCGCATCTGCCAGAATGTGACCTCCGGGCTCATCGTCCACGAGAAGGTCATCGAAAAGCACATCCAGGAGGAGCTGCCCTTTATGGCCAGCGAGAACATCATGATGGACGCCGTCCTCCGGGGCGGCGACCGGCAGGAGCTCCACGAGCGCATCCGGGTCCACTCCCTGGAGGCGGGACGGAACGTGAAGGAGCTGGGCCTGGACAACAACCTCATCGACCTGATTGCCGCAGACCCCCTCTTTGGCATGACCAGGGAGGAGCTGACCGCCCATCTGGAGCCCAGCCGTTACATCGGCCGCTGCCCGGACCAGGTGACGGAGTTTCTGGAAAACGACGTCCGGCCGGTGCTGGAGCAGTACGCCTCCGCCCTGGACGGGCGGAAGGTAGAGCTGTCCGTCTGACGGAAGACAGGGGAGGTGCGCACAGTGCTGCAAAAAAAGGACGTCAGCAAGTATCTTGGGGCGGCCCTCACCGTTTTTGGTGTGGTGGTGGCCAGCGTTATCCTCATCTTCTGCTTTGTCAAGTTCGATGCCATCAAGGCGGGGGCCGCCCAGCTGGTGGATATCCTCATGCCCTTTATCGTGGGCCTGGTCATCGCCTATCTGCTCTCACCCATTTATAACGCCCTGGTGCGCAATCTGGAGCCGTGGCTGCGGTCTGTCTGCCGGATGAAGCAGCCCAGAGGGCTGGCCCGGGGACTGGCCCTGTTTCTGTCCGTCCTGCTGGTGCTGGCGGTGGTCTTTGGCCTGCTGGCCATGATCATTCCCCAGCTCTTTGACAGCGTGGCCAACCTGAGCGCGAACCTCCCCGGCTATCTGGAGCAGACCGGGGCATGGCTGGACGAGATGCTGGCCCGGTTCGGGCTGCATATCAGCGTTCAGTCCTACTTCGACGACATGAGCACCCAGTTTTCCACCTGGGTGACAGAGACCCTGCTCCCCGGACTCCAGAGCCTGGTGGAGCGGCTGGGGACGGACTCCCTGATGAACGGCCTGTTCAGCGGGGTGGTCACGGTGGTCAACGGGGTGAAGAACTTCGTCCTGGGACTCATCGTCTCCGCCTATCTCCTGGCGGACAAGGAGCGGATGCTGGCCCTGGCCAAAAAGCTGCTCTACGCCATAGCGGGCACGGAGCGGGGCAACCGGCTCCTGGAGGAGCTGCGCAAGACCAACCGCATTTTCGGCGGCTTCATCACCGGCAAGCTGGTGGACTCCCTCATCATGGGCATCCTCTGTTTCATCGGCTCCAGCCTGCTCCGCCTGCCCTACGCCCTGCTGGTCAGCGTGGTGGTTGGCGTCACCAACATCATCCCCTTCTTCGGCCCCTTCCTGGGGGCCATCCCCTGCGCCCTGCTGATCCTGCTCACCGACCCCATCAAGTGCGTCTATTTCATCATCTTTATCCTGGCCCTCCAGCAGTTTGACGGCAACATCCTGGGGCCCAGGATTCTGGGCAATACCACCGGAGTCAGCCCCTTTGGGGTGCTGTTCTCCATCATCTTCTTCGGCGGCGTGTTTGGCTTTGTTGGCATGATTATCGGCGTGCCCCTGTTCGCCATCCTCTCCTCCCTGATGGGAGAGCTGGTGGACAGATGGCTGAAAAAGAAAAATCTGAGCCGGCAGCTGAGGGATTATACCAATCTGGACTACGTGAAGGAGGACGCCGGACAGGAGCCGGAGGACTATATCAAGCGGCAGGACCCGACGAGAAAATAGAACAAACGCATTGGGAGTTGGTACGGATTCGCCCGGGTGCGTACCTTTTCGCAGGTGTCTGCCGCTCTCCCTCAGTCAGCTTCGCTGACAGCTCCCTCAAAGAGGGAGCCGAGTGGCCTGCGCAGACTCTTGCCTCCCTCTCTGAGGCGAAGTGCCGCCGTTAGGCGGTAGAGGTGGCACGGCGTAAGCTGTGACGGAGGGAGAGCAGCGCACGCTTCCGCTGAGCGCATGGCTTACGGCGAATTCGTACCCACCGCCCCCGCAAACCTGGCCCCAACACTTGACATCCACAATTGCCTGTGGTATAGTTGCATTGTGGCTTAGTCTGTGGTAATAAAACAGACATTTCAATCAGTTATATCCTACAAACCACCAAGAAATACGTTTGAAGAAGGGGTATCACATGAAGACTTTAGAGATTCAGTCCGTAGTTGGCCGCCAGATCATTGACTCCCGCGGCAATCCCACCGTCGAGGCGGAGGTCCGCCTGGTTGACGGCACCGTCGCCCGCGGCGCAGCTCCCAGCGGCGCTTCCACCGGCCAGTTCGAGGCTCTGGAGCTTCGGGACGGCGACAAGAGCCAGTTCGGCGGCAAGGGCGTGACCAAGGCAGTCGCCAACGTCAACGGTCCCATCGCCAAGGCTGTCGTGGGCATGAACGCCATCGACACCTATGCTGTAGACGCCGCCATGCTGGCTGCCGACGGCACCAAGGACAAGAGCAACCTGGGCGCCAACGCCATCCTGGCCGTCTCCATCGCCGTGGCCCGTGCCGCTGCCGATTCCCTGGGCCTGCCTCTGTACCGGTTCCTGGGCGGCGCCAACGCCACCAAGCTGCCTCTGCCCATGATGAACATCCTCAACGGCGGCGCTCACGCCACCAACAGCGTGGATGTCCAGGAGTTCATGATCATGCCCGCCGGCGCCTCCAGCTTCAGCGAGGGCCTGCGGATGTGCACCGAGGTGTTCCATGCCCTGCAGAAGGTGCTCAAGGGCAAGGGCCTGTCCACCGGCGTGGGCGACGAGGGCGGCTTCGCTCCTGACTGCGCTTCCGATGAGGAGGCCATCGAGTTCATCCTGGAGGCCATTCGTCAGGCCGGTTACGAGCCGGGCAAGGACTTCGTCCTGGCTCTGGACGCCGCCTCTAGCGAGTGGAAGGGCGAGACCGTTGGTCAGTATCATATGCCCAAGTGCGGCAAGGATTACACCAGCGACGAGCTGATCGAGCACTGGAAGCGTCTGGTTGACAAGTATCCCATCATCTCCATCGAGGACGGCCTGGATGAAGAGGACTGGGAGGGCTGGCAGAAGCTGACCGCCGAGCTGGGCGACCGGGTCCAGCTGGTGGGCGACGACCTGTTCGTCACCAACACCGAGCGCCTGGCCAAGGGCATCTCCCTGGGCTGCGGCAACTCCATCCTCATCAAGCTCAACCAGATCGGCTCCGTCAGCGAGACCATGGAGGCCATCAAGATGGCTCACAAGGCCGGCTACACCGCCGTCACCAGCCACCGCTCCGGCGAGACTGAGGACACCACCATCGCTGACCTGGCCGTGGCTCTGAACACCTGCCAGATCAAGACCGGCGCTCCCAGCCGCAGCGAGCGTGTTGCCAAGTACAACCAGCTGCTGCGCATCGAGGAGGAGCTGGGCGCAGCCGCCCAGTGGCCCGGCTTCGACGCCTACAACGTCAAGCGCTGAGACGATACCCCTCTGATTTGACCCTCTGCCACCGGCGGGACGGTTGTCCCGCCGGGGGATTTTCGCGCTTTTTTGCGTGCTTTGGCGGAAATCACACGTTTCCGCTCTTGCAAAATCGGCGGGAAACGCCTATAATTGCCTCAAGTGTCAATACACCTGAATATATCCATCGCCCTCAGGGCGGGATCGGAGTGTTTTTTATGGACTGTCAGACCAATTACACCATGCTCTGCGATTTCTACGAGCTGACCATGGCAAACGGCTATTTCCGCACCCCGGAGGTCCGGGACCGGATCACCTATTTTGATATGTTCTTCCGCAACGTGCCGGACAACGGCGGCTATGCCATCGCCGCCGGTCTGGAGCAGCTGGTGGACTATATCCAGAACCTGAAATTCACCGAGGAGGACATTTCCTATCTCCGGGGGAAAGGGTATTTCTGCGAGGAGTTCCTGGACTACCTGCGCACCTTCCGGTTCACCGGGGACATCTGGGCCGTGCCCGAGGGGACGCCCATCTTCCCCCAGGAGCCGGTGGTCACCGTCCGGGCCCCGGCCATCCAGGCCCAGTTTATCGAGACCTATCTGCTGCTGGTGTACAACCACGAGGGCCTCATTGCCACCAAGGCCAACCGGGTGGTGCGGGCGGCCAAGGGCCGTCCTGTGGCGGAGTTCGGCTCCCGCCGGGCCCATGGGGCCTCTGCCGCCATCCTGGGGGCCAGAGCCGCCTACATCGGCGGATGCAGCTCCACCGCCTGTACCCAGGCGGACCGGGATTACGGCGTCCCCGCCACCGGCACCATGGCCCATTCCTGGGTGATGATGTTCCCCACCGAGTACGAGGCCTTCAAGCGTTACTGTGAGCTGTACCCGGACAACGCCACTCTGCTGGTGGACACCTACAACGTGCTGAAATCCGGTGTTCCCAACGCCATCCGGGCGTTCAAGGAGGTGCTGCTGCCCCAGGGTATTACCAAGTGCGGCATCCGGCTGGACTCCGGCGACCTGACCTATCTCTCCCGGAAGGCGAGGAAGATGCTGGACGACGCCGGGCTGACCGAGTGCAAGATCGTGGCCTCCAACTCGCTGGACGAGTATCTCATCCAGGACCTGCTCCGCCAGGGGGCCCAGTTGGACTCCTTCGGCGTGGGCGAGCGGCTCATCACCTCCAAGAGCAGCCCGGTCTTTGGCGGGGTGTACAAGCTGGTAGCCATCGAGGACGACGAGGGCCGCATCATCCCCAAGATCAAGGTGAGCGAGAACCCGGAGAAGATCATCAACCCCCACTTCAAGCGGGTGTTCCGGCTCTACGACAACGACTCCGGGGAGTCCATCGCCGATGTGCTCACCGTCTACGACGAGGAGGTTAAGAGCGGAGAGCCCATCCGCCTGTTCGACCCCCGGGCCACCTGGAAGCGCAAGACGGTGAGCAACTTCACCGCCAAGGAGATCATGGTGCCCGTCTTCCGCAACGGGGAGCTGGTCTATCAGCTGCCCACTTTGAAGGAAATTCAGGACTACTGCCGCCAGCAGGTGGATATGCTCTGGGATGAGGTGAAGCGGTTCGACAACCCCCACGCCTACTATGTGGACCTGTCCGACCAGCTCTGGAACATCAAGGAGGATCTGCTCCATCTGACCTACTGACCCGACCCCGGGGCGGGGGAGACACAGACTGCCCCTGCCCCGGGACCTGCAAATTTTTTCCTGAGACCCCTTGACGTTCAGGATTTTTCTGGTATAATAATCAGCGTTGCAGATGAGCCACGGCCTTCTGGCTCGCCGCATCCATTGGGTAGAGCACCCACGCCATGATATGCAGAAGTGGCTGAGTGGTCGAAGGCGCACGATTGGAAATCGTGTTTACGTTAATAGCGTAACGAGGGTTCGAATCCCTCCTTCTGCGTAGCAAAAAGGAACCGGTTCTCCGCCAGGGGAGCCGGTTTCCTATTATATTCATTCTTCGTGACAGAAAAAAGGACGGCTGCCCGTTTGCGGGAAAGCCGTCCTCTTATTTCAGTATGTCAGTCTCACAGCTCCGACCACCACACTACCGAGTCGGAGGCCAGGGTCTTGGGCAGGTCCAGGACCCGCTGATTGGAGGAGCCACGGAACCGGAGGGTGATGTCCTTCTGGGCCTGGATGAACTCCCCGTCCACCAGCACATCAATGTAGCTCAGCATCTCCTTGGTGACCGCCCAGTCCCCCAGGTGGCCGGTGAGCAGATCGGACTCCAGGGTGTAGCCGGAGTAGGCCCAGATGGTCTTATCCGGCAGCTCCCGCCTGACCCGGCGGAGCAGGGGGAGGATAGCAGCCTGGTTGGCGGGCTCGAAGGGCTCACCCCCCAGCAGGCTCAGGCCGGTGATGTACCAGGGGGTCAGGGCCTGGATGATCTGGTCCTCCGTCTCCTGGGTGTAGGGCTGTCCATACTGAAAGTCCCAGGCCTCCCGGTTGAAGCAGCCGGGACAGTGGTGGGTGCAGCCGGAGACGAACAGGGACACCCGGACCCCGGGGCCGTTGGCGATGTCGTGGGTCTTGATGGCGGCGTAATTCACGGAAGGGCCTCCTTTCAGGCGGGCTTACAGGTGCAGCACCCGGGCCTTGATCTCCTTGGTCTTGCCCTCGTTCCAGAAGTTCTCTCCCAGATAGCCGCAGGTGCGGCGGACCACGTTCATCTTCCGCTGGTCCTTGTTGCCGCAGCAGGGGCACTCCCACTCCAGATCGTCGTTGATGGTGATCTCTCCGTCATAGCCGCACACCTGGCAGTAGTCGCTCTTGGTGTTGAACTCGGCGTACTGGATGTTGTCATAGATGAACTGCACCATGGTCTCCAGGGCGGGGAGGTTGTGGCGCATGTTGGGGATCTCCACATAGCTGATGCAACCGCCGGTGGAGATGGACTGGAACTGGCTCTCGAAGGTGAACTTGGAGAAGGCGTCGATCTCCTCCCGCACATCCACGTGGTAGGAGTTGGTGTAATAGCCCTTGTCGGTGACGTTCTTCACCGTGCCGTACCGCTCCTTGTCGATGCGGGCGAAGCGATAGCACAGGCTCTCGGCGGGGGTGCCGTAGAGGGCGAAGCCGATATTGGTCTCCTCCTTCCAGCGCTGGACGGTGTCCCTCAGGTGGTGCATCACCTGGAGGGCAAACTCGGTGCCGCCGGGCTGGGTGTGGCTCTTGCCGGTCATGAGGTAGGTCAGCTCATACAGGCCGATATAGCCCAGGGAGATGGAGGAATAGCCGCCGTAGAGGTACTTGTCGAAGGTCTCGCCCTTTTTCAGCCGGGCGATGGCGCCGTACTGCCAGTGGATGGGGGACACGTCGGAGCGGACGCCCTTCAGGGCGTTGTGGCGGCACATAATGGCCTCCTTGCAGATCTCCAGACGGCGGTCGAACTCCGGCCAGAACTTGTCCATGTCCCCGCGGACCTCCAGGCCGATCTGGGGCAGGTTGATGGAGACCACGCCCTGGTTGAACCGGCCCTCAAACTGGTACTCACCGTCCTCGTTTTTCCAGGGGGCCAGGAAGGACCGGCAGCCCATGGGGGAGAAGACGTTGCCCTCGTAGTTCTCCCGCATCTTCTTGGCGGAGATGTAGTCGGGATACATCCGCTTGGCGGAGCACTGGACGGCCAGGCGGGTCAGGTAGTCGTATTTGCCGCCCTTGAGGCAGTTGTTCTCGTCCAGCACATAGACCAGCTTGGGGAAGGCGGGGGTGACGTAGACG